>JABGPZ010000089.1 GCA_018644725.1 Phycisphaerales bacterium
CCGTCCAATCACATCCCTCACCCCGAAAAACGGTATTTTTCAAGATGCCCATAAGAATTGTTCTATCTGTAATAAACCTCTAACCTCATTTACAACGCGAATCCCATGCCTACATTGGCTATTAAAGCCAAACGGCTTTAAAAAGAAACACTTTCCGAATCTTTACTCCAAATTTGGATACTTTCGCATCTGTGCCTATTTGCGATGGGTAGCAAATATCGACTCCACATTGGGAAACATCAATAATCTTCCTGAGGAATATTCTGGAAAAATGAAACTTGCACTGACTATTCAACACAAAAATCTAGAGTGGTCATTTAGTTGTTCAAATTCTGATTATACTGGACATTCGAATGGTGCTTACGGAATTACCCCACATTACCATTTTCAAATGCGTATTGACAAAAAACCTTTCATTAAATACAAGGACTTTCATGTCCCCTTCTCTGAAGAAGACATTTTCAAGTTTTATATGTTAGACAATCATTCCGATATATTTGCGAATAATTTTCTCTATGGTGAAGGGATACAGGAATTATTTGAAAATATTGAACCGGAAGACTTAGTAAGATATTCCAAGCCAACCAATAAGAATGAGGAAAGTACTATACATTTCAGCACGATTGTTACAGGAAATGACGGACAAACTTTTCGAGGTGAGGATATTGCTAATCTCATTGAAGAAGCAAAAGAGAAAAACGTTCCGATTTCCAGTTTAGCGCATAAACTTGGAGGTAGTGTTATGATAAATGTCACACCTGGCCCGAAAGTCCCCGAACCTGCGGAACGAAAAGGTGGACGGGGTTCTAAATCAAAAAAGAAAAAATCATAAAAAAGGCCACCCCCAAAATGGGAATGGCCCTATTGTTATTGATTCAATCGCCTTTCGACTATTCCCTCGTGCCGACGGGGCCGGTGAGGGTGACGACGTCGCGGGGGTCGGTGAGCTCGCCGGTGATGGCGGATGCAGCGGCGGTCAGCGGGCTGGCGAGGTAGATCTGCGCTTCCTTGTGGCCCATGCGGCCGGGGAAGTTGCGGTTGGTCGTCGAAACCACCGTCAGCGGTTCATTCGCGCGCCCAAACGTGTCCTGCGGGCCGCCGAGGCATGCCGCGCACCCAGCCGGGCCGATGCGGCAGCCAGACTCGGTGAAGATTTCGCGGAGGGATTTGCCGTCCACTTTCAGCTCGTCGAGCGAGATATCCACGGCCGGCGTCGCGGGCACGATGAATGTGTCCACGGTGACTTTTTTCCCGTTGAGGACCATCGCGGCCGCCAGCATATCGGTGGTTTTCCCGCCGGTGCAGCTGCCGATGTAGCTCCGGTCGATCTTCGTTCCGGCCACTTCGCGCACGGTCGCGCGGTTGCCCGGCGAGTGCGGCTTGGCGACGGTCGGTTCGAGCGTCGAAGCGTCGTAGGTGAACGTCGCGAGGTAGTTCGCGTCGGGGTCGGACTCATATTTCGTGTAGGGCTTGTCGGTGCGCGCTTGGACGAATTCTTCGGTCAGGTCGTCGGCCGCAATAATGCCGTTCTTGCCGCCAGCCTCGATGGCCATGTTCGTCATCGTGCAACGCTCGTCGATATTCAGGCTCATCACCGTCTCGCCGTCGAACTCCATCGCGCCATAGGTCGCGCCATCGAAGCCGATCTCGCCGATGGCATGGAGGACGAGGTCCTTGCCCATGATGTACCACGGCAGCTCGCCGGTGAAAGTGAACTTCTGGCTCTCGGGGACCATCAGCCAGGTCTTGCCCGTGCCGAGGACGAATGCAGCGTCGGTGTTGCCCATGCCGGTGGCAAACTGGCCGAACGCGCCATGGGTGCAGGTGTGGCTGTCGGTACCGATGAGGATTTCACCCGGTCGTGCGTGGCCGCGCTCGGGCAGCGCAACGTGACAGACCCCGCCATAGTTCGTATTGCGCGGGTCGGGATAGCACGGGGGAATTTCGCCCGGGCAACCGCCCGAGGGAATGAAATCCGGATCATAATAATACGGCAGCTTGTGCTTGGCGGCAAAACTGCGGAGAATTTCGATGTTGCGCTGGGCCTTGTCGTCGGCCGTGAAAATATAGTGGTCGGGAATAATCACGACGCCCTCGGGGTCGAACACCGAAGCGTCTTCGCCGAACTCTTCCTCGAAAATGCCAATCGTTCCCGGCCCGCATACGTCGTGGGTCAGCAGGACATCGACCTTGCACCAGACCTTTTCGCCAGGTGTCACGTTGTCGCGACCCGCGTGGGCAGCGAGAATTTTTTCCGTAATTGTCATTCCCATCGTAGCACTCCTTGGTTGTATGGATTGGGCGTGGCATTGTATCCAAAAGCGCGAGGAAACGCAACCATTTGAACCCGGCCATGAAGCGGGAATGATGCCCCCCGCACTCTCCAAACCATCGTCGCCAGCACCAATCACGCGACGCACGACAGAGGCGTATTATAAAAATATTCCCGCACCGAAACTGTCCTAATCCACTGCAAAACCTTGAGTTGCGAAACCCTCACGCCATATTAACCCAATCTTAACTTGAATTGTGAACGCCATTTTTATACTTAGGGGACATCACAGAGATTTAATTCCCACAAGGAGCCCCCCATGACTTCACTGATACTCGCCGCCGACGACGCCTCGACGATGTCCCTGATCTTCAACTGCATCGGCGGATTGGCCATGTTTATGTTCGGGATGGAGTTTCTCGGCAATGGTCTGAAAATGGCCTCGGGCGACAAGCTCCGTTCAATGCTGCAAAAAGCCACGGGCAACCGCTTCGCGGGCGTGACGACCGGCATGGGTGTCACCGCGATCATCCAATCGTCGTCGGCCACCACGGTCATCGTCGTCGGCCTGATCAATGCGGGCCTGATGAAACTCCGCCAAGCAATCGGCGTGATCCTCGGCGCGAATATCGGTACCACCGCGACGATCTGGATCGTGGCCATGGTCGCCGGCGCGAAAGGCTTCAAGATCAGCACCTATGCGCTGCCGATGGTCGCGCTGGGCTTTGTGTTCCATACGTTCTTCGCCCGCCAGAAATACAAAACCGCCGGCACGGTCCTCCTGGGGCTGGGCCTGCTGTTCATCGGCCTGCACTTCATGAAAGCGGCCGTCCCCAGGGAACTGTTCGACGGCGAAGCCGCTCCGCTGAAAGTGTTCCTCGAAAACCTGACCTCCAGTCCGATCCTCGCGATGGCGGCCGGCGCGATTGTCACGATGATCGTCCAAAGCTCATCGGCCTCAATGACCATCGTGGTCATGATTGCCAGCGCCGACGGATTCGGCGGAGACCAACAGGCTGCTCTGTCGTCCGTGCTGCCCATCGTCCTCGGCGCGAACATCGGCACGACCATCACCGCCCAACTCGCCTCACTCAATGCCGGGCGCGCCGCCAAACGCGCAGCCATGGCCCACACGCTGTTCAACGTCGCGGGGTCGCTGGCGATGCTGCCGCTGTTCTATAGTGGATTCTTTGCCGATACGGCCATCACGCTGTGGAATTCGATTCGCGGCGGCGTAGACGTCAGCACGGTCAAAGGCGGCGAGACGCAATTCCTTATCGCCACCGCCCACACGGCCTTTAACATCCTCGCGACGCTGGTGTTCCTGCCCTTCGTCTCCCAGCTGGCATGGCTGATCGAACACCTGATCCCCGTGACCAAGGCCGAGAGCGAACTGCGCCCGGTCACGCTCGAAGAACACCTTCTCGACACGCCCAGCTTCGCGCTCCAGCAGGTCCGCAGCGAATTTTCCCGCATGACCCACATGGCCCGTAGCGCGATGACCGAAGCCCTCGACGGGCTCAACAACGGCAACACGAAGGTTCTCAAGACCGTCCAGGCCAAAGAAGAAGCCACCGATGAATTCCAGGCTGGCATCACCAACTATCTCGTGAAACTTTCCCAGCACACCCTCTCGAAAGAGATCTCCGAAGAGCTGCCTGTGCTGATGCACTCGGTCAACGACATCGAACGGATCGGTGACCACGCGGTGAACATCGCCGAAATCGCCCTGCGCAAAACCGAAAAGGGCCACCCCTTCGGACCCAACGCCGAAATCGAAATCGGCAAAATGCGCGGCCGCGTCGAGCGGATGTTCGAGCACATCATCAACGCCCTCGAAGACGGCAACCCCACCGAGGCCACCCTCGCGCTGCAAAACGAAGGCGAGATCAACCAGATGCTCGAAACCTTCCGCCGCAACCACATCAAGCGCCTCCACGCGGGCGACTGCCACGCGCTTTCGGGCCTGCTGTTCGTCGACACGATCCAGAACCTCGAAAAGATTGGCGACCACCTGACCAACGTCGCCCAGGCCTTCCTCGGTGCGCTGCACTGGGACACGCCGATGGAAGTCGGCGCAGACAACGACGACGACCCCGAAGGCTCCCTTCCCGAAGAAGACGCCCTCGCCGACAAATCGAACGCATAGCGCTCGGCGACAACTCTCCCAGCCATCCCACCAGAAGAATCGCGCGCCCTACCGTATCCTCGGTTGCGGTGCGGCTGGGGGAAATGTCGTTATGAGTGTCGTCGGTGGCCAAAAGCCGCATCCCCCACTTATAAGGATGCGCGGGGGTTGAAAAAATATTTACGCAATCATTTTCGTCATAACCAATTCATGACAAGATAGTTACAATTCGCGTGCTATTTCTTGACCGATTCTTACCTTGCTTGCGAGGCGCAAGTTTCCTATCTATCATAGTGTAAATTTATTCACAAGGAGACACCATGACACAGATTCTTGCAGCAGGCGACTCGACGATGTCGCTGATCTTCAATTGCGTCGGCGGCCTGGCACTGTTCATGTACGGCATGGAACTGCTCGGCCAGGGTCTGAAAATGGCTTCGGGCGACAAGATGCGGACGATGTTGCAACGAGCCACGGGCAACCGCTTCGCGGGCGTGGCGACGGGATTTGGTGTCACTGCGATCATTCAATCGTCGTCGGCGACCACCGTCATCGTCGTCGGTCTGATCAATGCGGGGCTGATGAAACTCCGTCAGGCGATCGGCGTGATTCTCGGCGCGAACGTCGGCACGACGGCGACGATCTGGATCGTGGCACTCGTCGCGGCTGCGTCCGACAGCGATACCGCCAGTGCCCAGGATGCCGCCAAAAGTCTCAAGATCAGCACCTATGCCCTGCCGATGGTGACGGCGGGCTTCATGTTCCAAATGTTTTTCAGCCACCAAAAATACAAAACCACCGGTACCATCCTGCTGGGGCTGGGCTTGCTGTTTATCGGCCTGAGCTTCATGAAAGATGCCGTGCCGAGGGAACTGTTCGAATCCGAAGATGCTCCACTGAAGATCTTCCTCGACAACCTCACCTCCAGTCCGCTTCTGGCGCTGGGGGCTGGCGCGCTGGTGACGATGATTGTCCAAAGCTCATCTGCGTCGATGTCGATCGTCGTGATGATCGCCTCTCAAGGCGGCTTTGGCAGTGGAGCCGAAGCACTGAACTCCGTGTTGCCGATCATCCTCGGTGCGAACATCGGGACCACCATCACCGCTCAACTCGCCGCGCTGAACGCCTCCCGCGCCGCCAAGCGCGCCGCGATGAGCCACACGCTCTTCAAGGTCGTCGGGGCACTGGCGATGCTGCCGTTCTTCTACAGCGGCCACTTCGCCAAGATCTCCAGCACCATTTGGGAATCGATGCGCGGCCTGTTCGGCGGCAACACCCTCTCGGCCAAAAAAGAAGCGACCTACCTCATCGCCACGGCGCACTCCGCCTTTAACATCCTCGCGACGCTGGTATTCCTGCCGTTCGTCTCGCAGCTGGCATGGCTGATTGAACGCCTCATGCCCGTGACCAAAAGAGAAACCGAACTGCGCCCGGTCACGCTCGAAGAACACCTCCTCGACACGCCCGGCTTTGCGCTCCAGCAGGTTCGCAGCGAATTTTCCCGCATGACCCACATGGCCCGTAGCGCGATGACCGACGCTCTCGACGGACTCAGCAACGGAAACACGAAGGTTCTCAAAACCGTCCAGGCCAAAGAAGAGGCCACCGACGAATTCCAGTCTGGCATCACCAGCTACCTCGTGAAACTTTCCCAGCGCATCCTCCCCGAAGACATCTCCGAAGAGCTACCCGTGCTGATGCACTCGGTCAACGACATCGAACGGATCGGTGACCACGCCGTGAACATCGCCGAGATCGCCCAGCGCAAATCGGAAAAGAAGCACCCCTTCGGGCACGATGCCGAAATTGAAATCGGGAAAATGCGCGATCGCGTCGAGCGGATGTTCGAGCACATCATCAGCGCGCTGGAAGATGGGGATCCCACCGAAGCGACCCTCGCGCTGCAAAACGAAGGCGAGATCAATCTGATGCTCAAGACCTTCCGTCGCAACCACGTCAAGCGCCTCCACGCCGGCGACTGCCACGCGCTTTCGGGCCTGCTGTTCGTCGACACGATCCAGAACCTCGAAAAAATTGGCGACCACCTGACCAACGTCGCCCAGGCCTTCCTCGGTGCGCTGCATTGGGACACGCCGCTGGAGGTCGGCGCGGACAATGACGACGACCCCGATGGCTTCCTCCCCGAAGAGGACGAAGACCTGGCGACGAGCGACGAATCCCAGCCCCAGGCATAACCCCACCACACCCCCACCCAACGGGCGGCCCTTCGGGTCGTCCGTTTTTTTGATCTCCGCCGGCCTTGCATTCTGATGCCTCGGCTCATACGATACAGGGACTCCACCGAAAGGGCCATGTATGAAAGACCTTACCGCTACCGATCTTCAAATCCCGCGCCTGGGCGAAGCGACGATTCTTTCGCCGCTGGTGACGCTCGACATTCCCGGCCCCGACGACCTTGGCCGGAGCGATGAATATCTCCCGCCCGCGAATTTCGTCAACGACGACGCGCGATGCATGCTACACACCCGCCTGGAAAAACTCGCAGCCGCGAAAGAAACCCTGAGTCTGGAACTGGCCGGCCCGCGCGAGCAACTCTTCTTCGAGCCGCACAACACCCACGTCGGCATCGTCACCTGCGGCGGACTCTGCCCGGGGCTCAACGACGTCATCCGTGCGCTCGTGCTCACACTGTGGCACAGCTACAACATCCGCGAAATTTCCGGCTTCCGCTATGGCTACCAGGGCCTCCATCAGCCCTATTGCCACACACCGATGGAACTTTCGCCCGAGCGGGTGCGCTCGATCCGCAACACCGGCGGAACGGTCCTCGGCGCGGGACGCTGCAAAAAAGATACCGTCGAAGTCGTAGACACTCTCGAGCGGATGGGGATCAAGATTCTCTTTGTCATCGGCGGCGACGGAACCCAGCGCGGCGCACTGGACCTCGCCGATGAAATCCGCAAACGCGGCGCGTCCATCAGCATCGTCGGCATCCCCAAGACCATCGACAATGACATCCTGTACCTCGACAAATCGTTTGGCTTTGAAACGGCGTTTTCGCTGGCGACCCACACGGTGCGCTGTGCCCACACCGAGGCCGAAGCCGCCCGCAATGGCGTAGGCCTGGTGAAGCTGATGGGGCGCGACAGCGGCTCGATTGCAGCTTCGGCCGCACTGGCGACCAACCTCGCCGACATCGTTTTGATTCCGGAGGTCCCCTTTACGCTCAAAGGCCCGGGAGGCCTGCTGGCGCACATTCGTCGACGCCTCGAATTCAAACGCCATTGCTGCGTCATCGTCGCCGAGGGGGCCGGCCAGGAGCATCTCACAATGACCGATGCGACCGACCCGACGGGCAACGTGCGTTTCGGCGACATCGGCACATTCCTCAAAGACGCGATCTCTGCCGATCTCGATTCGGCCGGGATGGAACACACCGTCAAATACATCGATCCGAGCTACATGATCCGCTCGGCGGCGGCGACGGCCAAGGACAGCCTGTACTGCCTTCAGCTCGCCCAGGGCGCCGTCCACGCGGCAATGTCCGGCCGGACAGAAATGGTCGTCGGCCAACGCAACAACGCCTTCGTCCACCTGCCCATGCGCCTGATCACCCGCGGCAAACAGTGCATCAACCCCGACGGGCGACTCTACCGGAGCCTGCTGGAAACCACCGGCCAACCCGCGCGATTCGAATAACCCCGCTACGCGTTGGCATTGCCCTGAATTTCCAGATGCCGCTTGAGATAGATGCCGGTGTGGCTGGTGGGATGGGCGATGATTTCTTCGGGAGTGCCTTCGGCGATAATTTCCCCGCCCCCGTCGCCGCCTTCGGGCCCGAGGTCGATGATCCAGTCAGCGCACTTAATCACGTCGAGATTGTGCTCGATAATCAGCACCGTGTTGCCGTGGTCGGCGAGGCGGTTCAGCACGTCCATCAATTTGTGAATGTCCGCAAAGTGCAGGCCGGTGGTCGGCTCGTCGAGGACATACAGTGTGTGGCCGGTCGAGCGCTTGCCCAGTTCGCTGGCCAGCTTGACACGCTGGGCCTCGCCGCCGGACAGCGTCGTGGAACTTTGGCCGAGTTCAACATAGCTCAGCCCCACATCTGACAGCGCACGGAGCATCTGCTTGATCTTCGGGAAGCTCTCGAAAAAGTTCAGCGCTTCTTCGATCCGCATCGCCAATACGTCGGCGATGGTCTTGCCTTTGTATTTGATCTCGAGGGTTTCGCGATTGTAGCGCGAACCTTTGCATTCCTGACACGTCACATAGACGTCGGGGAGGAAATGCATTTCGATGCGTTTGACGCCTTGGCCCTGGCAGGCTTCGCAGCGCCCACCCTTGACGTTGAAGCTGAATCGGCCGGGCTTGTAGCCACGGATTTTCGCCTCGCGGGTCTGGGTAAACAGCGTCCGGACCTGGTCGAACACGCCCGTGTAGGTTGCGGGATTGGATCGCGGCGTGCGGCCGATGGGCGACTGGTCGATCTCGATCACCTTGTCGATGCTGCTCAGGCCCAGGAGTGATTTGTGTTTCCCCGGGCGCAATTTCGATCCATGCAGCTTGCGACGCAATCCGCGAATCAATGTCTGATTGATGAGCGTACTCTTGCCGCTGCCGCTGACGCCCGTAACGCAAACGATGCCGCCGGTAGGAATTTTTACGTTCACCGCCTTGAGATTATGCTCTGTGCAGCCTTTGATCTGCAGGCAGTGACGGGTCTTGAGCTTGCGCCGCTTTTCGGGCGATTCGATTTCAAATTCGCCGGAGAGATATTTCCCGGTGACCGATTCCTTCGAGGCCATAAGCTGCTTGAGCGTGCCCTGGGCGACAATGCGGCCGCCGTGCTTTCCTGCACCGGGGCCAACGTCGATCACTTCGTCCGCGATGCGGATCGTGTCTTCATCATGCTCGACGACGATGACCGTGTTGCCCAAATCGCGCAAGCGCTGCAACGTTCGGATCAACCGTTCGTTGTCGCGCTGGTGCAGGCCGATGGTCGGCTCGTCGAGGACATAGCACACCCCCACCAGGCCGCTGCCGACCTGCGTCGCGAGGCGGATGCGCTGGGCCTCGCCGCCCGAAAGCGTTGCGCTGGTCCGGTTGAGCGTAATGTAGCCCAGCCCCACGTCATTGAGGAACGTCAGACGGTGGCGAATCTCCCTGAGGATCATCTCGGCGATGCGTGCCTGCTCATCGTTCAGCTCCAGCGTGTCAAACCAACTGTGCGACTCGGTGATCGACATCTGCGTGACGTCATGAATCGTGATCCCCGCGATGGTCACCGCCAGCGACGCCGGAGCCAACCGCGCGCCCTGGCAAGCGGGGCATGGCTGTTCGCACATGTACGCGTGGAGACGCGCCTTGACGAATTCGCTGTCCGTGGTTTTCCAGCGGCGCGTAAGATTCGGCAACACACCCTCAAAGTCGTCGTCGCCGTGAAGGAGCTGCTGCTCTTGGGCCTTGGTCAACTCGCAATACGGCGTCACCGGAGGAATGCTGTGACTCCGGCAGAATTGGCGGATCATGCGGTTGTAGAGAATGTTCATGCGTTTGCCGCCGTGTCGCCAGGCATCGATCGCACCGCCCGAAAGCGTCACCGTCCGGTCGGGGACAATCAGCTCGGGATCGAATTCGAGAATCGTCCCCAGCCCGTCGCACTCTTTGCACGCGCCATAGGGCGAGTTGAAGCTGAACATGCGCGGAGCGAGTTCGGGCAGGTTCACTTCGGGGTGATCGGGGCAGGCATAGGTCGCGCTGTAGAGTTGGTCGATCCAGGTGGAGTATTCAATTTTTCCGCCGACGGGTTCGCCGTCGACAATCGGTTCGTGACAAATTCCCACCAACCCCGAAGAAAGATCCATCGCGGTTTGCAGACTGTCGGCCAGGCGTGTGCGAATCGCGGGCTTGGCGACGAGACGGTCCACGACGACCTCGATGGTGTGCGCTTTGGTCTTGGCAATTTTCGGGTGATCCTTCAACTCGTGCATCTCGCCGTCGATGCGAACGCGGACAAACCCCTCGCGCATCATGTGCGCAAGCAGCTCGGTGTGCTGCCCTTTTTGGCCACGGACAATCGGCGCGAGCACGAGGAACTTTGTCCCTTCGGGAAGCGTGTCAAAAATGGTGTCGACGATTTGGCTGACACTTTGGGATGTAATTTCTCTTTCGCAAATCCAGCAGTGCGGCGTACCCACGCGCGCAAACAGCAGGCGCAGGTAATCATAAATTTCTGTCGTCGTCGCGACGGTCGAACGCGGATTCGACCCGCCCCCACGCTGTTCAATCGCGACCGTCGGCGGCAGGCCTTCGATGTGTTCGACGTCGGGCTTGCCGAGCTGATCGAGAAATTGCCGCGCATAGGCGCTGAGCGACTCGACATATTTCCGTTGGCCCTCGGCGTAGATCGTATCAAACGCGAGCGAGCTTTTGCCGCTGCCAGAGAGGCCCGTCACCACCACGAGCTTGTCGCGGGGGATGCGGACATGCACGCCCTTGAGATTGTGTTCGCGCGCACCGATGATGACGATCTCCTTGCCGGAGTGTTTGCGCGGGAAGTGAACGTCGTGGGTTGTTGTTGCGGTTTTCATCGCGGCGGGTTCCTTGGGTCAAGTCGAAAAGGCCTAGGGACATTCCGTCTATTCTATCCGAATCGTAGGGGTAATTTCAAACATTCTGGAGAAGTGAATCCTCGATTCACTAAATCGGCAAAGAATAATTTTTTGTTGTAGTTCCATAATACCATTGAATTTTTTGGGCGGATCGTGTCGAATAAGTAAAGACGCGTTCCTGATCGGTTCAGAACGCCCCTGCGAACCAGGCCATGGATGGCCGGCAGGAATCTGAAGTTGTGCCGTACGAGAAACAAAGGAGACCGCCATGGCGAAGAAAGTAGCAAAGAAGGCCGCGCCCAAGAAGAAGGCTGCGCCCAAGAAAAAAGTTGTAAAGAAGAAGGTCGTGAAGAAGGCTGCGCCTAAGAAGAAGGCTGCGCCCAAGAAGAAGGTTGTCAAGAAGAAGGCCGTCAAGAAGGCTCCCGCTAAGAAGAAGGCCGCGCCCAAGAAAAAGGTTGTCAAGAAGAAGGCTGCGCCCAAGAAAAAGATTGTCAAAAAGAAGGCCGTGAAGAAGACGACCAAAAAGAAAGTCGTCAAGAAGAAGGCCGTCAAAAAGGTCGTCAAGAAGAAGGCTGCGCCCAAGAAAAAGGCCGCGCCCAAAAAGAAGGCCGTAAAGAAGACGACCAAGAAGAAAGTCGTCAAGAAAAAGGCTCCCGCCAAGAAGAAGGCCGTCAAGAAGGTCGTCAAGAAGAAGGCTGCGCCCAAGAAAAAGGCCGCGCCCAAAAAGAAGGCCGTAAAGAAGACGACCAAGAAGAAAGTCGTCAAGAAAAAGGCCCCCGCTAAGAAGAAGGCCGCACCTAAGAAAAAGGCCGCGCCAAAAAAGAAGGCCGTAAAGAAGACGGCAAAGAAGAAGACCGCGAAGAAAAAACCCGCGAAGAAGAAAAAATAACCACCCAGTGACCCACGGATATCACAGGCACCCTGCGTGTCCAACGAGTTCCGAACGTGTCACAGGTTGAACTTTCTTCACCTGCGAACCACAGCGTGAGGCCTATGGGTCTCACGCTTTTTTTGTTTCCCGCTTGCACCTGCGCCCAGACTCTCTATAATCAGCAAATCGTGACTGCCATAGCAATTATCAACCAGAAAGGCGGCGTGGGAAAAACCACCACCGCCGCAAACCTCTCGGCCGCGCTCGCCGCCGCCGGAAAGAGCGTTTGCATGGCCGACCTCGACCCTCAAGGGCATCTCTCGCTCTACTTTGGACACGAAGTCGACCACAACCACGCCACGCTCTACGACGTCCTCGCCGACGACGTCGCGTTTGCCGACACCCTCGTCCCCGTTCGCGACAAACTCTTCCTCAGCCCGTCGACCACCGACCTCGCTGCGGCCGAAACAATCCTCGCCGAACGCGACGACCGCAACCTGATCCTTCAGAAAAGTTTCGCCCTCAAGCCCCCCACGCAGGACTTCGTCATCTTCGACTGTCCCCCGTCCCTCGGCCTGTTGACGATCAACACCCTCTCGGTCGCCGACGAAATCATCATCCCCCTTCAGCCGCACTTCCTCGCGCTCCAGGGCCTCGCAAAACTTCTCAAGACCATCGAACTCGTCCAGCAGCACCTCAACCCAAAACTCATCGTGCGCGGCATTCTGTTCTGCATGTACGAAACCGTTACGCGCCTCGGACGTGACGTGGTCGAAGAAGTGCGCGATTTCTTCGAGGCCTCGCGCAACGACGACACCCCCTGGGCCAAAGCACGCGTGTTCCAGTCCGTAATCCGCCGCAACATTCGCCTCGCCGAAGCGCCCTCGCACGGAAAAACAATTTTCGAGTATGACGCGAAATCCAACGGCGCGAACGACTATGCCCTGCTCGCCAACGAACTGCTGAACTGCTACCGCCCCACCGAACCGTCATGACCCTTCGTCGCCTCAGTACGGTTGGCCTCGTAGCGCTGTGGATCGCGTCCTATGTTGTGACGCACCTTCCGGCCGAAAAAATCCCGGACCTCCACGCCAGCGACAAAACTCTTCACGTCATCGGCTACTTTGTTCTCGCGGCAGCGTGGCTGATCCGCGGCCGCATCCACTCCCATCCCTGGCGACGGCGCGCGACATGGGCGGTCCTTATTTTTCCGCTCTACGCGCTGTTCGACGAGACAACCCAACCACTGGTCAATCGATTCTTCGGCTGGGGCGACATTCTCGCCGACCTCATCGGTCTGAGCCTTGCGGTGGCGCTCGACGGAGTCCTTGCGGCCCTGTTTCGGCCTTCGGCTATGCGCCCTTCTGATTCTTAACGTCGTACCACGCTACGCCCGCCGCGCCAACCGCGCCAGCATCACTGCCAAGCTGCGCGATGGCAATGTCGGTTTGCGTTTCCAGCAACGTCCAGTCCATCGCGCGGAACTGCTCCATCAGCGGCGTATACAGAGTGTCGCCGGCCTTGGTGATCCCGCCGGAAAGCACGATGCGGTCGGGGTCGAGCATGCGAATGATGTTCACACAGCCAATCGCGAGGAAGTGACAGAACTCGTCCCAGCGTACTTTGGCGAACGCGTCGCCGGCGAGCATTGCGTTTTCGATGTCGAGCGCATCGATGCTCCCCTTCTCGGCGAGAACCGTCTGAAGCAAGCTGTCCGACCCTTCGCCCGCGCGCAACGCCTTGGTCGCATAGCGACCCATCGCGCCGGCGGAGGAATATTCTTCGAGGCAGCCCTTCTGCCCGCACGAGCATAGCCGCCCGCCGGGATCGACGATCAGGTGTCCCAACTCGCCGCCCATGTCGTGTGCGCCGTGGACCAACGAGCCGCCGATGATGATCCCGCTGCCCACGCCCGTGCCGAGTGTGAGCATGACCATGTTCGAGACTTCCGCGCCCGCGCCGCAAAGGAACTCGGCATAACTCGCGGCGTTGGCATCGTTCTCGAGTGTCGTGGGAATTCCCGTCGCCTCTTCGATGATCGACTTGATGGGCACGTTTTTCATGTTGGGAATATTCGGCAACGCGAGAATGATTCCGCGGTCAACGCTCAACGGCCCGGGCGAGCCGATGCCGATGCGCAACACGTCGTCGCGCGAAAGGCCAAGACGCTTGATGTAGTCTTCACAGCCCGTAACGATCTGCTTGAGGATCGCGTCCTTGCCGTCGGCGACGGGCGTGGGAACCGAATATATTTCGCGATGCGTGTTGGCCTCGTCGAGTGCCGTATATTTAATGCCTGTGCCGCCAAAGTCGATGCCGATGCAAACCTGTGTCATGGGAAAATCCTTTATATCGTTGGGTCAGATTTGTTTTTTGAGGAGAAAAGAGGTTTTGTACAACTTCTTCCCGCGCCGAAAAACCAGTTCCACGCGCTGGGACGGTTTGGATTTGAGGAAGTTGCGAATCGCCGCGAGCGTATAGTCCAAAATGTTCTGAGAGTTGATCTTGATGAGGACATCGCCGCTCTTGAGCCCGGCCGCTTCGGCGGGTGAGCCTTTGGCGACGGCTTCGATGTACACGGTTTCGGCCTCGGACTTCTTGCGTGTACTGCGCAGGTGCAGCCCGCTCATGTCGGCCTGGTCTTCGACGCGGAATTGTTTCGACGGCGCGAAAAAGAGTCGCCCGTTGGGAAAATCAAGCGTCAGATTGAAACGCCGAAAGAACCCCAGGCCGAGAAAATTCCCCTGCCCGGAATCGAAGAGTAAATTCGTAAACGTCCCGACCGTCTTGAGCGAAAACGACGGAATCCGCCCCATGATACTGCGGTGAGTCCCGCCAGCGAGCTCGAGCATGGTTAACTTGGTCTTCTTGATTTTCCCGCTTTTGAGATAGCCCGTGAATAGATTTTTTTCCAGCATCCCGCTCCCGGGATAGCTCAGGTGCATCAAAAATGGAAGGGTCCGGCCGAAGAGTTCCCCCGGGAGGAACGGCAATTCCTTGTGAAAGGTCACCTTCAGCATCGAGCCGAATTCTTTGGGCGCGGCATTGGGCGGGAGGGCTTTATAGAAGTCGAGCAATCCGCGGTCAAAGTCGATGCGGATGGTGTATTGGCGGAGAAACGACATGCCGATCATCCCGCGAATGTCCAGGCCAGTGATCTCGCGAATCTTCTGGAAGTCGCGCAGAACGACCACGCCCCCGGTTTTGAGCGTCAGGCCCTTGGCGATTTTTGCATCCGGTGCATAGAAGATCGGCACACGGGTGGTCACGCCATCCTTCGTCACATCATAGTATTCTTTGGGCTTGCCGAGATGCTCACGCAGCGAAGGATCAATCGCCGTCCGCGGCAGAGTCGTCGTCAGCAGAAACGAATAGGTCTTCCCGCCCAGAGTCACCGGCACGATGATCGGCGATCCACCCGGAGCGATTTCAATGCGCGCGAGAGGCTCGTCCGCACGGGCCGACCTGCCGCACACCAACACCGCCAGCAGCGCCAGAAACAATGCAAATCGCTTGGGTCCAGTCATTCATCTCTCCCGTGTTACATCCCGCCGCCGCCACGAATGGCGTCAACTTCGATGCGGTTGGTCTTCATGTTCCAGCGGATCGTCGGGCTTTCCCAGTTGCTGGCTTGGCCGGTGGCCTTGTTTTCATAGCTCACGCGGGCGTTGGTCTTTTCGCCGCCGTCGAGATAGCCCCAGATGAACAGATTCTGCGTTTTGGCGCTGTAGTCCACCCGCTGGCCCGAAACGCGATACGGCCCGTCGGTCACCGTCACGTCGCGATTGGCACGGAAGGTTTCCAACGGTCCCCACGAGAAGCCCCCTTCCAGGCCGGACGCTTTCTTGGGTGCGGCGGCGGGCTTGGCGGGCTTGGGTGCGGCGGCGAAGCTTGCCACCATCGTCTCACTACGCATGTTCGACGTGCGCCCGGTGGGGAGCGTGCCCCAGGGCTCGTGCTCGATGCCGGGAATCTCGCGGACGTTCGTGCCGCTGCGGTGGACCATCGTGGAACTGCCTTCCATCGTGACGGTGCGCTGTGGCTGCTGGAGCGCCATCGACTTGGTCCAGCTGAACACGGTCTGGCTGGGACGCTGGGCCGAGGCCCCGCTCATCGCACCCACAGGCGCGGCGGGATCGGGATCGGCTTTGCTCGCCATCGGTTTGCGATAATCTTCGGCGAGGAACGTGCCCTTGCCCGTAACGCGAACATTGCCGCTGGCGGCCTCATAGAAGACCGTCTTGCCGCGCAGTTCCATGCGTTGCTGGAGCCAATTGGCGTTGGTGGGAGCAAACTTCGTCGAGCGCATCAGCGCCAATTCCGTCTTGCCCATACCGCCGATCGCTTCGAGGCTCGAGAGCGACCGCTTGGAATAGGTATCCAGTCCCAACCCGAGCGAGCGGCCTTTGACGCGCTCTTTTCGTGCGGTCTGGTCGTCGCTCTGGAAGTTCAGTTTCAACGTGCTGCACTGCATCAGCTCGCCAGCGCTACGGAGGTCGACATCGCCTTGGAACGTGCCCAGGCCCAGATTGCCGTGATAGATCATCGATGTCTGCCAGGTCACTTTCAGCGCGCGCGAAGCTTTGAGGGTGTTGCCGCTGAGGTCCTGCCTGGTGTGGAACACCAAGATGCCGGGGCCTTCGACTTTGGCAGCTTCGCCGTTTTGATCGAAGAAGATTCGCCCGCCGGTGATGGAGTTTTTGCCCTGGATGATCTGCGCCATCTTGAGGACCTTGCCGGTCTTGGAATCGATCTTGCCACCCACGGCCGCAAGCTGGGTCAGCAAATCGGCATTGAGATAGTCACACTGCACCTCCAGCGGCTCGCGCGTGGAGTCTTTGGGGTCGAAGTATTTCACTTGGACATCGCCCTCGGCAACCACGCGACTCGCGCGGACCTTGCCGCTGCGTCCCATCGCGAACATGCCTCCCTTGGGCGACTTTTTGGCGGTCGCGGCGGACTTGGCAGTGTCGGTCTTATTCGGTTGCGCTTTGAACGTCACGGCGACCGTCTTGGCCGAAATCTCGCTGCCGTCCTGATAGGCGGTCACGTGGCCAATTGCGTCGGCCTTGTCGATGCGGACCTTGCCATTGTCGGCGGCCTTCATCCACACCTTCAAACGATCACACGTCACCGAATCGGGCCGTTGCGCCGAAGGAGGTGCGGGCGCGTCGTTTTTGGATTTGGGACTTTGGACGAGCACGACCTTGTCGAAAAATTCGGCATCCTTCACGAACGGACGAGTGCGCTTCTTCCCGTCCTTGCCCGCGATTTCCTTCATGTCGAAATGGATGTCCACCTTGGTCGCCCAGGTAATGTTTTCACTGACCGTCGCGAGGGCTTCGAGATAGGCGTCCAGCTCCTCAAAGCTCGTGACGGGCTGGTCCTTCTCGTTGCCGAGGTCGAAGCGGATCATGCTCCCCTTGCCCAGCAGCGTTGCGATGCCCTTGGTGCGGCTAAACTGGATTTCCTTCGCCGAGACTTTTTCGCCGCGCAAGAGATACAGCTGTGCGGGCAAGGTGGTGTCGCCCCAGAAGCGCGCGTCCTGCGACGGATTGACGAATTCAAATTCCCGACAGACCAGCCGCGCCTGTGCGTCGCTGAGTTCGACGCGTTTGCCTGTGCCGCGGATTTTGAAATCGCGCCGCGATGGCATATCCACATGCCCGACCGGAGAAATCGTCAGCGGCCCGGTCCAGTGAATTTCCAGACGGTCGGTCTTTTTCGATCCACCCATCAGCAAATCCGGCTCGGCGGGTGTCTTGGGCGCAGCCTCGGCGGCGGCTTCGGCCTTGGCCGTTTCGATTTCTTCGGGGGTCTGATCGCCCGCCATCGCGGGTTTCTTCGATTTTTTCTTCCGGCTCAGGCCGTCCTTCATTTCCCACTGGAACGTCAACGTCAGATCGTCGGCCCCGCGCAGGCGGCGGTCGCCGGAATAGACCTTGACGTTCTTGGTGAATTTCGCGTCAAACAGATTTTTGCGCGCCTGGGCCGTCTTGTCACCCACGCCGGGCAGAGGCGTTCCGTTTTCGGTCTTGACAATCGTCTTGGGGTCGACCGCTTCGGGATCAACCGGCTTGGGCGCTTCGGGAGTGGCGGCCTTGGCGACAGGAATCATGTCCACCTTCTCGGTGAGCTGCTTGAGGACCATCAGCTCGCCTTCGTGGATTTCCAGCGACGTCAATTGGCGCGGCTGCTCGCTCCA
>JABGPZ010000078.1 GCA_018644725.1 Phycisphaerales bacterium
CTGACGCTGATCGGGCTGGGCATCATTGCCGCGAACGATTTCGACACGGACATCAAGCTCTTCAAGGGCGACATGCTGGCACTGGGAGCGATGATCACGCTGACACTCTATGTGGGCCTGGCGCGCAAGAGCAAACACCTGCCGGGAATCTGGCTGTACCTCGTGCCGCTCTACGCCATCGCGGGAGGAATTTGCCTGCTGGTGTCGCTCGCATTGGAATCGTGGGCGGGCGCGTTTACAGCGCGAAACCTTTGGATCACCCTCTATCTGATCGTTGTGCCGACGCTGATTGGCCATTCCCTGATCAACCACCTGATGAAGGTCATGCGCGGGCAAATTGTCTCGCTGGCCAATCTCGGGCAGTTCATCATCGGCGGGTTCATGGCCTGGCTGCTGAGCAACCAAATCCCCACATCGAGCTTTTATATCGCCAGTCCCCTGGTCGTTCTCGGTGCCGCGGTGGCGATCTGGTTCACGCCGCGGGAAGACCGAACCGACGACGCTCTTGCAAAAGCATTGCCCGAAGAGGCCTGATTCGCTATACTGCCCCTGATTCATTGACCCACGGGAGATTCTCATGACCACTACCATCCACCCCACCGCCATTATTGACCCCAGCGCCCAGCTCGGTGAAAACGTCCAGATCGGCCCGTTTGCCATCGTCGAGGCCGACACCGTCATCGGGGACGGCTGTGTGCTGAACAACAATGCCGTCATCCGCCGCTTTACCACCCTCGGGGCCGGCAACAACGTCGACAGCTTCGCCGTCCTCGGCGGCGTGCCCCAAGACGTAAAATTCGATCCCAATGACGAGACCTACGTGATCATCGGCGACAACAACACCTTCCGCGAAGGCGTCACCATCAACCGTGCGACCACCCCCGGCGGCGCCACGCGCGTTGGCAACAACACCTACTGGATGGTCAATTCCCACGCCGGCCACGACAGTACCACCCTCGATGGGGCCACACTGGTCAACAGTGCCTGCCTCGCAGGGCACAGCGAACTTGGTGAACGGTGCATTCTTTCAGGCTTTGCCGGCATTCATCAGTTCTGCTGGGTTGGCGAAGGATGCCTCGGCCAGGGAAGCTCCGTCTCAACCATGCACGTCCCCCCGTTCTGCATCATGACACACACAAACCAAGTCAGTGGTCTGAACATCGTCGGCATGCGCCGGGCGGGCTATAGCGCCACAGACCGCCACGAAGTCAAAGAGGCCTTCGCGCTGCTGTTCCGCTCGGGACTACCCACCGACCGCGCCATTGCCGAAATGGACACCCGAGATGATTGGGGACCGGCTGCGAGCAAATTCCGCGCCTTCCTTCACCGGGTCCAAGAGGCCAAAGGCCCACACAGCCGAGGCCTGATTCGCTACGGCTCACACCGCCGCTAACAACGCGGCAAACATCACTCGACGCAGATGACCACACAGGTCAAATCGTCACGCCGGGACGCAGGACGGATAAAGTCTTCCACGTCGCGGAGAATTTCGTCCAGGATCGTCTCGGCCGATTCACTCCGATGAGACGCAATCACATCCATCAGCCGCTCCTGACCGTAAAATTCACTCTCGGAGTTGGTCGCCTCGGTGATCCCATCGGAATACAGCACCAACACATCGCCCGATGCAACGGATGCTTCTTGACGGTAAAATGCGCTTTCCTGTGTAAAGCCCAGTGGCATGTTCCGCCCGGGGATGTGGCGAATGGTTTCTTCTCCCGTGCGGCAATGCAACAACTCCGCATGGCCACAGTTGATCCACAAAGCCCTCTTGGTCTGCGGGTCGATCCGAAAATAGTTCAGCGTAGCGTAGCGCTCAAACCCAATCAAAATCGGCGTAATCGTTTTGTGTGAATCGTGGAGAATCGCCTCGATGGTGGGTAATTCTCCTTCTGCGGCAGACTCCAAAATTCGGGCATTGGTGAAGCGAATCTTCAATGCCGCCGCCAACAGCGCACCCGGGACCCCCTTGCCCATCACATCGCCAATGAGTACATCCAGGCATCCATGTTGGGACCAAAACGCAAGGAAATCGCCTCCCACATCCCGTGCGGGTGAAGAAACCCGCGCCATTGTCAGCCCGACGAGGGTCTCCGGAATTTCGTCCACCAGCAATACATCCTGAATGTCCGAGGCAATGGCTGCTTCCTGGCGCCGCAACGAGTCTTCGCCTTCGCGACGTTGGCGCGAAAGAAGACGTCGGACCAGTCGGTGACGCACCAGCAGGAAAATCAAGACCAGCAACGCCAAATTGATCAAGACGGCCACGAGATAGATCGTCGTCTGAAGCTTTTGAATTTTCTCGCTCATTTCCTTCTGGCTGAGACGGCAGAGCAGGTACATGACCAAATCGTTCCGCCCCCCCTGGACCTTCTTGCCCCACTTCGTCGCCAATTGGGGAAGACGCTGAAACGGGGTCACTGCGGAAAAGACACAAAAATCACCCTTCGCAGAGAGAAACTTTCCCTCGGAATTTTGGGTGATGCATGTCCAAAGCGCGGAATCCTGTTTTTGAAGGGTGTACTGACTGCGAGCGGGGAACATAAATCCCCACCGCTGGTTCAACGCCCCGCCGTAGAGATAATACCCCTCGTGGTTGAGCAAAAAAACGTCATTGGACGATTTTTGCACGGCCTGATCGAAGCTGGAAAGAACCTCTCCCGCGAGATAATTCAACAGGATAATCCCCTGAAGCTGACCCGCTTGATTTCGAATGGGCATGCCAAAGCGTATCATCGGCTTGAAGGGCCGTTCAATGTCACCACGCTCAACATTCAAATCCAGCGGCGAAACATAGCATTCCCCATCACTCAGTTGCGCGGTGTTCGTAAAGTAATACCGATGGCGTTTATTCTGCAATTCCGCTTTGGGGATCATGCGCGCATTGCCTTGGGCGTCAAGGTCGATGCGAATCTGTTCCAACCCGTCGGCATCAATGTAGCGCACCTGGTCATAGACCTCTCGTGAGCGACTAAACCCTAGCAAATACATGGCCAACGCATGATTATTTTTTTCGGTGGGAGAATCTACATAGGCCTGAAGGGCGGGCATGGACCGCAAAAATGTGACGTCCGAAAGAGGCTCGTGCAAAAGGCCGACCATGCGAATCTGTATGGAATCCGAAAGCAGAGCCAACTTCTCCTTGAACTGTGTGCGAGACTGCTGGGCCGAAAGTTGCGCCAAAAAGACACACACCAAGACCGACAACAGGGCAATCGGAAGACAAACCCTGAGTGTATTGATCCAAATTTCTTTGCGAAGTTGGCGTTCTGGCATAGAATCCCCTGTAAATCGTCTCAAGGAATCATATCCAATCTTTTCGCTTGTCTCAAGAGAAAAACAGACCAATGGTTGACACCGCTGGCGGAATCGCCAAAATAGGACTATCTGAAATTGATGAAAGCGAGATCGCATGGACCCCAAAGAACTTCACAACACGCAGCTGCCTCTGCACCTCTGGATTGAGAACCGCCAGTTCGGTCATCTCAAGCAGGCGCTTCGTGACATGGAGATTCACGAACTCGCGGACATGCTCGTTCACGTCACCGATGACGCCGAACTCGCGATCGCCTTTCGCATGCTTCCCACGGAAACGGCGGCAGACATTCTCGGGGAATTTGAACCCGACCAACAGGAACATCTCCTCAGCACGCTCTCGGGCGAACGGGTCGCACAGATCCTCAATGAGATGCCACCCGATGACCGTACCGAACTGCTCGAAGAGCTCCCCGGAAAACTCTCCCAGCAACTGCTGAATCAACTCGTCGGCAAAGAACGCAAAATCGCCATCGACCTGATGGCCTATCCCGAAGAAACCATCGGGCGTTTGATGACGCCGGAATTTGTCGCGGTCCGCAAGGACTGGAGCATCGAGTACGTCCTGCGCCACATCCGCCGCGTTGCGGCCGAGCGCGAAACCGTCGATATGATCTACGTCGTCGACGACAACTGGAATTATCTCGACGAATTGCGCCTCCAGCAAATTCTCACCGCCGAAGACGACCAACTCGTCGAAGACCTCATGGACCACCAGGGCGGCCTGCTCAATGCCAATGATGATCAGGAAACCGCCATCGACATCTTCAAAAAATACGATGCCACCGTGCTCCCCGCCGTCGACTCCACGGGCATTCTCGTGGGCATCGTCACGGTCGATGATGTCCTGGACCTCCAGGAAGAAGAATCGACCGAGGATATGCAGAAGATGGCCGGGATGGCTGCCCTCGACGAAAGCTATCTCTCCGCGTCAAGCTGGGACATGCTCCTCAAACGATTGCCGTGGCTGCTGCTGCTGCTGGCGTTTGAGACTGGCGCGGTGCTGGTCCTCAAAGGCTTCGAGAAATACCTCGCCATGGTCGCGATGTTCATGCCGCTGATCAACGCCTCAGCCGGGAATACCGGCTCACAAGTCTCGGGGCTGATGATCCGCGCGTTCGCGGTCAACGAACTCGGCCAAAAAGACTGGACCCGAATCTTCCGCCGTGAGCTGCTCCGCGGCATGCTCATGGGTGTGATCCTCGCAACCTTCTCGTTTGGCATTGCCTACGGGTTCGAGGTCTCGCACGACTCGACCCAATGCTTCAATATCAGCATCAGCGTCGCCGTGGCGATGTTTGTGGCGGTGACTCTTGCGAACCTCTTGGGGGCGATGCTCCCCTTCGCGTTCAAATCCATCGGCATGGACCCCGCCGTCACGTCCGGGCCGTTCATCGCCTGCCTGATGGACATCTCCAGCATCCTGATCTTCTTCTCCATCGCCTCGGCCATGGTCTCCCTGACCGCCGCCGTCTGACCCGTCCCCCAACAATCAACCCAACCGAATTTCCATCATGACCCAACCTCCCACCGATCCCAATACGCCCGATTCCACCGACACACTGCTGTGCAGCTTTTGCCTGCGAGGTGCCGAAGAAGTCGGCCAACTCTTGCCCGGCAGCGTGCCGAACACCTTCATCTGCTCGCCTTGCTCCCAACTCGCGCGCGACATTTTCGAGCAGGAACGACGCAAGTCCACCCCGACCGTCGCGGCCATGCTCGGCGATGTCCCCACGCCACGATCCATGAAGGAATTCCTCGACGAATACGTCATCGGCCAGGACCACGCGAAAAAAATCATCGCCGTCGCCGTCTACAACCACTACAAACGTCTGCAACACTCTGTCGACGAGACCGCCAGTGACGTCGAAATCGAAAAGTCCAACGTTCTGATGATCGGCCCGACCGGCTGCGGCAAAACCCTTCTTGCCAAAACCCTCGCGCGCATGCTCAACGTCCCGTTCGCCATCGCCGATGCCACGACCCTCACCGAAGCAGGCTACGTCGGCGAAGATGTCGAAAACATCCTGCTCAAACTGATCCAGGCCGCCGACGGTGACATCGAAGCCGCCCAGCGCGGAATCATCTACATCGACGAAATCGACAAAATTGGACGCTCCGGCGGCAACGTCTCGATCACCCGCGACGTCAGCGGCGAAGGTGTCCAGCAATCCCTGCTGAAGCTCCTCGAGGGCACCCTCGCCAACGTCCCCCCCCAGGGCGGGCGCAAACACCCCGAGCAAAGCTACCTCCAGATCGACACCTCGCAGATCCTCTTTGTCTGTGGCGGGTCGTTCAGCGGCCTCGACGAAATTATCAAAAAACGCGTCGGGCGCCAGTCCATCGGCTTCTTCGCCGAAGACGAAGCCGTCGCCAAGCCGGCCGACCTCTCCGAGCTTCTCGCCCAGGTCACCAGCGAAGACCTCGTGCACTTCGGGCTCATCCCCGAACTCATCGGGCGCTTGCCTTCGGTGACGGCGCTGGAAAAACTCGACGAGTCAGCCATGATCCAAATCCTCACCGAGCCCAAAAACGCACTGGCGCGCCAATACGCCCGCCTGTTCGAAATGGAACACGCCAAGCTCGAATTCACTTCCGAGGCCCTGCTCGCCATCGCCAAAAAAGCACTCGCCCGCGATGTCGGCGCACGCGCCCTGCGCGGTGTGGTCGAAGAGATCATGCTCGAGTTGATGTACGACTTGCCGGAACAGGATCAATCGGATACCCAGTTCACCATCACAGATCAAATCGTCGAGGGGACAATCGAGGCCACGCTGGAAAACGCAAAAAAGGCTTAATTGTGAGACGAATTATTATATGAATTTTGATAATAATTCGGCACATACCTCGTTAGTCTCAGTAAGAGAAAGTCTTTCAGGTCACATGACCTGAAATCGAACGGAGAACACCATGAAGATGAGTTTAGCAATACAACGACGCGCCTGGATGTGCTGTGGGTTTTTGGCACTGATCCTTTTTGCGGTGTGCAGCCTGCCCACGCAGGCGACTCGCGCCCAAGACGCGCCGACCTACGCCTCTCCCACTGCCATTGTGACCGATGGAACGGTGTTGTATGTTGCGTGTGGGACGAGTCCGAAAATCCTCAAGCTGAATGCAAAATCGCAGAAGCTCATTTCCACGATCCAGACCGACGCGCCGGTCACGGGCATCGCTCTGGGCCACGGCAAGCTCTATGTCACGCAAGGCCTCACGCCGGGCAAGCTCACCGCGATTGATCTCAAGACCCATAAATCCACCGACATCAGGACCGGCCTGCACTCGCCGTGCGCTCCGGTCGTCGCCGGCAGAAATGTATTCGTCGCCGACCGCTTCCGCAACGTCGTCGTCAATGGCATGACAGGCAAAACCATCCCCGTCAGCCGCGAACCGGTCGCCATGGCCGTCACGCCCGACGGAAAAACGTTGATCGTGGGGAACCTGCTCCCCGCCGGCCGAGCCGATGGCAACGAAGCCTACTGCCAGGTCAGCTTCATCGACACCACCACCGACAAGCTCATCACCGAGCTGAACCTCGACAACGGCGCGACGAGCCTGCGCGGCGTGGCGATCAGCCCCGACGGAAAATTCGCCTACCTCACGCACATCCTCGCACGCTACCAACTGCCCACCACGCAGATTGAGCGCGGCTGGATCAACACCAACGCGCTGGCGATTCTCGACATTGAAAAGCGCACACTGCTCAGCACCGTTCTGCTGGACGACGTTGACCTCGGCGCGGCCAACCCCTGGGGCGTCGCAGTCAGCCCCAACGGAAAAACCGTCGTCGTCACTCACGCCGGCACGCACGAATTGTCGATCATCGACCGCGACGCAATGCACAAGCGCATCGCCGAATACCGCAAGAACAACCAGGCCAATGAAGTCCAGAACAAGCTGTCGTTCCTCGCGGGCATCCGCCGGCGCTTGGAACTGCCCGAAGGCAACAAGGGCCCGCGCAGCGTCGCCATCACCGGGCGCATCGCCTGGGTGCCGATGTATTTCAGCGACTCGATGATCCGCGTCGAACTCGACAACACGACCCCTCGCGCGTGCAGTGCGCTTTCGCTGGGACCCAAAATTGCCATCACCCCACAACGCCAGGGAGAGATCTACTTCCACGACGCAGTTCTGTGCCTTCAGAAGTGGCAATCGTGCAGTTCCTGCCACCCCGATGCGCGCGCCGACGCGCTGAACTGGGACCTGCTGAACGATGGCATGGGCAACCCCAAGCAGACCCGCACGATGCTCTATACCCACTACACGCCGCCAGTGATGATCACCGGAATTCGCGCGACGGCCGAAGTCGCGGTCCGCGCCGGCATCAAGTACATCCAGTTCGCCATCCGCCCCGAATCCGACGCCAAGGCCCTCGACGCCTGGCTCAAGACCCTCAAGGCCGTCCCGAGTCCCTACCTCGTCAACGGCAAACTCTCGGCCAAGGCCCAACGCGGGAAAACCGTCTTCACCAAGGCGGGCTGCGCGAAATGCCACTCCGGAAAATACTTCACCGACCTGGAAACCTATGACGTCAAACTCAGCGTCGGCAACGAAGAAGGAACCAAGTTCGACACCCCCACGCTGCTGGAATGCTGGCGGACTGGGCCCTATCTCTACGACGGCCGCGCCAAAACCATGATGGACGTTCTGACGACCTTCAACAAAAACGATACCCACGGTACAACCTCGACGCTCTCTCGGAGCCAACTCGAGGACCTCAACGAATACATCCTCTCGCTCTAAAACGCCCAATTCCCCGGGCATTCTACAGGAACATTTCATGGCCCCAATTGACGTGCAGATCCAAACCGCCGATGCCGCTGTTGCCTCCCTGGCATCGAACGGTGTGACCGAATATTTCATCACCACGACCTCTGACGCGACCACCCCCATCGCCGAGCAGCTGTCCGTTGCTCTGGGCGAGGTCGCCGCGCGCAATGCCGAGATCGTGGTGCTCAACATTTTTGCTCCGCTCGACCAACAGGTCGACCTGCCCGAAGACATCCCGACGATGTGGGTCGACTCTGGCCACACCCGCGGCAGCAATCTGTCTGGCCTGCAGGTCCATGCGATCTCCGGCGCGACTCTCGAACGCATTTCCCTCGACGGCCAAACCGTCGGCACGGTCTATTCCGGCCCGTTCGGGCGCTACTGCCGGATGACGGGCATCGGCTCGGCCGACACCTCCGCCGACCGCTATGCCCAGGCCATCAGCACCTACGAGCGCATGGAAGCCGCCCTCAAGCTCGCGGGCATGGAATTCTCCGACGTGATCCGCACGTGGCTGTACCTCGCGGACATCCTCGATTGGTACGACGAATTCAACGCCGCGCGCGACGAATATTTCACCGGCAAGAAAACCTTCGACAAGCTCGTTCCGGCATCGACCGGCATCGGCGGCCACAATCACTACGGCGCCGCAATGAACACCGGTCTGATGGCAATCCAGCCCACCGACGGCGCGATCATGCAGGAAATTGCTTCACCGCTGCAATGCTCGGCGCTGGACTATGGCAGCAGCTTTTCGCGAGCGGCCGAACTCACCGGACCCGACGAGCTCAAGCGGTTGTGGATTTCCGGCACGGCCAGCATCGAGCCCGAAGGCGCAACGGTCTTCCTCGACGACATCGCCGGGCAAATTGACATGACAATGAAGGTCATCGAAGCGATCCTCGAATCGCGCGAGATGACCTATGCCGACTGCACACGCGCGATTGCCTATTTCAAAGAGGCCGCGTTCCTCGACGCGTGGCGCAGCTACGTCGCAACACGCCCGGCCCTGGCGGCGATGCCCTGCATCCTCACCGAAAATGACGTCTGCCGCGACGACCTGCTCTTCGAAATCGAACTCGACGCCATCACGAAATAGCCCCTCTTTGTTTCCACAAAAAAACAGCGCCGGGGATGTCCCGACGCTGTTGGTTTGGTTGCTTACTCTGTTTTCTAGTAGCTCATGCCGCTGGATTGGTCGCGGGCAATGTCGCCCTGGAGTTGTTTCCAGTCATCAAGGGTCATGAGACACTCGCGCGCCTGGGAGCCTTTGTGCGGGCCGAGAATCCCGGCCTCGCCCATTTGGTCAATCAGGCGACTGGCGCGGCCATAGCCGATGGCCATTTTCCGCTGGAGCAGGGAGACGCTTCCGCGGCGATTCGTGAGGACCACATTGACAGCCTGGTCGAACAACTCGTCCTTAGCGAACAGCCCGCCGTCGGCGTCGCCCCCGCCGCCCGGCTCGTCGAGCTTGAGCAGCTGCGGGTCAAATTCCTGCTCGCCCGAGGTCTGGAGATAGTCCACGACGCGATGAATTTCGTCATCAGGGATCCATGTGCCCTGTGCGCGGTCGGGGATGTATTCGCCGGGCTGAAGCACGAGCATGTCGCCCTTGCCGAGGAGGACTTCGCCGCCCTTTTGGTCGAGGACGATGCGGCTTTCCATGCCCGACGCGACGCGGAAGGAAATCCGGCAAGGCATGTTGGATCGAATCAGGCCGGTGACGACATTCGCGCTCGGGCGCTGTGTTGCGAGTACGAGGTGAATGCCCACGGCGCGCGCTTTTTGCGCGATGCGGATGATGAAACTTTCGACTTCCTTGCCGTTGGTCATCATCAGGTCGGCCAGCTCATCGATGATGATGACATAGCTGGGAATCGTCAGGGGGACCTTTTCCTTCTCCTCGTCGGTATCGGCGTTGAAGCGCTCATACAGCATTTTCGCGCCGACCTTGTTGTAGTCGTCGATGTTTTTCACGCGCGCTTCGCGGAGCAGCTCGTAGCGGTCGTCCATTTTCTGGCAGGCCCACTCGAGAATTGCTTCGGCCTTTTTCATATCGGTGATCGTCGGACACAGCAGGTGCGGCAGGCGCTCGAACGCGGCCATTTCCACCATCTTCGGGTCCACGAGAATAAACCGCACATCCTGCTTGGTGCGCGTCATCAGCAGTGACATGATGATCGTATTGATGCACACACTCTTGCCGCTGCCGGTCGTGCCCGCGATGAGCATGTGCGGCGCTTTGGCGAGGTCCATGACAATCGCGCTGCCGCCGGCGTCCTTGCCGAGGAACATCGGCAGACGCATGGATTTCTGCTTTTTCTGATTTTCCGCAATGAGTTCGTGGAGGCGGACGATTTCTTTTTCGAGGTTGGGCACTTCCACGCCCACGGTGTCGCGCCCGCTACGTGCGGGAACCACGCGCACCGACGGCACGGCGAGGGTTCGCGCGATGTCGGTCGAAAGATTCGTCACGGCCGCAGTTTTCACGCCCGGGGCAAGTTGAAGTTCGAACAGCGTAATCACCGGACCGGTTTCATAGCCGACGACCTCGGCATCAACGCCGTAATCTTCGAGGGTTTGCTGGAGAACCTGCATGCGCTGCTGGGCCTGCTTTTCGGCAATGGCGGAAAAGCGATTCGTGCCGCGTTCGAGCATTTTCAGATCGGGCAAGACCGCGCCGCCAGCCTTGGACTTTGCAGTCGTCTTGGGCTTCGCGACGGCCTTGGGTTTTGCAGGAGCTTTGGATGTGGGTTTCGCGGCGGGCACAACGGCGGCGGCTTTTGTCGCCTTTGCCTCGGCTTTGGCGGCGGCTCTGGCGGCCTTGGCGTCGGCCCGAGCTTGGCGCTTGGCCTCCTTGGGATCTTCGGTTTCGATTTCGGGTTCAGGTTCGACGGGCGGGTTTTCGCCGCGCAAGAATCCCAAGAGGCGCTTTTTCTTTTTGGGCAAGTCGAATGGTTCGTTTTCCGCCACGACTGGCTGGGCGATGGTGGGTGCCTTTCGTCGACGGACGGGTTCAGGCTGCTCTTCGGTCTGGAGGGCTTTGCGTTCTTCGCGGGCCTGCTGGAATTTTTCGTGATGGCCGCGGAGTTGCTTTCCGGTCCAGACGACAGCCTCTTCGGCCGCGAGAAGTACCCCGCCGATCAGCACGATACTCGTCACAACCCAGCTGTAGGTTCCGAACGATCCAAGAATCACCCCGAGCCATTCGCCCATCACGCCGGCTTGGCCTTGGACAATTTCAACGGTTTGATGATGCTGCGGGTCGGCCATATAGCCCATCGCGCTGAGCGCGGCACCGAAAAACACGATCCCCGCCAGGCGCCACGGCCAGTGGCCGATCTGCCGGCCACACAATGCCAGCGCCGTCCAGAGCGTACCCACGGCCAAAAGGCCATAGGCACCGATCCCCAGCCAATAGCGCAGCGCGTCGGCGAGGTAGGCACCGATCTTTCCGCCCTGATTGACGATGACCTGTCCCGAGGCGGAAACATGTCGCCCAAGGGCATATTGGCCCGGGTCGTCGGGGGAATAGCTCAGCAGAGAAATCCAGCACAAGAGAATGATCCCCAGTGCGCCGAGAACACCACACACGCGCCAGAATTGGTGGTCGCGCTGCGACGATGATTTGGTTTTAGCATCCTTGCTCACGATGTCGTCCTTTCATCCAGTCAATACACGGTACATCGGTATGTATCGGCATAATTTGGCCCAACCGTGCAGGAAAATCCTGCGGAGCGCCTACTTTGGCTCGTCTGCGGCGCGGGCTTTGACGACATGCGCCTTAAACCCTTCCAGGGCCTGCTGTTCCGCCGGGCTGAATCGGCGGAGGGTTCCGGGGTTAAATGCCAGGCGCTTGGCGAGAATTGATTCCAGAATCGCAATCTCGCTCGCGAGCGTCTCGGTATAGTCTCCGCCCATTTGTTGGAGCACCCACAGATAGCTCAGCCGCAGCTGGAGGTTCATCGGGTCGGCCTCGACGGCCCGGCAGACGAACGGCTCGGTTTTGATCGGCGAGCGGCCGCCGCGACTCATCACCCACAGGGCCTGATTGGACTGCCACGCAAGCCCCGACGATGAGAATGGATTGCGGTTGAGCGCGATGAGAATGTACGGTTCGGGCGACAGCGTTAGCGGCGTCAGGTCGTGCGCGTCGGCGAGGCGCTTGAGGTTCCCCGACAGGTCCGCCATCCAGCAAGCGCCCTGGGTGTCGCTGGGGTCGGCGTCACACAGCGCCCTGCCCACGCGCGGGATGTCGACCACGTCGCCGCGGCGCACCGAGCGGACCATGCGACGGACGTGAATGTGTCGCGCCCACAGCGGCGGAAGGTTGAGACTGATCACCGCCAGGAACATCGCTACGGTCGCACCCAACGGGATCAACCCCCAGCGGCGCTTTTCCCAACGCCCGCCGGTGTGCATGCGTTTGCGCGAGCCCGTCGCCGCGCCCGCCGCCACGAAGAGCAACATGCCCACGCCCGGAGTCCAGAGGGTGAACGAGACAAGATTGTGCAGCACCATCGCCACGCAGCCCATCACCAAGGCCACGCGCATCAGGCCAATGGTGCGGTCGTCGCTGGCCGCCGTCGCGCCAGGCCACATCGCACCGAACGCCAACACGAACACCGCCGCAGGATGAATCACCAGCATGAACATCAGATCCGAATCACTGGCCGAGCCGGCAAAGACCACGCGCGACATCACAATCGCCAACAGCGACAGGCCGCCCACGATCAATCCGTGACTCAGGCGCAACACCCCCGCCGAGGACGTGACCAGCCCGCGCTTGTGGTCCATCGGCCCCAGCGCTCCCGCCAGTGCCCAGCCCACCAACACCAAAAACAGCCCGCCGCCGGGCAGACCAAACTGAACAAGCGAATGGACGATGGCGTTGTGCGGTGTTTTGACTTCTTCCTCGGCCTCGGGAGTGCGGATGCGGAGATAGTTGTCGGCAAAATTGCCCCCGCCCACGCCCAGCATGGGCCTTTCGGCAATCAACTTCGCCGAGCCCGCCCAATAGTGCCAGCGAAAGGACATCGTCTTCGTCGGCAGCGTCCCCTTGGCCATGCCCCAGCTCGCAACCGCGCCGAGCCCCATTGCCCCCAGGAGCGCCGCGATGCAGATCGTTTTTTTCCAGTGCGCACGGACCCACTGACGAAACGGATACAACGCCGCAACGCCGAGAATCACAATCCCCGCTCCCCCCAGCGCGCCTCGGCTGAAGGTTTGCACAAGGGCAACGCCCGCGATCACCGTTCCCAGCAGCGAAAGAATCAAACCCCATCGCGCGGGATTGATCTCGGACGACGCCCTTTGCGGAGTGTCCCCGCGCATCTGGCGAACCTTGAGCGCCACCACGGCGACACAGGCCGAGAACAAAATCAACATCTGCCCTGCGAACAAATTCGTCAGCGGCAAAAATCCTGTCGCACGCCGGCCAAGGATGCGCGCGGCGAGAATCTTCTCGTCCATACTGCCGGGAACAATGCCCTGCGAGGCCATCATCTCTTGGGCGTTTTCATGCCACATCGCCACCTGGGCAGGATTTTCCACCAGCATCTGCATCAGCGCCCGCGAGGCCACCATCACCCCCGTCGCCGCGAGCACGCACACCAGCAACACAAATCGCCGCCGGTCCACACACACCCGCCGCGCAAGCCAGTACGCCGCAAGATACCCCGCCACGTCGCTGCACACCAACAACGCCGACCGCGTTTCCTGCGCATAGCCCGCACTGGTCGCCATCCAGATCATCAACACACCCGTCGCAATCATCCACCATGGCCGAGCGCCACGCCGTGCGCGCAAGTCGCCAAAGGCAACCACCGCGCACCCCAGCAAAACCCACGCGCTGAACAGCACCCGCGCAAGTTCGAAATATTCTTCCGTCACGACCCCTTCGCCGCGCAACAGCCAGCTGGCAAATTCGCCCGCGAGGATCGGAAACGACCGCCCCGCCGACTCGCCCAGCACGCAGCGTCCAACAATCGCCGTAACTAAAATCAAAAACCCGACCCAGTTGATCCGCTCGCTGGGGACGATTTTCTCTGGGCGGCTGAAATCATCAAACTGGCGCGCCACCACACCCGAATCGGTACGGGCGAGGGCAATCTTGGACGAGTGGGTTGGTCGAATCGGTGTCTTGGCCATCAGTGCGGTTCCCTTACTGCAAGGCTGTTGCGATCACCCCATTGTACTCAACCCGCGAACGAAAAAACAGCACCCATCACGACTTCCGGCCATAGAATCTTCACTCGGCGGGCAATTCGTTGAGGCATCGCTGAAGGCTGCGCAGGCAGAATCCCGTGCCATAGAACCAGTGATAATCGTAGAGCGGATAGTCCCACCAGCTCCCGTCGGGCTCTTGCTTGGGGACCAGCAACGCCGCGAGATCACTGGCGACCTTCGCGCGGTCGGCGGCGGGAAGCTGCGGGAGCGCCCGGGCGGCATAATAGTGCCCGAAGTAGTAGTAATAGCCCGCGACATGAAAAAACGATTCGTGCGGCCTCTGGGTTTTTCGTGCGCGACTCAGCCAGACGTTCTTGCGGATCAGACGGTCGACCAACATCGGCACGATGGTCGGCTTGGCGTGGCGCGGAGACCACAGCCGCAATACCAGCGCACAAGCGACACTTCGCCCGAGGGTGCTGGGCATGCGCGAGCCGGGATCGACGGCACTGAACTTCAACGAAAAGCCATCGCTGTAAACAAACGTCCAGTCGGGATTGCGCTGACGCAGGATCACCTTCACCCCCCGCTCGACGAGCCGTGCAGGGATGTGATGGCCGAGGAGCTTGACATCGTGGAACGCTTGAAGGATGGCCGCCGTGGTAAAACACGTCGTATGGGGCGAGGGCTTTGCGGTCTTGTTCTTCAGGTCGAGATAGGACCAACCGCCGTTGACGGCCTCATAGCGGGCCATGTAAGAAATCTGCTGGGCGATGACCGTATCGATCGCCTTCTGTTTCACCGCGTCGCCGTCATACCAGCGATGGAGACTCGCCAACGCTTCCAGGCCATACGCGCCCGACCAGCAATTGTACAACACCATAGGGTGGTCACGGCGAGTCGTGGGCAAGCGGTCGAGCAGAAACGCGCAGGCCTTGTCAATCGCCTTGGCCGCGACACCATCGTCCCTGCCAGAAGTCTCGATGAGCGCCGACACACTCAGCGCCGTAACGGCCACCTGCATGGACGTGTGGCTTCCCGGCAACGGACGAAGAATGTTGAAGCCCTTGGCGTTGCGCCCCGTGGAAAAACTGCCGTCGGCGTTTTGGTGTTCGAGGAGATAGGCCCTCCCGCGCGCAATCGAATCCTGGAGTGCGCGACGCTTGCCCTTTGCACCCAGCGCGTCGAATTGTGCGATGAGACGTTTCGGCTCGCCAATGCTGCTGGAGCGCTCGAGCCCCTCACCGCACCCAGCGCACCCCATCGCCACGATCAGGACTGTCACCATCAAAGCGCGAGAATTCATTTCGCATCGCTCCTCTCGAGCGCGAGGCTCGCAGAGTTGATGCAATAGCGCAGGCCGGTGGGCCTCGGGCCGTCGTCGAAGAGGTGTCCAAGGTGGGCACTGCACTGGCTGCACGCGACGGCGGTGCGGACTCGCCCGCCCGAGGTGTCGTCTTCCATCGCGAGCGCGTCGGGGGCCATCACATCATAGAAGCTCGGCCAGCCGCTGCCGGATTCGAATTTCGTCCGGCTGGAAAACAGCGCCGCCCCGCAGCACACACACTGATACACACCCGCGTCGTGGCAGTTCCAATACGCGCCAGTGAATGCGCGCTCGGTCCCGCGATGGCGAGTGATGCGCCAGGTCTCGGGGGCGAGCGATTCGCGCCACTGCTCGTCGGTATACTCCGCGAAATCCACTAGGCCCCCTCGGGGCGAATCTGAATGACCTCGCTGACGGCCTTGATGGCGATCATGCGGTCGAGGGCAAGTTTGGCTTTTTTCGCAGTCTCGGCATCGACGGTAATCACGTTGATCGGCTCGCCGGCGGCGATGGAATCGAGACACCACAGCAGATGCGGCAGATCGATCCGCGCCATCTGCACACAGCGCGCCGCGCCATCGCCCAGCAGGCGGATGGTTTTGTCGGGGTACTGCGCCGCGAGACGATAGACGAGATTCGCTTCGGTACCCACGACCCATTCGCTCCCGGCCGGTGCGGTGTCAATGGCGGTGATGATCTGGGCGGTACTGCCCGCAAGGTCACACTCGACAACCACTTCGCGCGGGCATTCGGGGTGGGCAATCACGGTCGCGTTGGGCAATTCGGCTCGCACGGCACGGACGTGCTCGGGGGTGAAGGTTTGGTGAACATAGCACCAGCCTTTCCAGAGAATGAACGTCGCGGCGCGGACCTGTTCGCTCGTCATTCCGCCATTGGGCAGCTGGGGATCATAGACGACGCAATCGCTGGCCCCGCGCCCCATTGCGAACGCTGTGTTGCGCCCAAGGTGCTGATCGGGAATCGCGAAAATTTTGTCGCCGTCGCATCCGCCAAACGATTGTGGCGTCATGGCCATCTCAAAGACATTGCGGACGTTGGAACTCGTGCAACACGCGCCGTTCCAGTCGGCCGTGACGGCCTTAATCGCGGCGGTGGAATTGACATAGGTCACAGGCACAATCGTCGCGCCACCGGCAAGCGCCGCGACTTCTTCCAACGCCACAGCAACCGCGTCGGCCTCGGCCATGTCCGCCATTCCGCACCCGGCCGACAAATTCGGCAGGCACACGGTCTGGGCATCACTGGTGAGGATGTCTGCGCTCTCGGCCATGAAATGAACGCCGCAGAAAACGATGTGGTCGGCGGTCTGCTCGCCGGCAATCTGGGAAAGCTTCAACGAATCGCCGCGATAGTCAGAAAACTGAATCACGTCGTCGCTTTGATAATGGTGACCGAGAATGCAAAGTGTCTCGCCAAGCTCGGCCTTGCGCGCGGCGATGGCGGAGAGAAGTGCTTCACGGTCCATGTCTCGATAATTGGCGGGGATTTCACTCATGGGCGCATTGTACCGCCCGGCGACAAAATTGTCCAGACACAACCCTCTGCTCAGCGCGAGCGGCAAAAGCTTGCACCGTGGAGTATTGCTTTTCGCGCCATCACGAGTATAATACTCGCTCGATTGCTTCTGCAGCAATCCTTTGCCCTCGTAGCTCAGTTGGATAGAGCGCCGCTTTCCTAAAGCGGAGGCCACAGGTTCGATCCCTGTCGGGGGTAGTGCTGGCGCGGGTCTCATTTGTGGGAAAGTTGCAAGGCCCGGCCAATGTTAGGCTCTGTCGTATCCCTTTTTTTTTGCCCGCCGAACGGAATAAATAACCAAACCACACACCCTTTACTTTCAAGAAGACCTACACTTATCGGATATCCGCTTCCCTAGAATGAAATAAATCGCCCCTTTCGCCCATTTTTTTTCTTGTGGGACGAAAACCGATGTGATATCATATTAATAATTAGAGTTAATCTAATTAATCGTTTTTCCAGACAGGAAAACGGTAGTGTAAATTTGTTTCTGTAAATTCGGGATTGTTTGGCGCGGGAGTCTCTT
>JABGPZ010000071.1 GCA_018644725.1 Phycisphaerales bacterium
CCCGCTCACCGCTTTTGTTTCACTCACGTGTCACGTTAGAGACTTGAATCCGCCCGTCGAGAACTTCGACTCGGTACATTATAACAACCCAAGGGCATCATTCCACCCCGGGCGAAATATTTTCGTAGAACTCAGCCCCGCGAGCGCGGAACAACACAGCGGACACAATGGCGGATGCCCCAAATCAGTGCGGCCGCAGCGAGATAGCACCCGACCACAACCCACGGACTGACCCAACGCGGATTGACCGTATCGCCCATCTCGCTCAGGCCATACATCACGCCCATGTTTTGCCACACCACGCCGGTTTTCTCCACGAGCCCCATCAGCACCGCGTTGACCGGATTGGCCGCCATCACAGTCGTGACCACGTCCACCCGCTCGCCCCCCAAAGCGTCCAGCCACCCACCGATCCAGACGATGCTCGTCGCGAGAACCATCCACACGCCACACAAACTCACCGCCGCGACACATCGCCCCAGGCGGGTTCGGCCGCGCACCACGGCGATCGCAATCGCCCACATCCCGCCCCACACACACCACGGTCCGACCACATCCACAAACCCCGCACCACATTCGCGAGCGGCAAAAATCCACAGTACAATCCCGCTGGTATCGACCATCACGCCGCTGGCAAGTGCGGCAGTCCAGCCGTCTTTCTCGCCCGCCGCCACAGCCACGCCAGCCGTCATCAGCCACAGCGTCAACCCCATCGCCATCAGAGCTACGCCTTCGCCGCCGCCGCGCGACGATGTCCACAACCCCGCCGCCACAAGGGCAGTCAGCGCCATCCAACACGCCACCGTCCACCAACGGATCCCCAGCACAGGACTCTCTACGCGGGTTGGTTCGTCGTGGGTCATTCTACAGCGCCAGAATCTTTCTTGGCTTTGGGCGCGGCTTTGGCCATCGCCTCAAGCTTTGCACGATACTGTATCCACAGTGCTTTGACGCGCTCGAGTTCACGCAGTTGCCGGTCGATCTCTGCCAGCTCCACGCGCGCCTGGTTTGCGGGCGGATCGAATTCTTCTTCGGGGTTGGCGTACTTCGCGGCAAATGCAGAAAGCCGGCTCGACAATTCCCGAACGGTGCGGCCAAAGATCGGCCCATCCGGCGGCAGGATGATCTGCTCGGTATCAAAGACACCACCAAGTTTCATCTCGAGCGCGGCCAGGGGCATCAAACACGCCATCGCCCGCGAATGAGTCCGAATTTCCACGAGTGCCCCAGGGAAGCGATCGGTAAACTTCGCCGCCCACTTCTCAAGCTCGTTGAATGAAATCGCTTTGCCGTCGATTCGCAGCCCACCATCGGCCGCAATGTCCAGCGTCGCACGCGCATAGGGCGACTTGGCAGCATTCTTGCGAGGACGAATCACCATCCGCATCGTTTTCACGCCCGCCGGGAGCTTCTTGCCATCGAGGCTGAACATACGAGCCTCCATGGAACGTGACGACACGACCGGAAGATCGATCACGGCCGTGGGAAGATTCGACACCGAAATCAGTGACCCATTCTGGTCCGCCGCATAGCCGCCACGCGGGGAAATTTCCGACCCCACAAACACCCAGTACGTCGGGCGAACCTTGGCGTCCACCTTCAGCGCGTCCAGGACATTCATCCGCTTGACGCTCTTGTCCTTGGCCACCCATTCCAGCAGCACATCCAGCTCGCACCCCTTGGGCGGAATGTCTTCGCCGTCCATGCGGCGCGCATAAATCCCGCGATGCAGGCCCAAAACAAGCAGCCCCGCGTGAATATCCTGCCCGAGGGTTTTGGTCGTAAATCCGCTTTCATATCCTTTTTCCGCTCCCTGGCAGAGCAAAAATTCTAGAAGATAGTCCGGATTGGCACTCTGGACATCAAATCGAATCTCCCCTTTTGTGCGATCAATTTCGACACCCCGCAGCTGGATCACACCTGCCTTGGCGGGCGGCTGTGCGGCGAGGGGAGGTGCCTTGGCGGGACTCGACGGTAGAGTCGCCGGTGGGGGCGTGGCGGGAGCATCGGGCGTAGTGCGGGGATCGTCCCCCTGCCCCGCCCACAACAATCCCACCAGGGTCAAACTAGCAAGCAAGCCAATCTGTTTTCGTCGTCGCATGATGATGTCCTTTCACAAAAAAAGAGCCGATGCCATAGTAGCGGCATCGGCTCTGTTTGTCTACTCGAATCCTAACACTCGCAGAAGAGTCTCTAGCGGTGTCGGGAATAGGTCTTAGGAACGGTCTCCGATTCCTGGTAGTTGGTGGGATCCACTTCTTCATCTTCGTTGATAATGATCTTGGGCTTGACGAGAATCAGCAGGGTCGATTCGTCGCGGATCTTGCCCTTGTTGGTGAAGAATCGGTTAAGAACCGGGATCTTGCTGAGGACGGGAACGCCCATTTCACGTTCTGTTTCGGTGCTCAGGCGCAATCCGCCCAAGAGCAACGTGCCTCCGTCAGGGATCGAACAGGACGTTTGAATGTCCTGCATCGAAATATTCGGCAGGCCAACAGAACCTTGATTGGTCATGTTGTTCAGCTTCACAATCTGCGGACGAATCGTCAGCCTCACGTAGCGACGGTCGTGACTAACCGTTGCATCCACGTCGAGCATCGTCCCGGTGGGAGCATAGCTCACGTGCGGGCGGTACCCAACACTGTTGTTGGCGACCACCGGTTCAATCCCCGAAATGTAGGCCTGTTGCGTCGCAACGCTCACATACCCTCGCTGGCCATTGAGAAGTGTTACGCGCGGGGCGGTCAGAACACGGGTCGAATCGTAAGCCTGAGTCGCACGAATCAGGAAGTCCACCTGGATGTCATCAAGGAAGGTCCCGGCAATCGCAATTGCCGATGGGCTCCCAGCCAGAGTAGTTGACAAGCCATTGGGAACGTTTGAGCCGATGGAATCGGACATCATATTCGTGAAGCCATCGCTGTTTTGGGTGCCGAAAATCGGCGACATACTGGATTTTGACGTTCCAGGGGTGTACAGCAAGCCCACATCCTCAAGGCGCGTCGGCGTAATGGGGGAGTCCATGTTGAAGTACACGTCGAGGTCGACACCAACCTGATTCAGGAACCCCGTACGAACTTCAATGAAGCGGGCTTCAATCGCAATCTGGATCGTGTGCGCTTCGCGCAGGCTGCTGAGCAGATCGCGGATCTTGCGGTGGTTCTTCGCGGTCTGCGAAATCACCAACGTGCCGCTGAGTTCACTCATGGTTCCTTCACCCGTGCCGTCGGCTTCTTCGCCTTCGACATAGGCCCAGGTCGTGCGGTCGACGGTTTTCATGATCATCCGTTTGACCTTATTGGCCATGTCCGCCTTGGTCAATTCTTCTTCGGGTTTTCCGACGTCGTCAGTCTCATCGAAGAGCGACGAGCTGCTTCCGCCTCCGCTACTGCTCGAACCCGTCGAGGTACCGATTTGTGAGCCGCCATCCACGTATTTATTTTGGCCGATGGAGTCGACGTCCACGCGCGGGCCACGGAAGCTCGGGCTGCGGGCCATGATGTCCAGAATGGGATAGGTGCGGGTAATGGTGCGCTGATCAAGAAGGTCGGTCGTCGAAATATCAACGATGCCGTCTTGAATCACATAATCCAGGATCAGCGGGTCCACGCTACCTTCTTCGAGAACCTTTTCCAGCACGGTCCGTGCGGCGACGTTCGTCAGCTGCACCGTGACTCGCTGGTTGCGGATGTCGGGATTGTCGACTTCGAGACGACCCCAGTTGACATAGAGGTTCGCGCCGGTGTGTTCGCGGATATACCCAATCGCGTCAAAGAAAGTCGCATCGACGAGCTGAACATCGCCCATTTTGCGGTCAAGCTTCTGGCGCGTCGCGCGGTCCGCTTCGGACTCGCTGGAATCCGAAACGTTGTAGCCTTCGCGGATCTTGCTGAGTTCTTTCCAGTTCCGCGGGTAGCGCAGGATCTTGTACCACGGGATTTCGCTACGTTTGAAGTCAGCCGACTGGAGTGTCGTCTGTTCAAGGATTTCCATCTCGTTGCGGCGAGCTGCATCGGTAAGGATGAAGTTGCGCAGGGTCGGCTCGTTGTCGCGTGCCCACGGATTGTCCGGGTCAAGAATGAGAATCTCTTCGATCACCCGCAGGGCTGCTACATACTTGCGATCGCGTCGCAACGACAGCGCCTGGCTGGTGAGTTCCTTGATTTTCTTGGCGCGGTTTGCAAGTTGAACCTTGGTGCGAATCCGAACCATTTTGATGTGGTCTTCGCGCTGTTTTTCTACGTCCCAAAGCTCCCAGGCCTTTTTCTTGGCCTGAATTCGCTTGGTCTCACGGTTGACTTCATTGACCATGCCGCGGTATTCGGTCGCGGAGAAGCGCGACCGGTTGTTCTGAACCAGCGTCAGCGACTGGGTCGCGAGCGCGGTGGCTTTCTCGAAATCGGCGGAGGTCAGCTTGCCACTGTCGTGGTCATGGGCCATCAGTTCGCGGCTTTTTTTCAGTAGCGCGTCAAAGTCATGGCGGGTCTGCTCTGCGACCACTTTGACTCGTTGCTCAAATTCGCTGAGAATCGCAGTGTCACCACTGCCATAGCTGGCCACGGGGGTACCCACTTCGGCGGCGCGTTTCTGTTCCTGAATCGACCGGGCGACATCAGGTGTCATCACAGGGGCCGCAACCGGAGCTGGAGCGGCGACCTGAACGGTAACCTTCATCGGTTCGGGTTGAACCGGCACTGCTTTGACCGTAACTTCGGCAGGCTTGACCGATACCTTCGAGTCCGCAGGCCAGGGCTTCTTGGGAGCCGCAGCGAGGATCTTCTCGGCCGGGGCCAATGCAACCTTGGGCGCAGCGACGACAGCCTTGGGAGCGGCGGGCGCTACGAAGGCTACCGGAGCCGAAACCGTCGCGGAAGCCGCGAGGATATTCCGCTCAATTGCATCGTCCACTTCTGCCAGGCGTTGCTGAAGCTCGCGCTGCTGTGAAGCCGAAAGTGCGCTTCGCATCTGGTAGGCTTGCCACAAGCTTTTGCGAGCCTGGGTGAAGTCTTTTTGTTTGAACTGAGTTTGCGCAGTGCGCAACAGCTGTTCAGCCGAGTCGGCCGGAGGAGTGGTGGCCTGTGTTGCCAAGCTAAAGGCAACCAGCGTCAGGACTCCCGCCGCGATGATCTTTCGATGCATGACTCGTATGCTCCTTTCTGCGCCTTGGCCATCTGCCAAAGGCGGTGCGGTTTATCCCCTCTGTATATGAGTACACAGAGAGAGTTACAATCATCCCATGTATCGACCATTACTGGCCGTTATGTTCAGTGTTTTTCTATCCTTTTTTACAGTTCAACCCCAATTTTCCGGGAATCCGGGCATTGAACTCCTTTGGAAAGTACCCGTTAAACCCCTTCAACGCAAGCAAAATCTTTCGACCACTTGACTTTTGTTTGCGAGGGGCTTTTCCCCCAATAGGAATAGGCGGTTTCGACGGGTTTGTTTTTTCCTTTTTTCGTCTCTCGGTGCTCTTTTTTGTGCTTTTTTTTCTATGTAATCCGATTTTGACTCTATCGGTGCTTTTTCTTTTTTTTCGTCATCTTTTCTCACAGACAACGCATCACTCCGATCTTGGTCAAAATCCGCCTCGCGTTGCTGGCGAACATCCTCTTGCTCCTGATGCGACAACGCTTCCCCCTCGGCCGTGCAGCCGGGGGAAAGCAATAGCATCGCCGCCACCGCACCGGCGACGAGCAGCAACGTACTCCAAGAAATCAATTTCCGTCTCATGGCCTTCATCCTTCCATGTCTCTCCGCATTTCTCCACTGTCTGGGCAAATCAATCCGCCCAAGCAGGTTCTCCCATGTCTCTCTATCCCTCCCCCGCACCCGTGCGCACAGTTTTTCCAAAATTCCTTTTTTTCTTTCCGCACAACGCGCATCGCGGCGCTACATGCAACCCCGCCCACCGTGCACTGGCACCATAAAAAAACGCCCCGGAGAAGCCCGGGGCGTGAGTGCATCAAGTTGTCAATTCATCTGTCTATCCGACGTAAGCGTCGTTGATAGTTCGCCTTAGCCGCCGAACTCGTCGCCTTCACTGCCGAACTCATCAGCCGGAGCCCTTGTCCTTCTCGGCACAGTGTTGGTCTCGTCTTTGAGGCGCTTGTACTCCGACTTTTCGGTATCGATATTCTTGACCCGGCGAATCAATTTTCCATCGGCGGTCTGAATTGTCGTTGCCACGCCGCTGGATTGCTTCTTGCCGTCGCGGAAATATTCTTGCCTGTCCTTGAGTTCCAGCAGCATCGCGCCCGTGCTGAAATCGACGAGGCAATCTACCTTAGCCTTAAGAAGCGGATTGAAGACTTGGACCATCTTCTCACCACCAATCATGGACCCCGGCGCGAGCTTTTCAAACTCGGCCTTGACCCAGGTGCCAAACTTCTGCGTGAAGACCGTCACGGTGACCGCCTTGTTGCCCACAGGCGAGAAGCCCGTGACATAATACTCCATTTTGCGCTCCACGCCCGCGGCCTCGGACCAGTCGCTCCAAGGCGATGTGAGAAGTTGAACCTTGGCCATCTCCGGTTGTTCCACAGCCTCGTCCATCGTCAGCAGCGGGCTGAAATAGATCATGCGATAGCGAACGCGATACTCCCGGCCAAACTTCAAATTGTCCACGTGCGCCCACAACAGCAGGCGATTGTGCGTAATCTGAGTTTTGAAATCGGGCAGTGTTCTCTTCTCGGCCGTGAACGTTTCACTGACCACAGACATTCCATCGTCAAAGCCATCCGCCCCGGCCATTTCGTCCTCTCCCTCATCTCCGAACTCGTCGCCACCAGCGGGCGCAGAACGAGAAGTACCCGGAGCCGACGCAGACGGCGCTTTGGACGTGTTGGGAGCTCCTGTGGAGGAGTCGGGCTTGGCGGTCTCTTTGGAATACTCGTCCAGCAGCTGCCAAGGGAACAGCGCTTGCTCCCACGTCAACTTTTGCCCATCAGCGAGAACCGAATAATCCTTGGGCTGGACCAACCAACGTGCAACGCCCCCGTCGCCAACGTGATGGTCCATCGCTTCGTAAACGGCACTCGCATTGTCACCCGTGTAGGCTGGCACGACAGGCGGCTCATAGGGCTTTCCATCGCTGCCTATCCCATCCGAACGTGTGGCAGGAAGCTGAACCGTGACCCATTCTTCGCCAGGAACACGGACCTGATATTCAATTTCATACTTGAACGGCACGGGCTGACTTGCGTCGGCCACAGTTTTATCCAACGCCTTCGTCCAGGCTAACTTGAGGGCTGCAACGTCAAAGATCGCCCCCGTCGTCGCACGAATCGATTCACGGATCTCGTCACCGCCGGGCCCGGGAACAATCGTGGTGACCAAACCGCATTTGATCTGCGGGGTCGACGGCTTGGACATGGCGTCCTGAATCGCTTGAGGGTTGGTCTTTCGAACCGACTTGCGGATCGTAGGCAACAACCCGTTCGCATAGGGCTTGGCGACGTTCACCGACGCCAGCACTGTCCGGCTATATCCCCTGCGGACGAGCTTGGTCTCTTTGGTCTCGGGATCGGTCACAGGCCCCCAGACGGCCACGGCCAGCGGGTTCTTCTGCCAATATTCCAGCTTGTCCATGTAGCGAACGGGAGCGCCAATGTCATATTTGTTGTCGGCGACAGCCTTCTTGAGCTTTTCGGCGCGCGCAAGGATCACCTTGTCGACCTGCTCGGGCTTGTACTGCTTGTTGCCAACCTTAATCTGGCAAGGGGTATTAATCCCCCAGGTCAGCGAACAATAGGCCAAGACGACCACGGCAATGCCGAGGACGACTTTTTCAATGTGCTTGTCGATAAACGTGGGACCTTCTTGGGCCATGATGGCCTCCTTCAAGAACGTGTAGTGTTCGTGGGTTCTATCCGTGCCGCGTCTCTCAAGCCTAGGGCTTGGGATTCGCTTTGGGTTTCGTTGCCGCTGGCTTGGTGCGAGACTTGCTCGAACGGGCACGAATGGTGTATTTGATTTTGGGATCCGGTGTCGCCTTAAGGCGCTCGATATCAATTTTCCGCAAGGCCGCAGGATTCGCAACCTGGATTTTCTGCAACACTTCCACCGGGGCAAGCGGCGGACGGGTCCATGTCTTGGTTTTCTCGTCCCACTCTCCACGCGTCCAGCCCGAGAGGAACTTGACTTCGCACTCAAACGTCACCAGTCGCAACGACTCGGTGCCGAAATAGTACATTTGATCGACCATCTCCGAGGAGCGTGTGGCGCCGATCCGGACTTCACCCGAACCCTCGTCGTCACCCCAACCTGGAACATAGACCGTTTTTTCATTGTCGCCATCGCTGATCTTGGCTTGGGTTCCACGCCTGACGTTGAGGACGGTGTGATAGTTCCGGCCGATAAGATGCTTGTATACCAACGGGATAGAACGCGTCGGCATCAACAGTGTCACGCGATAGCGAATCAAGTCATATTCTTTGCAGGTCATCCCGCCCGTCAGTGTCTTGGGCTTCTCGACGGCCTCTGCGGGTTCTCCTTCTCCGTCCAGAGACGAGCGGAAGCTGTCGCGGACGGGGGTGGAAATCTTAACGAGGGCCGATTCATTCACAGGAAACTTGCCGTCGACCTGAATGTTCACGATCTTCTTGATCGGCGAGTTGAGAACATTCCACGCATCCTTGGGAAGCCTGCGAAGGGTAAACTCTTCTTTAATGGCCTGCTGGACGGCATAGACCACATCTTCCTGCACCCAAAGACTGGTCATCGCTGCCCAGAGATTGCTGGGGTCTTCATTGGTCCCCGGCGCATCGGTGGGCGCATAGACCGTGTACAGTGAACGCAGGTCGGCATAGAGATGGCCGCTGGTGGCCTTGAGGAATTTGATGTTGTTGACCGCTTCATCGAACGCCACTTTGGAATAGCCCGTGTTTTCGTCGGCCTTGAGGTCTCCCTCTCTGTGGCCGCCGATATAGTCCCTCGCGGCGGGGTCTTCGAAGTCAGCCTCCGGAGACGATGTCGCTTCTGCAGGACGGTCGGCACGGGCCGCTTCGCGAGCTTTGCCCGCACGCACCTGCAAGTTAATCATGCGCTGAATGCGGACGGCCTCGGCTACGAGTTCTTGTTCGAGAGCATTGGGATCCAACGAAACGGTATGGAGCCTCGCCAGCATCGCGTTAATTCGCTTGTAGTATTCCTGCACGAAGACATAGTGCAACCCGCCGTCGGCCCAATAGGTCGCGCTGTAAGGGAAGGCCGCAACCTCTCGCCCCGAGCCCGTCGTCAAAGGAAGGTAAGGAACCTTATAGTTGCGGAAATTCCACGCCGTGTTGTTTCCTACAACATCACCCAGTGCAGCGACCAGTGCGCTGGATTCATCTCGCTTGCCCTTGATGGTCTTGCGATTTTCTTTCGGCCCACGATTCAGGCGGTCAACCTTCTTGAGTACCTTGGTGCGTGGCGCCATGGCCTTTTTCAGTGTGCCGCCATAGCTCATCCCGAGAGTAACCGCGACGACCACCAACAGCAGGGTCGCACCGGCAACGCCGACGAGGAACTTGTTATTCCGGATCCAATTCATTGCTTTCCTCCGCAAATACGGCTATGGCTAGCCGGGTTGTTTTGTAGATTTCGTCAACGGGCGTGGCTGGGAAATCCCATCCCCCAGCAAGGCTACCGCAATGCGCACAACGTAACGAGAATCATCGTCCATGCTCTCATCAGGGAACATCGGATCGGGATTTTTGACCTCTTCCCCACCACGGTCATCCGAGCGATAGTCTCCATATTCGTCGCGATTGGCGTCAGAGGCGTTCAACGAGGCCTTGTAGTGCTGGCCATATTCCGCCAGATAGGGGTGACGGGCGATCGCTTCGCGCAATTTCCGAACAAACTCCCCAGTCATCGTGTTGGCCTTGCCCCGCGATGCCGGCGTGCGGAACGTGACAGAAATCACGTACCCGGGCACGGCCGAAGTCGCCTCCGCAGAACGATCGCCCTGAGACCTTGATCCGCCGGAAGGCGTGCGGTGCAGGGACGGGCCGGTATTCTTTTTCGCCTCGCCACCGAGGGACACCTTCGTCAAATCTGGTATCCATTCCATGCCCTGTTCATCAATCGTAAGAATCTGACGATCCTCGCGCGTGATCGACTTGAGCGAATCCATCAGCTCCTTGCGAAGCGGATTGGGGTGCATCACCCCGTCCTTGGACACGGCAAAGGGCAGCATGCTGATGACTTCCATCCGGGCCTGATGGCCTTTGAGGGCACGAGCACGATCTGCCTGGGCAGCGGGAGACAGCGTTGCGAAAGTTTGCACCGTGCGCAATTCCTTCGACACCGTCAGCGTTGCACCCGTGAAGGCCTTGCTCGTCAGTGAATCCAGCGTCGGGACGACCCACGCATTGGCGCGCATTTCCAAATGGCGACGAATCGCTTCTTTGGTCGCGGTGTGGTCGGTCGAAATCTCACTGGCCTCGTTGTTGTCGCTTTCCATGCGCTTGGCAATGGTCTCGACCTGCCCAATGAGGCCACGGGTTTTCTTGAGTTTGCCGATGTCGCTCATCGCGCACAGCGGGAACAGTGCCGCCGCGACCACCAGCAGCACAGCCGCGCCGACAAACCACGGGGTCTTCTTCTTCCACAAGCGCTGTTTGACCACCGCGTGGGGAAGCATGTTGGTCATAATCGGCGCAAGGCCTAGCGACTGAGCCGCCAGACCATAGGCGACGCCCAGACCCAACAAGTCTCCACCGATGCCTTCTACATTGCAGAGGACCTTGTTGAACTTCTTGACCTGACGCACGGGCATGTTGAGGTTCTGCTCGAGATATTTCTTCATCCCCGGCAGCAGGAACCCGTTGCCCATCCCGATCAGCTGAGCGAATTTCACTTCGCGGTGCAGGCTGGAATAGTAGCCCAGCGAACGCTGGATTTCCTGAACCAACTCGGCAAAGACCGGACGCATCGCCTGGAAAATGTGGCGGGCATATTTACTGTTGGTGGCGTTGCGCTTTTGTTGCTCGGCCTTTTCAAAGTTCAGCTTGAAATTACGAACCAGGGACTCGGTAAAGTTGTTCCCGCCGATTTGAATCGTACGCGTCCACACCCGGTCTCCGTCGGAAATCACCAGGTGAGTCTTGTCCGCGCCAATGTCCGCGAGAACCGTCGCGCCCTCTTTGGCACATTGGCCGTCGGTCTGCATAAAGTTGAACAACGACAGCGGTGCCATCTGCACCAGGTCGACCTCGATGCCAGCGCGTACAAAATACGACAGCATGGCCGCGACATCAATGGTCTTCATCGCGAACAAACCCGCTTCGATGTCGGGCGAATCCGGTTCATAGAACGCCTGATACCGCCAGACCATTTCCTTCAGCGGGAAGGGAATCTGCTGCTCGGCCTCGAAGCGGACAATGTCTGGGATGCGCTTGGCCTCCACAGGCGGCAGCTTGACAAAGCGCATAATGCTCTGGCCAAACACACTCATCGACACCGACGTACCGCTGAGGTCCGCCCGGCGAAGAAACTCGTCCAGAGAGGCCTGAATCAATACGTTGACATCAGCGTCGGGCTGGGACAGCACCCCAGCATGTTCCACCACTTCGTATGCTTCAATTTCGGGGGGCGATTCGCCGTCAGTGCGAAGCTTGACCGCCTTAAGGGCACACTGCCCAATGTCGATACCCCATACCGTCTTCATCTTAGCCATAACTGCTCCCATCCGTTCCCGGGAATGCCGAGAAGAGTTCGCATTTGCTGTCTCTGAAATGTCATCACAACGGCTGGATGAAAATACACCACAACCGCTCATAACCTACTATATTGAATCAATCCCGCAAGGGCAACCTTCCATTTGACACAATTCACCTATTTTTCTAATTTTGACCGCCCCTCCTACATACACTTCCAATAAAACATACCCTCGCTACATGGCGGGATAATCCTCTTCCTGCTTTGTCACCAATTCCAAGCGGTCGATGGGCATGCACACAAATTTCCCCACGAGCGATTCGTCGGTTGACCAGTTCGGGTCGGTCATGACAACGGTTCCGAAATCAATCACCACGGGCATGATGCTCTCGACGCGGCCATACCCAAAATACCGCCAGCCACTTTCCGGCACGAGCTGGCGAAGCTGCATCGTGTTCGCGGCGATGGCATTGTCCCAGCTCACCGCCTCGTCGGTCATGTAGCGAAATGCCACGTCTTCGATCACGCCCAGACCAAGGCGCGCTTCAGCCGTGGACACATTGTCACACACGATCAGCAGCTCGTCGTCGATCCAGACCTCGGCCGTCTTGCCGCGTCCCTCAGTATGTTCCATGCGTACGTCCATCGACACACCCTACCCAATCGCCCAGGAAGAATCAATCCGATTTCCGCCAGGCGACTGTCCCATCCACTTCCCCAGCCGACGCACAGGCCCTCCCGCTTATCCGCAGAAAATGAAAAGAACTCTCTATTGTCTTGCATTCAGACCTCTGTCTTGTTTGAATAGTCGATTCGTTTGCCCTCACAGAATGGACACTACCATGCGACTCGAACACTATCTCGCTCCTGAGCAAATCCTAATGTTTCCCGCCACCAGCAAACAATCCGTGCTGGACCAGCTCAGCAACGCCCTCGCAACCACGCTCGAAATCGACTCGCAGATTCTGCGGGATGCGGTTTGGGCTCGCGAAGCATTGATGAGCACCGGCATCGGCGGCGGCATCGGCGTGCCGCACGTACGCCTCAAGGAAGTCAAGCGGGCCACGATGGCCGTGGGTGTCTGCCCTGGGGGAATCACCGACTACGAAAGCATCGATGCCTCCGATGTCCACCTCGCCGTGCTCATCGCCGCGCCGGCCGGCGAACACGAACTCTACATCCGCCTGCTCGCACGCGTCGCCGACGTCCTGCGTAGCCGCGAACGGCGCGAAGCAATTCTCGCCGCAACCGATCCCAACGAGGTCTACTCCCTCCTCCTCGCCGAACAAGGATAATCCTCATGCTCGCCAACGTTCTGCAAATTCACTTTCCCATCATGCTGGTCGTCGGCGCGGCACTGGTCGCCGGAGGCCTGGGCGCCAAGCTCTTCCAGAAACTCCGCGTGATCCCCCAAGTCGTCGGCTACATCCTTATCGGCCTGGCGCTGGGCGAAACAGGCCTGGGCGTGATCGATAACCCGTCGCTTTCGAAAATGAAGCTCTTCAACACCTTCGCACTGGGGGTGATCGGCTTTATGATCGGCGGCGAACTCAAGCTCGACGTATTCCGCAAATATGGCAAGCAGTTCATATTGATCTTGCTGGCGGAGGGCATCGCGGCGTTTGTGTTGGCGGGCGCTCTGGTATTTTTGGTGACGTGGTGGGTCAGCGGGTCAGTGATTCTGGGCGTAGCCTTGGGGCTGGTACTCGGGGCAATTGCCTCGGCGACGGCTCCGGCGGCGACGGTGGATGTGTTGTGGGAGAATAAAACGCGCGGGCCTCTGACCACGGCAGTGTTCGCAATTGTGGCCATGGATGACGGACTGGCGCTGCTGCTCTACGGCATCGCCGCGAGCATCGCGGGCAACCTCGTCGGCACGTCTGGCTCGGGCGGGGGAATGCTCGCAAGCATGGGCCACGTCGCCTACGAACTGTTCGGCGCGGTCGGGCTCGGCGCCGCCTCGGGCTTGCTGCTCAACTGGATCCTCAAGGCGAACCACGACTACGACAAGGCGATGATCTTCATCCTCGGGATGATGCTATTGGTGATCGGCGGTGCCCACGCCGCGGGGATGGACGTAATCCTCGCGACGATGGCACTGGGGATGACCGTAGCCAACCTCACGCCATTCCGCAGTAAAGAAACCTTCGGCATTGTCGAACGCCTCGCGCCGCCGATCTATGTATTGTTCTTCGTGATCGTCGGGTCGCGCCTTCGCCTGGGCGACATGTGCGGGTGGATGTGGTGGCTGGCGAGCGCGTTTGTCGTCGGCCGAACGGCAGGAAAGCTCCTCGGCTCGTGGCTGGGAGCGCGATGGGCGCGAGCAGCGTCGTCGGTGCGGAAGTATCTCGGAATGTGCCTGTTCAGCCAAGCCGGCGTTGCAATTGGTCTGGCAATCGATGCCAGTGAAAAACTCAACGGCGGCACGACCATCAACGGCATGGAACTGGGGAACCTCGTCTTGATGACCGTCACCGCGACGACCTTCCTCGTTCAGATCGTCGGGCCAGCCTGTGTCCGCGTCGCCGTCCACAAAGCCGGCGAGGTCGGCATGAACATCACCCGCGATGACCTGCTCGACCAGTGGAATGTCTCGGACGTGATGCAGGCCGATCCCGCCGCGCTCACCCCGGCGGCGAGCTTCCGCGAGATCACCCAGATGCTCGGCGAACAGGACACGATGGTCTTCCCGGTCCTCGGCGAAGGCGACCGCCTCGACGGGATGATCACCATGCAAGACCTCCGCGCCGCGCTCGGCCAATCGCCGGGGATGTGGAACCTACTCGTCGCGTTTGACCTGATGCAGCCGCCGAGCCATACCGTCGCGGCCGAAACGCCGCTCAAGGAAGCTCTCCAAACCATGGAAGACATGCAACTCGATTCCCTGCCCGTCCTCCGTGGCGACGCCCTCGTGGGGATGCTCGACCTGCGACGCACCCAGCGAAAACTCCAGCAGGAAATCTTCCGCCGCCAAGAGCAAGTCGCCGACCGTGAACAGGCCGACCTGCTCCGCGAACAAATCAAGGCTGAAAAAGCAAAACGCGCACGCGCATAACCTTGCACCCGCAAACCACCCGCCCATAAAAAAGCCGCCTCAATGGGCGGCCTTTTTTATCGATCTTGTTTCAGCGGGGTGGGACTACAGATCGATCTTCGGGCATTCGCCCCAGATCAATTCGAGATCGTAGTAGTTCCGCATGTCGGGCGTAAAAAGGTGGACGACGACGTCGAAGAAGTCCATCACGATCCAATCGCCACTGTCCTGGCCGGCCATGTGGGCCACCGGGTTGGTGTTGTGCTTGCCAGTGAATTCCAGCTCGTCGGCAACGCTGCGGACCTGGCGGTCAGACGTGCCGGTCGCAATGACGAAAAAGTCGGTCACGTCGCTGGTCCCGCGCAGGTCGAGTACGAGCACGTCTTCACAGTTGCTGCCAGAAGCGATGCGGGCGATTTCCTTGGCCCACGCCTTGGCGGTTTTCATCGGCTTGATTTGGGAGGGGTCATATTTCATGGTTGCTCTTTATGGTTATTCTTTAATGTAGTTCCGTCCGCAGAATCAGCGGCGGCGCTTCTTCCGTTTGTTTTTCTGTTTCAGTTTGCGCTTGTTCACTTTGCCCATTTTGGTCGAGCCTTTGACTTTGCCCATGCCACCCGAGGCCATCGCGCCCATGCCACCGGGTGAAGCCATCTGCTTGGCGAAGGCCATCCGCTCGCGCACGCCCATTCCGGCCATCTGTTTCATCATGTTTGCCATCTGGGTGAAGCTCTTGACGAGGCCCGACACATCTTCTGGCTTGGTGCCAGACCCGCGCGCGATGCGGCGGCGGCGGTGAATGTCGATCATGCCGGGCTCGTTGCGTTCGGCCTTGGTCATCGAATTGATGATCGCTTCCATCCGGCCAACTTCGTCACCCTTGATCGAGTCGAGCATTTCGTTTTGGCCGCCCATGCCGGGCATCATCTTCATGATGCTCTTGAGCGGGCCCATCTTCGTCATCTGACGCATCTGCTTGAGAAAATCGGTGAGCGTGAATTCGCCCTTGGCCATCTTGGCCTGCATTTTCTCCTGCTCTTCAACGTCGAATGTTTCCTGCGCTTTTTCGACCAGGGAGACCACGTCGCCCATGCCGAGGATTCGCCCGGCCATCCGGTCGGGGTGGAATTCTTCGAGGGCATCAAAAGTTTCGCCGACACCCATGAACTTGATGGGCTTGCCGGTGACGGCCTTGACCGAAAGTGCTGCCCCGCCGCGAGCGTCGGAGTCGAATTTCGAAAGGATCACACCGTCGAGTTCGAGGCGTTCGTTAAATTCGCGTGCGGAGTTCACGGCATCTTGGCCGGTCATCGCATCGCACACGAGGAAAATCTGGTGGGGATTGGTGGCCTTGGCAATGTCCTCGGCCTGCTTCATCATCTCTTCGTCGACGTGCAGTCGCCCGGCGGTATCGATCACCACCACGTCCACGCCCGTCGAGCGCGCGTGAGTGACGGCCTTGCGGGCGACCTTGACGGGGTTGGTCTCGCCTTCGGTCTTGAAGAACTCGGCGCCGACCTGGCCGGCGACAATTTCGAGCTGATCCACAGCCGCAGGACGCTGGAGGTCACACGCCGTGAGCAATACGCGGCGGTCCCCTTTTTGCATAAACTTCGCGAGCTTGCCACAGGTCGTGGTCTTGCCACTCCCCTGAAGGCCTGCCATCATGATGACTGTCGGGCCGGGCTTGACATAGTAGATCTGCCCGTCGGCGGGGCCCATGAGCTTGACCATCTCGTCGTGGACGATCTTGATCATCAGCTCGCCGGGGCGCAGCGACTCGATCACTTCTGTGCCGAGAGCGATCTCGACGATGTCATCGCAGAACTTGCGGACGACATCATAGTGGACATCCGCTTCGAGCAGTGCCGTGCGGACTTCCTGCATCGATTCACGGACGTTCGCCTCGTTAATGCGACCGCGGCCGGACATCTTGCGGAAGACGTCATTGAATTTGTTGGTTAGGGATTCAAACATAGTCGCGAGAGTATACCAGATTCCGGGCGAAATGCAATACGATCACCGCATACAAAAAAAACAAGAAGCCCCTCAATGAGGAGCTTCCTGTTAATGTCGTTTGTATACAACGCGAGGCGTCATACACAGTGCAGGAGTAAAATTACTCTGCAGCCTTGTCGGCAACGTCAGCGGCTTTGTCGATGACCTTGTCAGCGGTGTCAGCAGCCTTGTCGGCAACGTCTTTGGTGGTGTCAGCAGCGTCTTTTTTGCCACAGCCAACAACGAGGGTCATCGCGAACAGGGCAACGCACAGCATGGATGCAAACTTCTTCATAGGTCTATCCTTTCAAATGGATGTATGACAGTCCCGCCAGAACTGGGTGTCGCCCGAACACACGTCCGGCAACGTCTGGAGAGGTATTCAGTTGTTTTGGGGGAGAGTCTCAGTTCCTCTCCCATGCAGCGATCATCGGCAAAATTGCTTTGGTCGCCGCATTCTTCTCGAGTGAGATTGGCCCTCCGCCAACGTTACTCATACGCGATAAATGATTCACCCTTTCATGACAAATCCCTTTTAATCGCGAATAGCGTTGAACCGAGTTCCATAACTCAAAGATCATTATGTGATAAGATAAGTGTGTTGTCCATAAAATATTGGCTGTGCAAGTTTTTTTCTGTAAATTTTTTGTCATGTCATAGGTGGCTCGT
>JABGPZ010000031.1 GCA_018644725.1 Phycisphaerales bacterium
CCGTCCAATCACATCCCTCACCCCGAAAAACGGTATTTTTCAAGATGCCCTTAAGAGAACCAGGCTGCCCGTTGCTCACGGGTGGCCTGTCTTCGTTTCTGGAGGGTTTGGGCGAAGTGAAGAATTTTGCTTGACAAGATCGCCTGGGATGGATATTATCTCCGTCCACTTCGAAGGCCATCGGCCGACGAGATGGTGGCTGTAGCTCAGTTGGTTAGAGCACCTGGTTGTGGTCCAGGGGGTCGGGGGTTCGAATCCCCTCAGCCACCCGAAACACAAAACGCCCGACGGCATTCGCCGCCAGGCGTTTTTTTATGCAATGGTGGGTGTGCAATGACGTTTGTCTACGTAGGATTGCCCTTTTTCCCGCACAGCCTTGCGGAACCTTTGCCAAACATGGTAAACTTGTCGGGCAATTCGATGAGATGGCACCCGGACGGTGCTATGGATCAATGACACAAACAGAACTCGATAGAGCAGAAAGTGATTAGCCATGATGAATCGACGTAAATTTCTGGCGGGAATGGGCGCGACATTGCCTTTGGTTTCGGCCGGGGTCTCTTTTGCGACAACCCCGAAAAAGGCAGACAAACCGAACATCATCCTCGTCATGGCCGACGATCAGGGCTGGGGCGATGTGGGCTACAACGGCCATCCGTTTGTCAAGACGCCGTCGCTGGACGCCATGGCCAAGGACGCGTTTGTGTTTGATCGCTTCTACGCCGCCGCGCCGGTGTGTTCGCCGACCCGCGCGAGCGTGATGACAGGCCGCACCGCATTCCGCAGTAAGGTGATCAGCCACGGCCACTATATGCGCCCCCACGAGCAGACCATGGGCGAAACGCTGAAGGCGGCCGGCTATGTCACCGGGCTGTTCGGCAAACTTCACCTTGGCTCGGGCCAACCGAATACACCCTGCAACCCCGGCGGCATGGGCTTCGACGAGTGGGCCATCGGCCTGAACTATTTCGACAACAATCCCTACCTCAGCCACAACGGCGCCGTCAAGCGCCGCAAGGGCAAAGGCTCGGTGATTTTGATGGACGACACCATCGAATTCCTCAAGAAGCACAAGGGCGGCGATGAGCCGATGTTCGCCGTCGCGTGGTTCCCCTCGCCGCATAGCCCGCACGAAGAATTGCCGGCCGGGTCGATCCGCTATCGGGGCAAGGCGATGGCGTCGTATTACCAGGAAATTACGCTGCTCGACCAGCAGCTCGGTCGCCTGCGCAAGGAACTCAAGAGCATGGGGATTGCCGACAATACGATCCTCTGGTACTGCAGCGACAACGGCGGGCTCAACCCCAAGACCTCCGGCGGCCGGGAGAAAAAAGGCAGCATCTACGAAGGTGGCCTGCGCGTTCCGGGGATTCTCGAATGGCCCGCGCGCAAACTCAAAGGGCGCACCGCTGTGCCAGCTTCGACGTGTGACATGTACCCGACCCTCATGGCGATGGCTGGAGTGGAACTCGTCGCGCCGCATACGCTCGACGGGATCGATGTGAGCGACGTGATTTTCGACAAGGCCGAAACGCGCTCCAAGCCCATCGGGTTCTGGCATGGCCTCCAGGGTGGGCAGTCCACCAAGAGCGATGCGGTCCTTAAAGACATTATGGACAAGCAACGCGCCAAGGCAGCGCTGCCGCACAATGCGCACCGGATGAAGAAAGACGTGAATCAATTCCCGCAATTCCCCGAGAACACCGCCCGGGGCCACGCCGCGTGGAACGATTGGCCGTGGAAGCTCCACCGGATCGGCGGCAAGAAATATGAGCTGTACAACCTGGAGAAAGATCCGGGGGAACGGAATGATCTCGCTAAGGATCCCAAGCACCGCACCCAGCTTGAGGGCATGAAGAAAGAGCTGAATGCGTGGATGAAAAGCGTGATCCAAAGCCTCAACGGAAAAGACTACAAGAAGAAATAACACAGCGTCTCCGCCGAGGCGTTCGAAGAATTTGACAGGAAACCCGTTCCAGCCCAAAGGAAAATCAGATGAAATCGAAAATTAAACGTGCCATGCTTTTTGTGGCGCTATGCCTTGCCTCGTGCAGTGCGATTCTCCCAGCACAAGAACAAGTCGCGAAAAAGCTCGCAGAGACCCCCGCACCTGCACCCATGCTCGCGGCCACGCCGCCGATGGGCTGGAACAGTTTCGACAGCTACGGCGTGTACCTGCACGAAAAAGCGGCGATGGAAAATGTAGAGGCAATGGCCGCACGGTTCAAGCAACATGGCTACACCTATTTTGTGATCGACAATGGCTGGTTTTCCGAGTACAGGTTGCGCCCTGGCACGATGTACTCTGCGGAAAAGCATGCTCGTGATGTCCGCCTGAACGAGTTTGGGCACTTCATGCCATCCAAGTGCTATTTCCCCAATGGCCTCAAGCCCATCGCCGACCGGTGTCACGCGCTGGGTCTGAAGTTTGGCGTGCACCTGATGCGCGGGATTCCCCGCAAGGCGTATACCCTGAACCTTCCGATCAAGGGCACGAAATATCGCGCGCAGGATATTGCGAACACCTCCAAGAAGGAAAACTGCACCTGGTGTACCTACAACTACGCGGTCGATATGTCCAAGCCGGGCGCACAGGAATGGTACGATGGCCTGATTCAGCATATTGCCGATATGGGCGTGGACATGATCAAATATGATGACATCGTTCCGCACCCAGATGAAGTGGAAGCCATCGCCAAAGCGATCAAAAAATGTGGCAGGCCGATTTTGCTGAGCCTCTCGCCGGGCAACAAGGCACCGCAGACGCCCGAGGCGGTCAAGTCGTTTCAAATGGGGAACATGCTCCGCGTAACGGGTGATATCTGGGATAATCAGAAGGGGATTGACCACTGTTTTGACGCGTGGCGGAAATGGGCTGGATATTCCAAGCCTGGGTTTTGGGTCGACATGGACATGATTCCGTTTGGGAAACTTCAGATCATGTCGCCTGTGCCGGAAAAATCAAAGACCCCGGAAAAATCAAAGGCCTCGAAGAAATCAAAGGTCTCGAAGAAATCCAAGGCCTCGAAGAAAACAAAGACTTCGAAGAAATCCAAGGGCAACGAGGAGACGGTTCTCCTGGCGGGCAAGGGGAATGTGCGTTGGAGCGAGCTGACCAAGCCGCAACACATTACCTTCATCACCATGCGCGCCCTGTCGGCGTCGCCGTTGATGATCGGCGGCGATTTGCCGACGATGGACGAGTTTTCGTTTTCACTGCTCACCGACAAAGAGATGATTGCCTGCAATCAGAACGGTGTGATGGGAACGCTGAAGTACGAGCAAGCCGGTGTCGAGACGTGGGTCACGCCAAAGAAGGGCTCGAAGACGGCCGGGTGGCTGGGGGTGTTCAATCGCACCGACAAACCCGTCACGCTCAAGGCGACGGCCGCGGTTCTGGGGATCGACTCGCCCGACAAGCGGACCCTGTGCGACGTGTGGGCCAAGAAGGCCATTGCCGTGGGGGACACGCTTTCGATCCCCGCCAACGGTGCGGTGTTCGTCAAATTCGAGTAGACGCACTCGACAGCGCGAGTTGGCCACGACAAAGTGAGCTGAAGTGAATCGCATGAATCCAACACAACGCCCGGCGCACCCGCGTCGGGCTTTTTTATGCGTGGAGGAGACGAACCCACAAAAAAACCGACGACTCCTGTCGCCGGTTGAATTTGCCTAGAGTGAAAAGGGGTCGGTTCCGCTTTACGAAATGCCGCCGTCTGCGAGGAGTGCGGCGACGAGTGTGCGCTGGAAGTGGAGTCGGTTTTCGGCCTCGTCCATAATCACCTTCGCGTGGGCCTCGAAGACCTCGTCGGTGATTTCCATTTCGCGGTAGGCCGGTAGGCAGTGGAGCACGATCGCGCCGGGTGCAGACTGCATCAGCTCGGCGTTGACCTGGTAGGGCCCGAAGGTTTCGATGCGCCGGGCCTTTTCGTCTTCCTGGCCCATGGAGATCCACGTGTCGGTGTAGATCGCATCGGCGCCGGCGACGTCGGCAATGTCGTTGCTCATGGAGAGCGCGACGGCGGGATAGTCGCTCCCGAGGCGTTCGAAGAGTTCCGCTTCGAGTTCATAGCCCGCCGGGCAGATCAGCTTGAAGTTCATCCCGAGTTTCGCACAGCCAATCGCCAGCGACCGCGCGACGTTGTTGCCGTCGCCGACGAAGACGAGGGTTTTGCCGGGCAGCTCGCCGCAATGTTCGCGGATGGTCACCAGGTCGGCCATCGCTTGGCAGGGGTGGCTGTGGTCGGTCAGGCCGTTGATCACGGGCACGTGGGAATATTCCGCGAGGATCTCCAGCGAGTTGTGGCTGAACGTCCGCGCCATGATGCCGTCGCACATCCGTCCGAGGACGCGCGCGACGTCTTTGATCGCTTCGCGTTTGCCGAGGCCAATGGTCGATTGGTCGAGATAGGTTGTCGCGCCGCCGAGTTGGGTCATGGCGACTTCGAAGCTCACGCGCGTGCGCAGCGAGGGCTTTTCGAAGATCAGCGCGAGGGTCTGTCCCGCCAGCGGGGCCGCGCCTACGTTGGCTTTGTAGGCGGGCTTGGAGGCGATGGTGTCATCGACGAGTTTGGCGAGCTGGGCGGGGGTGAAATCGTCCAGCGTGAGAAAATGTTGAATGGGATCAGTCATGATAAAATTTCGTGGGTAGAGTTATGCGTTGATTTGGGTGCCGATGCCTTTGTGGGTGAAGATTTCCAGCAGCAGCGAGTGGGGGAATCGCCCGTCGATGATGTGAGTGCGTTTGACGCCGCCCTCGAGCGCGCGGAGGCAGGCTTCGACTTTGGGGAGCATGCCCCCGGCGATGGTGCCGTCTTCGATCAGCTTACGGATTTCTTCGGCGGTGATTTCGGGGATGTTGCTTTCGGGGTCGTCGATGTCGGTGCGGATGCCGTGGGTGTCGGAGAGGACGACGAATTTTTCTGCTTTCATGGCGTGGGCGACTTCGCCAGCGGCGGTGTCGGCGTTGCAGTTGAGGCGTTGTCCGGCGGGGTCGGCCGCGAGCGACGCAAGAACGGGAATCGTGCCCGCTCCGCAGACGGCCTGGATGAGGTGGCCGTTGACGCGATTGACCTTGCCGACAAAGCCGAGGTCGATTTTCCGCCCCTCGTCTTCGAGGTACAGCCGTTCGCCAAAGAGCACGCCCGAGTCGAGGGTGTGCAGGCCCACCGCGTCGACGCCGAACGATTCGAGCGTCTTGACGATGTGACGATTCACCTCGTTGCACAGCACGTGCTCGACGACCGTCAGCGTGCGCTGGTCGGTGTAGCGTCGGCCTTGGACGAACTGCACTTCGAGGTTGCGTTCTTCCATGGCGTGGGAAATGGCTTTGCCGCCGCCGTGAATGATCACCGGGTGCATGCCGACCGACTGCATAAACACCACGTCGCGAAGGATGTTGCGGATCGCGTCGGGGTCGTCCATAATCGAGCCGCCGAACTTGATGACGACGACGCGATTCTTGAATTTGCGGATGTAGTCCATCGCTTCGATCAGCGCGCGGGACTTGATGATAGCTTGTTCCATGAGGGTCTCCGGGAAAACGTGGAATGAGAATCGGAAAGTCTATCGCCAAGCGCAAGTTTTGTCAATACACAATGATGTAGCGCGCTCCCGTCCAGGCCTCGTCTAACCCCGTCCAAATCCCTGTGAACTCCACAAAAACCGCCCATTTGACATAAAAAAGCCTCGCGAATTCCGCCTTGAACACGCGAGGTGATTTGTTCCGGGTCCGATGGAGATCGGGTCGCCAGCAATCCTTGCTGACGGTAGCGCGGCATAATGTGCGCGCGAATTTTTACCTCCTTGTAAAAATCGCGGCACGGCCAGGTACCGAGGTCTATGTCATCCGTGACACCTCGGGCGCTGCGTAAGTCCGGAAACTCTGCCAATGGCAGATGTATACTTTTCGGTTTCGGGTCAACTGGCCCTGAGTGTTGTTCAGGGCAACCACCGATGTGGTATAGATCAACTATACGCAATATGTAGTGTGAAGCAAGCCTTGAATTACTAAATATAGTGGTTTTTTGTAACTCATTTAATGACAGGCGATTACAAGCGGAAAATTAAAAGTACAACAGGTAGTGGTTCAGAATTTCTAAAGATACCAGAGATGGTATGCCGAGGAATCAGAGGAAACGGTTTTTTTGCGCGGAATTTGTGCTATTTTCCCTGCATTCGGATGTGGGGAAGGGATGGTTTTGTCGCGTTGCGGAAAATTCTTGATGTTCCTCATCGTCTGTGGGATACTTTGTGGCTGACGCGTTGCGGCGAGTGCGGCGACGGGAATTTGACCAAGGGAGTGGCCATGAAATCGAAATCCTGGATTGGTGTTGTGTTTGGAATGGCGGCGATTTTTGGCGCGTTCGGCCTTGGTGTGTGGGTTGGGCGAACAAGCTGTTCTGGTTTGCCCCGGGCGGAGATCGTGACCGGTCCCGCCAAGAGCTATCCCGTCCGCTGGACGGAGTATGCGGGGATTAGCGAGGGGTTGACGGCGAAACAAGGGTATGCTGCCTATCGCGCATTGCCAGTGTATTTCGACATGGAGATGAAGCGCGGTGAGGAGGGCATCAAGAAACCCAAGACCCTCGGTGAGATCATCGATTTTTATCGCGCCGGATACGTCGGCCATTGCCAGAGTCACAACAATAGCCTGAATCACATTCTTGCAATGTCGGACTATTATCGTGCGACGATGGCCGCAAAACCTGCACAGAATACGTTCCTAGAGAAGTTTGCGTTCGAGGACAAGCCGCTGACGATTCTGCCGCCGGAGGTGTATGTTGATATTGGGCTGGGGGACACTAGTAGGTATGACGAAGCGATGGCCGCCAAACGAGCAGGCAAGCCGCTGGCGAGTTTGCTGCCGAAGTCTGCAGTGAAAATCCTCGACCCGCACTCGTTTTTGTTTGCGCCTTACCCCGGCCATGAGGACCGTTTCGGGATTGAAATCCTCGGTTGGGGCGACTACAACCATGATGGCATAGAGGACATCGCCTGCCTGCTGAGCGATCTGATCTACTCAGGAACAATCCGCAGCACCCGGTTGATTTTCTTCACACGACGCACGCGTGGCGGAATGCTGGAAAGGCTGGATACGCCAGCCGCCGTTGCCCCGTTCCCTGTGCGCTGGACCGAGCACGCGGGCATCGCGCCGGGGCAAACTCCGGCCGAGGCGCATGAGGCGTGGCAAAAGCGGTCATGCGGAATTGAAATGGACAACGGGAAGACCGCCACAACGGTGGGGCAACTTGCGAAAATGCGCAGTCAGGGGCACGAACCGAGATATACCCACGGGCATCACGGAAGCTCTTGGTTATTGTCACGCTTGTGTTGGCTGAATTGGCTTGCTGATGCCCAGCCCACCACGGTGTCCCATGTGCGCAATGTGAAATGCGGAGCGGATTTCTTGACGCTGTTACCGCCGAGTGTTGTGAATCTTGGCGTGACGTGTGATGAAGAAGTTGAGAAGTATAACGCTGCGGACAAACGAGGCGAAACACTCGCGGAGTTTTGGGCCGGTGTGCGATTGGAAGTGCTTACGCCGCATTCGTGCAAGATCGTACTGGACAAGGTCGATCAGGTTGAGCAGTATTTGGACGTGTATTTGCTGGGTTGGGCGGATTGTAACGATGACGGGGTGGAGGATGTACTGTTTGCGGTCGAACTGCATGGCATGGGATGGGGGAATTTTGCAGCCAGAACGCGGGCCGTGTTGGCTTTGACTCGCTCAAACCCCAATGGCCGATTGGCGTTGGTGGAATTACGATAGTGACAAGAAAAGAAACGCCCTTTCGATTTTTCTTGCCACGCGGCCGCCGACCTAAAGCGGGTCGATTTTCTGATGAAGTGGAGTGATTTTCTGTCATTGGTTGGTATTTCGCGCCGCCGGGGACAAAAAACGATACCAATTCCTCGCCCGGGAATGTAAAATCAGCGCTTTCCCGGACAACGGGACAATCCAAAAGAGCAACCTCAATTCAGGAGATGAATATGAATCCCACCGATATGCTGTACACCAAAGAACACGAATGGGTCAAAATTGAAGGCACCGTCGCGACGATGGGCATCACCGAATATGCACAGAGCGCGCTGGGCGACATTGTGTTTGTCGAGCAGCCTGAAGAAGGCACCGACCTCGCCGTCGGCGATGAGTGCATCCAGCTCGAATCCGCCAAGGCGGCCGCCTCGGTCTATTCCTCGGTCGTGGGCGTGGTCTGCGCCGGCAACGAAGCGCTCGAAGACGCGCCCGAACTCGTCAACACCGATCCCTATGGCGAAGGCTGGATGGTCAAAATCGAAATCGAAGTTGCGCCCGAAGGCCTCATGGACGCGGCCGCATACGAAGCCTACCTCGCAACCTGCGAATAGAACGCACCGCACTGACATCCTTACAGCGGGTTGTACTCCCGCGGAGGTGAATCATGGCCGATACAATGAAGGCACTGGTGAAGTCCAAAGCCGAAGTGGGGCTGTGGCTTGAAGACGTTCCGATTCCCGCCATCGGCAAAGATGACGTGCTGATCAAGATTCGCAAGACCAGCATTTGCGGCACGGACGTTCACATCTGGAATTGGGACGAATGGGCCCAGAAAACGATTCCTGTGGGCATGACCGTCGGGCATGAATTTGTTGGTGTGATCGAAGCCATCGGCGACAATGTCCGCGATTTCAAGCCCGGCGAACTGGTCTCCGGCGAGGGCCACCTTGTTTGTGGTCACTGCCGCAACTGCATGGCCGGGCGGCGGCATCTGTGCCCGCACACCTCGGGCGTGGGCGTGAATCGCGCGGGGGCCTATGCGGAATATTTATCGATCCCGCAGACGAATGTTTGGGCGGCGAACCCGTCGATTCCCGAAGAGGTCATTAGCTGTTTCGACCCGTTCGGCAATGCCGCGCACACCGCGCTGAGTTTTCCGGTGTTGGGCGAGGATGTGCTGATCACGGGCGCAGGGCCGATTGGATGCATGGCCGCAGCGATCGCGAAGTTTTGCGGCGCGCGTCATGTGGTGGTCACAGACCTCAATCCCCATCGGCTGGAATTGGCGAGTAAGCTCGGCGCGACCCGTGTGGTCAACGTTGCCGAAGAATCGATCGAAGACGTTTGCGAATCGCTCGGCATGAAGGAAGGCTTCGACGTGGGGATGGAAATGTCGGGCGCGCCGTCGGCCTTTCGCAGCATGATCGATGTCATGGCCCACGGCGGAAAAATCGCGCTGCTGGGCATTCTGCCCGAGACGGCCGTGCCGTGGGACACCATCGCGTTCAACATGATCACGATCAAGGGCATCTACGGCCGGGAAATGTATGAGACGTGGTACAAGATGGAGATGATGCTCCAGAGCGGCCTCGACATCAGTTCGATCATTACCCACCGCTTCCACTACACCGATTTCGAGCAGGGCTTCGAGGCGATGCGCTCGGGCAATTCCGGCAAGGTCGTGCTCGACTGGACCGAATAATTCCTCAGGAGAATTGGCATGTACAATACGATGAAGACGCATATCCAGGCGATGCTCGACGAGATCCAGGCCGCCGGACTGTATAAAACCGAACGCGTGCTTTCGACCCCACAGGCCGCGACCATCGCCGTGGCTGGCGGCGCGAAGGTGCTGAACTTTTGCGCGAACAACTACCTCGGCCTGTCGAATCACCCGCGCCTGATCGCCGCCGCCCGCGCCAGCTATGAACGCTGGGGGTATGGCCTGTCGAGTGTGCGGTTTATTTGCGGCACGCAAGAGTTGCACAAATCGCTCGAAGCGAAGATGAGCGAATTTCTCGGCACGGAAGATACGATCCTATACAGCTCGTGCTTCGACGCCAACGCGGGACTTTTCGAGACGCTGCTCGGCCCGGACGACGCGATTTTGTCCGACGAGCTGAACCACGCATCGATCATCGACGGCGTGCGGCTGTGCAAGGCCAAGCGCTTTCGTTACAAAAATTGCGACATGGCCGACCTCGAAGCCCAGCTCCAAGCGGCCGATGCAGCGGGCTGCCGCATGAAGCTCATCGCCACCGATGGCGTATTCAGCATGGACGGATTCATCGCGCCGCTGGACAAAATTTGCGACCTCGCGGACAAATACGACGCGGCCGTCATGGTTGACGATTCTCACGCGGTGGGCTTCGTTGGTAAAACCGGGCGCGGCACCCACGAGTACAACGGCGTGATGGACCGCGTGGACATTCTCACCGGCACGTTCGGCAAGGCCCTCGGCGGCGCGTCGGGCGGGTACACCTCGGCGCGGAAAGAGATCGTCGATCTGCTCCGCCAGCGCTCTCGGCCGTACCTGTTCAGCAATACACTCGCGCCGGCGATCGCTGCGACGAGCTTGACGGTGCTGGAGATGCTCACCGAGTCCACCGAGCTGCGCGACACGCTCGAAGCGAACACGAACTATTTCCGCGACGGGATGGCCGCGCGCGGGTTCGACATCCCCGCCAGCGATCACCCCATCGTGCCGATCCTACTCGGCGACGCGACGCTCGCGACGGGCATGGCCAGCGCAATGCTCGACGAGGGCATCTACGTCATCGGCTTTTGCTATCCGGTCGTGCCTCAGGGCAAGGCGCGCATCCGCGTGCAGATTTCGGCCGGTCACACGACGGCCGACCTCGACAAGGCGATGGATGCCTTCGCCAAAACCCGCGACGCACTGGCGGGCTGAATTCGCCCTGATCATTTTGAACTGCATACCTTGGCGGGGCACTTTGTCCCGTCATTTTTTATGGTTCATGGCAGAGTAGAGTGGGCTGATTCTTATGCGACAGGATTGTCTCAAGCGCCGGAAGCACGAAAGGATTTAGCCGGGGGCGTAAGCCCCCGGAATGAGGCAAAAGAAAAGAGCCCCGAAGGGGCGAAAGAAACGCCGATTCTACATTCCTCCTTCACCTTTCAATGCTTGTAAAATTCACCGGGGCTTGCCTTAGTCTTTCCGGTCGCAAGCTCCCTCCAAGAAACTAAGGCCCCGGCTTTTGGGCGCCCACTACCGGGGGCTTACGCCCCCGGCTAAACACTGTTGCCCTTTCAGGGCAAAGACAAGTCCAACCCACCCGAATAAATCATTGAGTCGAATAGAATTCTCCTTCACTCGACTCTGCCATGAGGCTTTTTTATGGTCGCGCCTTTTTCTGTGGCGGCCGATGGGGTAGAATGGAGAGATGGAACCGAAGGTCCAACAACTCGAGTTGTTCCGCACGTCGATCCCGATGCGTGGCTTTGACCACGCGGCTGCACGGCGCGTCAAGGCCGAGTCGCTTCTGGCGAAGTTTACCTTTTCCGACGGCTCGGTGGCTTGGGGCGAAACGCTGCCTCGCGAATATGTCACCGGCGAGTCGTTTGGCTCGGTGGTGTCGGATGTGACGGACTACCTTTGGCCGCTGTGTTGCGAGGCGGGTCTGCTCGACGGCGAGTCGACCGAGCCGTTGCCCCTCGAACATGACGGTCGGTTGATTTCGGCCGCGTCGGCGCTAGTGGAAACCGCGCGTGCGTCGCGCGTTTTGGCGAAGTGTCCGCCGCAGAAAATCACCGCGCGGGTTTCGGGTATTCTCGGATCGGCCGACCCCGCCAAAACCGCCAAGCGGTTGCGCATGATGTGGCTGGGCGGGCTGCGGGATTTCAAACTCAAGCTCGGCTTTGGCGAAGACATCGACCGCGAGAATCTTCACATCGTGCGGCAAAAAATTCACCGTGCCATTCATCGCCGCAAGGCCAGCCTGCGCGTGGATGTCAACGGCGGGTGGGATGCGGGCGAGGTTGCCCCGCGCACCGAGGAATTGCATCGCGAATATGGTGTGTGCTGCGTCGAGCAGCCGGTGTTCTGTGACACGGAAACGTTTTTGATGGCCGCGCGCGCGTGCGCCGTGCCGCTGATGGCGGATGAGTCGCTGCGGACCTGGGACGAGGCGCAAATGCTCCTCGCCGAGCCCGCCCATGTGGCGTGGAATGTGCGGCTGAGCAAGTGTGGCGGGGCAGGGCCGGTGATGCGTCTGCTCACCGAGGCCGCCGAGCGCGGCGTGATGGTCAGCTTCGGGTGCATGGTCGGCGAGACGAGTATCCTTTCCGCGCTCCAGCGGCGGGTGTTGATGTGCGCACCTCAGCCGCGATTCGTCGAGGGCAACTGGGGCAAGCTGCTGCTGAAGGACGACATCACGAAAAAGTCGCTCCGCTTCGGCCTCGGCGGAAGACTCCGCGCGATCAAGGGCATCGGCTACGAAATCGACACCGACAAACTCGCCTACTACGCCAAACCTCTCGCAACCCTCAAGCGGTAAAAATTTCTAAAGGGAGAATATAAATGGCTAAGCAGACCGATGTAGATAGACTGCGAGAAAGACGAGAGTGCTGGATTAAGGCACTGGGGAGTTATAGCGAGAAGAATACGATTCTTGGGCAAATACATGATTCCGTATATGACACTGCCATATTTAAACTAGTTCAGAAAAGTATTGAGATGAGCAAAAAAAACAAGATGGAAGAGAAGGTGAATTGGGCTATTTGGAAAATTTTTAGGGATGGGCATAGCATATCTTTGGCTTTAGGTGTTCGCAAGCTTTCTGATGATAGTCCAAAAGGAATGGATGGCGATAAAGGGGTGAATTCCTTAGTGGCGGTACTCAAAGACATGAAAAAGGTTAAGATTAGAGGCAAAGATTTACTTGATGTGCAAGGTTTCACTTATAGGACTTGGGAGGAGGAAGTAAACATTCGCTGCGGGGCGGAGCAAGGCACCAAGCAGGATCGATATTCTGGGCTGGATGAGCTTCGGTCACGGGTGGTGGAAAAACTCTGTGGTGTTACAAGTGGATCACTTGACAAGAATAGTGTTGTGCAAGATGATGTTTTCGATAAACAAATTAAAAAGGTGATGAAGGATACGGAAAAGATTAAGGTCTGGGTTGACAAGCATATAGCACATCTTGCCACTGATGAAAGTAGTGAAGGTGTAGAGCCAATATCAGATCAGGATGTTTGGAAGGCGTTGGAAACATTATGCGAGGTGGCGAACTTTGTCTCTGCAACATTTCTGAACGGTTCAAGCTGGGTATCCTTTCTTCCATCCATGATGGATGATTTTGTTTTCGAGAACATCGTGACTCCGTTGGTTCAAAAAGATCAGGTGGAAATATTGAAGGAGAAATGGGTAGAGATTGAAAGGAAAGTGGGGGAATGGGGGTAATCTGCCCTGTGCAGTAGTATGAAAAGAAAATGAAGACTGGATTGGTGGTGGGTTTTTAACGGGAAAATAATAGGTGTTTATCTCTTGAAGACGAGATGACTTTTCGGTAGTCTTAACGTGGTCGTTTTGATTTATGAATCTGAGCTGGTTCTTCTATAGGAGATTTCGATGACATTTTCAGAAGAGGAAAATCGAATCCTTGATCTTTTGGATCAGATTTCAGAAGTGTCAGGCGAATTTTCCGAATTTCTACTCACAGATAATCCACCATTTCCGTTTGCGATAGAAAACAAATTAACGATATTATTTGAAATTGACGTGTATTTTATTTTTCAACTATCTTTTTGTTTGGCCCGCACAAAGCAGGAACTTGATGTTGGGGATGGAACAATGTCAAATGCATTCTCTTTTCTCCAGCGCAAGCACCAGAAGGTTTCAATTTCAGAAGACCATTTCTTCGACTGTGTTGAAAAACGATTAGCGCATTATGGAGAGTCAACAAAACAGGCCATTTTAAATGGAGATCATCCTATGTTCGGATGGGCTCCGGTATTACAAACATATATTTTAATGGCGATGAATGGCGATGGGATAATTCAAGAATCTCCGATACTCCTTATTTCCGACCATTTTAAGAAAAAAGAGCTTGAGAATAGAATTTTATTAGCTCAATTACTTATAGGGGAAAAAGCCATATCTTTTCTGGTGCATCTGTTCGAAGAAAAAGATTATAGATTATTGACAAAAAAAGTATTTCTTTCCAAAGTCAAGCAGGGATATGCCTACGAGGAAAAGAAGTTAAATGATGAGAAATGGTGTTCAATGCGTAATTCTCTACAAGGAGAAATTTCTAGATCCTGTTTGGATAGAATTGCGGACGGGCTAATCGGTGGATAGTCGGTGGTAAGTAGGGAATAGCTCTCCCTTGTAATTTTGGGCGAATTGGGTATACTTCCAGCTTGAACTTTTCACCGATTTTGGAGAATCACATGTCAGACACGACGACGATGGAACAACTGGTCTCGCTGTGCAAGCGGCGAGGATTTGTCTACCCGGCGAGCGAGATTTACGGCGGGATCAACGGCTTTTGGGACTACGGCCCGCTGGGGATTCAGCTGAAGAACAACGTCCGCGACGCATGGTGGCGCGCGATGGTCGAATGCCCGCCGATCGGCCCCGACGGCCAGCCCGTGCAAATCGTCGGCCTCGACAGCTCGATCATTCAGAACCCCAAGACGTGGGAAGCGTCCGGCCACGTTGGCGGCTTCAACGACCCGATGGTCGACTGCAAGGAATGCAAGTCGCGCTTTCGGGCCGACCAGGTCGCGATGGTGACGTTCCTCGTCAACGGCGACGAAGTGATGACTGTCGGCGCAGTGTGCGACTCGCCCGAGGTGGCCGTCGATGAAGCGATGTCTTCGCTGAACTCCAAAAACCGTCGCCGGCTGGAAAAACACGGCGACAAGCTCGTCTCCGTCGTCAAGACCGTCGAACAGCTCCCGGCTGGCGAAACCGGCAACTGCCCCAAATGCAGCGGCGAGCTGACCGAGCCGCGCATGTTCAATCTCATGTTCGACACCTATACCGGCGCGATCCGCGACGAGAACGCCAAGACCTATCTCCGCCCGGAAACCGCGCAGGGGATTTTCCTGAACTACAAAAACGTCCTCGACACGATGCGCGTGAAAGTGCCCTTCGGCATCGCGCAGGTCGGCAAGGCGTTCCGCAACGAAGTCACGCCGCGCAATTTCATTTTCCGCAGCCGCGAGTTTGAGCAGATGGAAATGGAATGGTTCTGCTGTGAAGAGGACGTGCCGATGTGGTACGAATTCTGGAAGCAGCAGCGCATGGACTTCTGGTGCAAGATCGGCCTCGAGGGCGACAATCTTATTTTCCGCGACCACGACGGCGACGAACTCGCGCACTATTCCAAAGCGTGCGTTGACATCGAATATCGCTACCCCTTCACCGCGCCGGGCTTCGGCGAGCTCGAAGGCATCGCCCACCGCGGCTGCTTCGACCTGACCCAGCATCAGACCCACTCCAAGGCGAAGATGGAATATTTCGACCAGCCCAACAACCGCAAATTCCTGCCGCACGTCATCGAGCCCGCCTCGGGCCTCACGCGTGGGACGCTGGCGCTGTTGTGCGAAGCGTTCACGCCCGACGAAGGGCGCGCGAGCAAGGTCTTCATGAAGTTCAAACCGTCGATGGCGCCGGTCAAGGCCGCTGTGCTGCCGCTGGTCGCCAAGGACGGCATGCCCGAAATCGCGACCCAGCTGTACATGCAGCTGCGCGAGAAGCACATGGTCGAGATTGACATCAAGCAGTCCATCGGCAAGCGCTATGCGCGTCAGGACGAAATCGGCACGCCGTACTGCTTCACCATTGACGGCGATACCCTCGACGACAACACCGTTACCGTCCGCCACCGTGACACCCTCGACCAGGAACGCATCCCGCTCGACGGCGTGGCGAAATTCCTCGACGAAAAAATCACGGGGTAAGTCCCGCGACATCGAACACAAAAAAACCGCTCCGAATTTTCGGTGCGGTTTTTTAATTCTATTTGTAGGGGCGCTGGGTGCTGCTCGGAATGGTTCTAGGCCGCTTTTTTCTCTGCCGTGTTCTCTGCGGTGTCCTTCACCTTCGGAGGAGCCGGCGAGAGGGGGAAGAAGAATTGGTTGACGGCATCGGTTTCGTATTGGTCGAATTTGGGTGAGTACGTTTTGACTTGCACGGTTTTGCCGTCGTCCATGAATTCCAACAATCGGATCCAGCCATCGCCGCCGTTGGGGTCGGTTTGGCGGTTGAAGAACAGTTGGTAAACGGGGGACATGCCTGAGCGCGGCGAGCGTAAATAGGCCCCCGGTTTATCGGTAAAATGGCCACTGAAGGTGAGCTGGAAATTTGGATTCGGCGCAACGAGTTTGGTCCACAATTCTTCGCCGTCATTGGTGTCGGCCTTGAGGAGATGGGTATGCGGATTGCCCCGAGGCATCTTTTTTTTCGCGGCAATATGTTTATAAGGGACATGATTGTCGCGTTTTGCGTTGCCCTTCAAATAGGCGTGGGTCAGGAGGATCGCGGTATGGTCGGCATATTCCTTTTTTGCGGCAATTTCATTCGCCCATTCGACGACCTTTTCCCGCGGGCCGAATTCGAGTGAGCAAATCAAAAATCCCCGGCCATCGGGAGCGGTAAATTCGTAATAGGCATTTTGCAGTTCACCGTCTTTGTAGAACCCTTTGGCGATTCCACCACATTTTGGGTCGACCAGTGGATTGGCGGTGATGGGGAAATATTGATTCACGGGAGTCCGCCGCTGGGCGTCGCCGGCGACCTGGTAGTCATGATTCCCCAGCGTCAAAATATAGGGAACTACGCCATCGAGAGTCTTCATGGCCGCTTGGGCGGCGGTCCACTGCTCGGGCGTGGAGTTGTTCACAATGTCGCCCTCGTGCAATACGAGCGCAATGTTGCGTTTTTCTTTATTGTCTTTGATCCACTGGGTGATTTGATTGAAAATTTCACGGTTCTCGGGATATTGGACATAATTTTGCGTGTCGGGCAACACCACCATCGTCCAGGCAACTTTCCCTTTGGCTTGTATTGGCGGCCCGGCGGGTTTCAGTACAGGGGGCTTGGCGGGTTTCTGCACTGACGGTTTGGCTTTTTTCTTTTTCGGTTTGCTCATTGCTTCCCCGCTGAACAAAGCGATGCTACAGAAGCAAATCAGCAGGCAGCAGAGTAGGCGAGTGGGTTTCATGGTTGGTCTCCCTGAGTTTAGGGTTCTTTGAATAATAGCGTTTCGACTTTGAGTATTGTATAATGCGGTCA
>JABGPZ010000080.1 GCA_018644725.1 Phycisphaerales bacterium
CCGTCCAATCACATCCCTCACCCCGAAAAACGGTATTTTTCAAGATGCCCTTAAGGCCTTTTCTCCAAAGTAAGTCTTTTGATTTTATTTTTTTCTCTTTAACCAATTCTTTTAGGATATCAAAGTTGTAGGGACCATATTTTTGGGAGGAGACTATAATAAACCATTCATTATTATCATTTTCTTGGGTGCCTGCGGCATTACCAATCTGTTCGGATGGAGAATTAATCTCACCACTATGATATTTTGTATTTTTGGCTGATACAGGGACAGTGGTTTTACGGCAGAGGTCAGGTTTATTTTTTTCATTTAAGCGATTCTTTTGATGAGATTTTATGATGAAGAAAATAATAAAAATGAACAAGAAAAATATTCCCGCATAGAAAATTAATTCACTTTCTGAAATATTTTTATTACGTTCTTCTAGAAATTCCTTTTCCATTTTGGCCAGTTCAGCTTGTTCAAGTATTTCTAGCATTTCATTCACTCTTCTTCTTTTTCCCATGTCATCTGGTGTGTTCCCTTTGACTCTTTCTCTGCCACTAGCACCATATGTCCGAAGAAGTCCTGCTATTTCAGAATATCCTCGTAACTCAGCAAGATAAAGGGGTGTTTCTCCATCCATTGCTTTCGCATTTACATTTGCACCTGCCATCAAAAGAGCATTTACAACGTCTCTGTGTCCTCCGGTAACTGCATGATGGAGTGGCGTGTATCCAATCACATCATCTGCTTGGTTGACTCTTGCTCCTCGGTTGATTAAACGAGAAACCGTTTCTGCATCCCCGCGAGTAACGGCTAGATCAAATTTTGCTCCAAGTAGGTTGGATCCGTGTGCTATCGGTGGGAAAGCTAATAGTATCAGAATAAAAACTATCGACATTTTTTTCAAGTTGTAGGAGGAAGGAGAGAATGTAACCGAATCTTTGATGGCCAAGATTATTTGATAAATTTTTTGCATATTGTTCTCCCTGAGTTTATAGGCTGGCCGGAGGAGTTGTTGCCTAGTGACTATGCTTCGTCGGATTCATCTGGGTTTTGCATGGCCGCGACCCATTCGAGGTAGGCGGTGATGTGCTTTTCATAGCCGCGCTCGGTGGGGGCATAGTACGTCGTGTCCACGCCGAGGTAGTCTTGGTCCGGGCTCACGCCGCCCTCGAAGCTGTGGGAATATTGATAGCCCTCGGCGTTGCCGAATTCTTTCTTCATGCCCGGGTGGGGCGCGTTGCGCAGGTGGCGCGGGACGGGGTCGGTGCGCTTGGCCTTGACGTCCGCGATGGCGGCGTTGATGGCGCTGTAGCTGGCGTTGGATTTCGGCGCGGTGGCCATGTAGATCGCCGCTTGGGCGAGAGTGATGCGGCATTCGGGCATGCCGAGTCGCTCGACGAGCTGGAAGCAACTCTCGGCCACGGTGATCGCGCGCGGGTCGGCATTGCCGACATCCTCGCTGGCGGTGATGGCGATGCGTCGGGCGATAAAGCGCGGGTCTTCGCCGGCGACGAGCATCTTCGCGAGCCAATAGACCGTCGCATCGGGGTCGCTGCCGCGCATCGATTTGATGAACGCGGAAATCGTGTCATAGTGGCCATCGCCGGTTTTGTCATATTGCAGCGCTTTGGTCTGAATCGATTCCTGCGCGATGTCGAGATCGAATTGCACGGTGATGTCGTCGCGGCCGGCCTGGGCGATCTGGCTGCGGATGCCGACCTCCAGCGCCGTCAGCGCGCGCCGGGCGTCGCCGTCGGAAATCGTCGCGATGTGCTCGAGCGCCTCGTCGGTATAGTCGATATTGAATCGTCCCAGCCCGCGTTCTTCGTCGGAAATCGCGCGGCGCAACAGGGCGACAATGTCCTCGGGCGTGAGGCTGTGAAATTCGAAAATCGTCGACCGCGACAGCAGCGGCGTGTTGATCGTAAAGAATGGATTTTCCGTCGTCGCACCGATCAAAAGGATCACGCCATTTTCGACGTCGCCGAGCAGCACGTCTTGCTGTGCGCGGTTGAAGCGGTGGAGTTCGTCGATGAACAGCACCGTCCGCTGGCCCGAACTGGCGAGGGTGGTCTTGGCGCGTTCGATGATCTCGCGCACCTGCTTGACGCTGGTGGACGCGGCGTTGAGCGTGTGAAATTCGCAATCGGAATAATTCGCCACCACCGACGCGAGCGTTGTTTTGCCCGTTCCCGGCGGTCCATAGAATACCAGCGACGTGACATTGCCCGCCTCGAGCATCCGCCGCAGCAGTTTGCCGGGGCCGAGGAAATGATCCTGGCCGAGAATCTCGTCCAGCGTCACAGGCCGCAGCTGCACCGCAAGCGGAGCATTGGCCGCAATCGCGTCGCGCTTCTGTTGTTCAAACAAATCGCTCATGCCTAGAGTATACCAGAAATCCAAGGTGGAAAAAGAGGAAGGATTTCTGAAACTCGCGCCATTTTTTGGGTATAATGCAGCGATTCCTCGGGAATGGCGTCGAAAAGAGACGAAAGTTTCACGAATAGAATATGATGACTGCCGAATTTTCAATAACGGAGAGCATTTATGAGCATTGACATAACAAAGGTCGAATCGATTCTCGCTGCCAGTGGCCGCGGGAAGGGGGTTCTGATCCCCATCCTGCAGGCGGTGCAGAACGAGTTTGGATATGTCCCGCGCGAGGCGGTCGATTGCGTCGCTGAGACGCTCGACGTGTTTCCCGTGGACATTTACGGGATTTTGACGTTCTATTCGCAGTTCTATCTCGAGCCGCGCGGGCGCTATACGATTCGCGTTTGCCAGGGCACGGCGTGTCACGTGATGGGCAGCAAGGAAGTGCTGGATCACTTTTCGCGCCAGCTGGGGATCGAGGATGGCGGCACGACCGAAGATGGCGTGTTCAGCCTAGAGCGCGTCGCGTGTTTGGGTTGCTGCGGCATGGCGCCGGTGGTGGCCGTCGGCGAAGAATTTTATGGCGCCGTGGACATGACCAAGGCGGATGAATTGATCGCGACTTGGCGCGCCAAGGCGGAGGAGAGCGAATGAGCACCGAGAAGAAAATTCTGATCTGCCTGGGCACCAGCGGCATTGCGGCCGGCGGCAAAGCCGTGCTGGCGAATTTTGAGACGCATCTCGCGCAGGCGGGCAAGGCTGATGAATATCGGCTGGTGAGTGTTGGCGACCGCGGATTGTTCCGCGATGTGCTGGTGGATGTGATCGACGGCCTTGGGCGCACGACGTATGAACACGTCCGGCCGGAGGATGTCGAGGACATTGTCCAGACCCACATCGTCGGCGGCGAGCTCTATGCGCCGCGTGCAGCGGGTGCGGATTATCACGAATTCTTTGCGTCGCAAACCCGGATCGTTCTGGCCAACTGCGGCGAGATCAATCCCGAGTGCATCGACGAATATTGTGCGGCGGGCGGCTATGCGGCTTTGCAGGCTGCGATTTTTGAACCCGCGCACATGCTGACTGATACGGTCAAGGCCTCGGGCCTTCGTGGCCGCGGTGGCGGCGGGTTCCCCACAGGCGTCAAATGGCAATTCACAGCCGACGCGCCCGGCGAGCAAAAGTACATTATCTGCAACGCCGACGAAGGCGACCCCGGCGCGTTCATGGACCGTGCGATTCTCGAAGGCGACCCCCACGCCGTTGTCGAGGGGATGATCCTCGCGGGCCTCGCTGTCGGCGCGACCGAAGGCTACATCTATTGCCGCGCGGAATATCCGCTGGCGATTGCGCGCCTGGAGGTGGCCATCGCCCAGGCGACCGAGCGCGGGATGCTCGGCGAGTCGATCCTCAATACTCCCAAGAGCTTTACGCTGAAAATCAAAGCCGGTGCCGGCGCGTTTGTCTGCGGTGAAGAAACCGCGCTCATCGCGAGCATCGAAGGCAAGCGCGGCAACCCGGTTTCCAAGCCCCCGTTCCCCGCCCAGAGCGGGTTGTGGGGCTGCCCGACGCTGATTAACAACGTCGAAACCTTTGCGAACGTGCCGCCGATTGTCCGCAATGGTGCGGAGTGGTTCGCGCAGTATGGCACGGAAAACTCCAAGGGCACGAAGGTGTTTGCGCTGGCGGGCAAGGTCAAAAATACAGGCCTCGTCGAAGTGCCGATGGGCATGACAATTCGCCATCTCGTCGACGGCCCGGGCGGGGGGATGCTCGTCAAACGTCTCCCCCTCAAGGGCGTTCAACTTGGCGGCCCGTCGGGCGGATGCTTGCCGGCCTCGCTGCTGGACACGCCCGTGGACTACGAATCGATCACGCAGACCGGCGCGATCATGGGCTCGGGCGGGATGGTCGTGATGGACACCCAGAGCTGCATGGTCGACATTGCGCGATTTTTCGTGGAGTTCACCGTGGCCGAGAGCTGCGGAAAATGTACGCCGTGTCGCGTGGGGCTCAAGCGGATGCTCGAAATTCTCGAGGACATTTGCAGTGGCCAAGGCACGCCCGCGCACCTGGACTTCCTGTCCGAGATGGGCGAGACGATCAAGTCGATGTCGCTGTGTGGCCTCGGTCAGACCGCGCCGAACCCTGTGCTGACGACGATGAAATATTATCCCGAGGAATACGCCGCGCACGTCGAGGACCGCGAGTGTCCCGCGCATGTCTGCGCCGAGTTGGTGGATTTCGTGGTCGACGACGACAAGTGCATCCGCTGTGGCGCGTGCAGTCGGGCGTGTCCGGCCGAGGCGGTTCACTGGCAAAAGGGCCAGCTCGCCAAAATTGACTCCGACCGCTGCATTCAGTGCAAAGCGTGTATTTCCGCGTGCAAATTCGACGCGATACGATAAGGAACCGATATGATATCTCTCACAATAAACGATCAGACGATTTCGGCCGAGCCCGGCCAAACCGTGATGCAAGCTGCTCTCGCGGCGGAGATCTACATCCCGTCGCTGTGCTATCACCCCGCGATTGCCTCGTCCGGCGCGTGCCGGATTTGCGTGGTCGAGATCGAAGGTCGTCGCGGCCTGGCGACCTCGTGCACGACGGCCGTCGCCGAGGGGATGGTGGTGCGCACCGAAACGCCCGAGGTCCAGCAGAAGCGCAAGAACCTGCTGTGGCTGATGCAGAGTGAGCACCCCGTGGATGTCACGCCTGGTACGCAGTTCGCCAAGGTGTTGGCGCACGTCGGCGTGAGCGAATTTCCCGCCGGCCATGCCAACAGCGAGCGGCCGATGGCGGTCGTCGAGGGCGACCCGCTGTACATCCGCGACCCCCAGCGCTGTATTCTCTGCGAGCGGTGTGTGCGGATCTGCAAAGACACCCGCGGCGTGGGCGCGATTGGCCTGATCGGCCGGGGCATCGAGACGACCGTTTCCACGCCCGAAGACGAACCGCTGACCGAGGCCGCGTGCCGGTTCTGCGGCGCGTGCGTCGAGGTCTGCCCGACCGGTGCGCTGCGCGACAAGACCGAGTTTGCCGCCGAGGAAAAAACCGAATCGCTCCTGCCGTGCTCGAATACCTGCCCGGCCGGAATCAATATTTCGCGCTATGTGCGGTACATCGCCGAGGGGCGTTTTCAGGACGCCGTCGAGGTGATCCGCCAGAAAGCGCCGCTGCCGCTGACATTGGGCTGCGTGTGCGATCATCCGTGCGAGGCCGTCTGCCGACGCGCGGACGTGGACGAGCCCGTCGCAATTCGCCTGCTCAAACGCTATGCCGCGCAGGTCGACGACCGCGGCTGGCAAGAGAAGCTCCTCGTCAAGCCCGAGACCGCCAAGCGCGTCGCCATTGTCGGCGCGGGGCCGGCGGGGTTGACGGCGGCATGGTTTGCGCGATTGCAGGGACACGCCGTGACGATTTTTGAATCGAAGGACAAAGCCGGCGGGATGTTGCGCTATGGCATCCCGCGCTATCGTCTGCCGGCGGAAATTCTCGACCGCGAAATCGCGGACATCGTGTCCATCGGCATTGAACTGAAATGTGGCGAATCGATCGAGTCGGTCGAGGCGCTCAAGGCGCAGGGATTCGACGCGGTGTTCCTCGGAGTGGGCTGCCAAAAGGGCACCACGATGGGACTCACCGGCGAAGAAGATCCGCGTTGTTGCGACGGGATTGAATTGCTGCGGCGCATTGGCAACGACGAAGACGTGTCCCTGCCCGGGCGCGTGGTGGTTGTCGGCGGCGGGAACGTGGCGATGGACGTGGTGCGTAGTGCGCTGCGTCTTGGCGCGGACGATGTGAAGCTGGTCTATCGCCGCACGCGCGCGGAAATGCCGGCCGACCCGCACGAAATTCACGACGCGATTGAAGAGGGTGTCGATACGCACTTCCTCACGAACCCGACGCGGATTCTGCCGACGGACGACGCGTTGGAAATCGAGTGCGTGAAAATGGAACTCGGTGCGCCGGACGATTCGGGCCGGCGGCGGCCTGTCGTGATCGAGGGCAGCGAGTTTCTCATGGAGGCGGATTGGTTCGTCGCGGCCATCGGCCAGGCGAGCGACCTGCCGGAGACCCTCGGCGTGGAAACGAATCGCTGGAACGAGGTCGTGGCCGAGAGTGGCCAGACGACCTCGACCGACGGCGTGTTCACCGGAGGCGACATTCATCATGGCCCGGCATCGGTCATCAAGGCGATCAACGCCGGGCGACTCGCCGCGAGCGAGATGGACGTGTATCTCGGCGGCGACGGTCAGGTCGAGCAGGTGTTTATCGAGGAAGAACCGGCCGTCGAACATCTTGGCCGCGTGGCGGATTTTGGTTGCCGCGGGCGGTGCGACGTGTCGATGGTCGAGCCCGAGGACCGCAAACACAATTTCAGCCTTGCCGAGCTTGGGTTCGATGAGGCCGAAGCGCGCAAAGAGGCCGAGCGCTGCCTTCAATGTCAGCTCCGCCTGCTAATCCCCGAAGCCCCCACGCCGAAGTAGGTTGCAGGGGAGTAAAGGGTAGGCCGAAGGAACGAACAAATCTTTGAGACTGCACAGAAGAATGGGCGAAAGATTTTTCGCCCCTACGAAAGAGAACAAGAATGAAATGGCAGGCAAGATGCCTGCACCACAATAGAGAGAAAACGAAAATAGAGAGAAAACGAAATTGAGACACAAAAAAAGCCCGGCCGGTTGGTCGGGCTTTTTAATGACAATGGGACAATCCCTTGTCAAAGTCAGTTCATCCATGAACTGCAAAGCGTATCGGGGTTGCTTTGTGTTGGCGATTATGCCATACGGATCAGGCCGATCATGACACCCTGGATTTCGAGGGACTCGGGATAGATCGGCGCGTAGTTTTCGTTTGCGGGCTGGAGTCGCACGCGGCCATTTTCGCGGTAGAGGCGCTTGAGTGTCGCTTCGCCGTCAACGAGCGCGACGACGATTTCGCCATCGCGGGCGGTGTTGCGGGATTGGCAGACCACCCAGTCGCTGTCGCAGATGTGGTCGTCGACCATGGAGTCGCCGCAGACCTGAAGAACGAATGTGCTCCCCGAGGTGGGGAACAATTCGGCGAGGTCGATCATCTCGGGGTCTTCAATGGCCTCGATGGGGCTGCCGGCAGCGATGCGCCCGGTGAGAGGGAGCTTGGTGGTGGCTTCATCCGGAAAGACGAAGCTATCCGACACTTGCAAAGAGCGTGCCTTGTGTTTGGCTCCCCGCTCGACAAGCGACTTTTTTTCGAGTGCGCCGACGTGTTCGAATACGGTCACCTTCGTTAGCCCGAGCTGATCGCCAATTTCCTGCATCGTCGGAGAATAGCCATTCTCCCGCCGAAAGTCCCGAATGAACCGAAGGATTTCCAGTTGACGTGGTGTGACGGTTTGCATGTGCATTCTCCTGGGTCTGTGTGGGTTGGGGTTTTCGTGGGCACGTCGCCATCATGGCCTGCTGAATCGCCAGCGCCGGGCCAAAGTCGACCGTCGCAATTTTGCGAGCGAGGACCTTGGTCTCGATGGCGCGGAAGAGCTTGCCGACGTTCCGTTTGCCAGAGCGGACATTGCGAAGAAGGTCTTCGACAAAGCCCCGCACGAGCGGCTGGGATGTCTTTTCTTCCAGCATCAGCCCTTGGGGACCGTTGCAAATCAGCGGAATCTCCAGGCCGAGTTCTTTCGCGCGCTGGAGCTGGCTGAGAATCGGGGCAGGGCGGGGCGTGGTCGCAATCGGATTGGCATTGGCCGGAACCGTGCGAACATAATCTCCGCCAGGGCCATATTGGCACAGCGGCAGGTCGGTTTGTGTCGTCGTCTCAAGTTGGGCAGTCATAGCATCCTTGCCTTTCGCCGCGTGTTCGGTCACCGAACACATTCCCAGTCATGCGGCATCGTTCTGTCTCTGTTTGCCTTACACTACCCGGACAATTCCGATTTGTAAAGGAGATTTTCGGGTCTTCTCCAATTTTTTTCGGCAGTCGTTCGGGTCTATTGTTGCTTGGCGCTCGAACGAAGTCCGAACGTCTACCTATATTATCGGCCGTTGTTCGGGAACCCTTCACAAAAAATCGAAGAAAAATAGAAGATGTGAAGAGAGGTGGTTGGGGCCTTTCGCACGATGAGTCTATGTGAGGAATGACATTGGAAATTCGATTCGCATCTCTGCGGCCGCCCTGTTTGAATTGTACAGGAGATAGGCGCAGAGAAGCGGCTTGGGAGTGGCGTGTTCATAAAAAAACGGGCGGCTCCGAAGAGTCGCCAGTGGGAATGGTATTGATCTTGTCGTGTTCGCGTCCTATCGTTTTGGTGCGGAGCGTTTTGCAGCTCGGATCGCCTTGAGTTGGGCCTGCATTTCCTTCACGATTTCGGGATGCTTGCGGCAGAGGTTTTGCGCCTCGTTGACATCCTCCTCCAGATTATACAGTTGGACGGGCGGGGCGTCCTCTCTGAATTTTCCCTCGTCGGTGATGATGTCGCTGTTCTTCGCTTTGGTCAGCCTGAAGGCGGGTGCACCAGCGCAGGTATGCTGGCCGGGTTTACCGTTAAAGCCGCCGTTGCCCTGGGCGGAAATGTACATCCATTTGCCTTTGCGGAGCGCGAGGTGCGTTGGTTTGAACGGGCAAATCAGAAGGCTGTCGCGGATGGGCGTTTTGGGTTCGCCCACCAGCGCCGGCAGCACATTGAAGCTATCGATGCCCTCGGTTTCTTTCAGCGTTTGGCCGGTGGCGGCCGCGAAGGTCGCCAGCATGTCTACGTTGGAAATTAGCTCGCCCGATGTGGATCTTGGTTTGATTTTCCCCGGCCAGCGCGCGATGAACGGAATGCGATGTCCGCCTTCCCACGCGTCAAATTTGAAGCCCAGCAGGTCGCCGTTCAGCCGATGACCTTTCTTCCAGGCCTCCTGGCCGCCCGCGTTGAGCATGCCGCCGTTGTCACTCGTGAAGATCACCAGCGTGTTGTCGGCCACACCCATGTCGTCGAGCGTTTTAACGACCTCGCCGACGATCCAGTCCAGCTCGTGGATGAAGTCGCCATAGCGGCCACATTGGCTGGTGCCCTGAAACCGCTTCGCTGGCGTGAAGGGGTGGTGAATGTTCGTCGTCGCGAAGTAGAGGAAAAACGGTTTGTCCTTCTTCTGCGCCTTGAGCCAGGTCGTCGCTTTTTCGGTGAGGGTCATGCCGACCTTCTCATCGCGATAGAGCAGGTGCGCCTTCTTGGCACCGCCGATTTCGCCGAGACCCATCTTTTCGTGGAAGGACTGCGTCGCGGCTCTTTTTCGGTAGACGAACGGATCGGCCTTGTCCAGCCCGACGACGTGATGATTTTCGACGTAGACGAACGGCGGGTGGCTGTTGACCACGGGCACGCCATAGTAGTAGTCGAATCCAAGCTCGAGCGGGCCGGGTTTGAGCGAGGCGTTCCAGTCGATCGGGTTCTTCGTGCCGAACCCGAGATGCCACTTGCCGATGATCGCGGTGGCGTAGCCTTTCTGCTTGAGCAGACTTGCGATTGTGGTTTTCTTGGGCGGAATGATCAGCGGGTTTTTCAGGAAGATCGGCTTCCAGATTCCGCCGCGCTTGCGGATGGGATAGTCGCCAGTTAGCAGGGAGTAGCGGCTGGGGGTGCAGACGGCCGAGGCCGAATGTGCGTCGGTGAAGCGCCGGCCTTGCGTGGCGAGTTTGTCGATGTTGGGCGTCTTGACCTTCGTCGCGCCATAGCAGCTCAGGTCGCCATAGCCGAGGTCGTCAGCGTTGATCAGCACGATATTGGGCAGGGCGGCGGGGGCGGGGTTGTCTTCGGCGAGGAGGGCCGCGCCGGTGATCGCTGCGCCGGCAACGGTGGCGCCGGTTGCTTTGAGGAATTGACGTCGTTTCATCGTTGTGATTGTCTTCTTTGTGTGGGGATGCGGGACGCGATGTTTGATAGTATGACAAACGCGGTCAGCCCGCCTTGATTGCCTCGCAGAGCATAGTATACGATTTTCTGGCGGGCTATAATACCATTTTGTATCCAGTTGGTAGCCAATCGTATTTCCTTTCGCAAAAAAACGGGTGACCCCAAGGCCACCCGTGTGCAATTCTTTATGGTTCTGTTTACTTCTTGCGTTGTCGCACCGGGGCAGTTTGCTCAATATTGTGGTATGGATTGGCTGAAAGGGGTGAGGGGCGTTCATATCGAGAAAAATTGCACGATTCGGGAAAACGGGCTTGCAATTGGGATAGGCCGAGCGTACAGTGGATTTCACAGAAACGCCATCGGAGTTCTCCCGCACAAAGTGGTGCGGAATCGAACAGCATGTACCGACGGCAAGGACTCCTTTAGCGAAGGGGCGCATATGGCTTACCGAACAGTTTTTATTGAAAAACTCGTTCCTGCCGGCACGTTCCGATTTGCTGGAATAGGAATGATACTATGTTGAAGAAGCGTTTACTCACCCCCGGACCCACCGATGTTGCTCCCGAAGTTCTCATCGAGATGGCCAAGCCGATTTTCCACCACCGCACGCCGCAGTTCCGCGAGATGTTCGGCCGGGTTCAGGAAGGCCTCAAGGCCGTCTACCGTACAAAAGATCCCGTCGTCGTGATGTCGGGCAGTGGCACGGCCGGCATGGAAGCAGCCATCGTCTGCGCTTGCCCGCGCGACAAAAAAGTCCTCGTCGCCAACAGCGGCAAGTTTGGCGAACGCTGGGCCAAGGTCGCCCGCGCCTATGGCCTGGACGTCGACGAAGTGATTACCGAATGGGGCACACCCATCACGCCCGAAGTCGTGGCCGAGAAGGTCGCCACCGGCGAATACGGCGCGGTCATCGTCGTCTATAGCGAAACCTCGACGGCGACGGCGTGTGACGTCAAAGCCATCGCCGAGATCATCAAGCCCACCGACACGCTGCTGCTGTGCGACGCGATTACCGCGTGTGGCACGCTGCCGCTGGAAACCGACGCGTGGGGCGTGGATGTAGTTGCCTCGGGCAGCCAAAAAGCGTTCATGCTGCCGCCGGGCCTGGCGATGCTGTCGGTCAGTGAAAAGGCGTGGGCCGTGATCGATACCATCGACGCGCCGGCGTTCTATCTGAATCTCAAGGCCTATCGCAAGTCGCTCGCCGGCAACGACACGCCGTACACCTCGGCCGTCTCGCTGATCCGCGGACTCGAAATTGCGCTGGATATGTTGAATGAAGTCGGCATCGAGAAAACCTGGACGCGCACCGCGCTGCTGGCCAAGGCCCTGCGCGAAGCGGCAAAGGTGATGGGCATGACCGTTGCCAGCCAATCGCCCAGCGATTCGGTGACGGCATTGTTCCTGCCCGAGGGCATCGACGACACGATCCGCAAGGTGCTGAAGAATTCCTACGGCGTGAGCGTCGCGGGCGGTCAGGACGGCTGGAAGAACCGCGTGATTCGCATCAGCCACATGGGCTACGTCGATCCGTTCGATACGCTGACGGTTGTCGCCGCGCTGGAATATGCGTTGCGCGACCTCGGCCAGGACATCGAAATCGGTGCGGCCGTCGCTGTTGCCGCCAAAGTCCTCGCGGATTGGAAATAGTCGAGCGCGGATATCCATGGCGGGCAACAAGTTGCTCGTCCTACAAAACACACATTTCGCCGTTGGGCGATTGAAGGAGGCCACTCATGGCTGACAAGATTAAGATTCTCGTAGCAGACAAGCTCAGCACCCTCGGAACGGACTGGCTCGAAGCGCAGGACGACGTCGAGGTCCTCAACAAGCCCGGCATGAGCCCCGAAGAGCTCGCCGAGACGGTTCGCGAGTATGACGGCATGATTGTCCGCTCGGCCGTCCAGGCCAAGGGCGATGTCATCGCCAATCCCGGGCGCCTCAAGGGCATCGCCCGCGCGGGCGTCGGCGTGGACAACATCGACATCCCCACTTGCACGCAGAAGGGCATCATCGTGATGAACACGCCCGACGGCAATACGCTGTCGACGGCGGAACTGGCGTGGGCGCTGATCCTCTCGATGAGCCGAAACATTGCGGCCGCCAACGCGTCGATGCGTGCGGGCGAGTGGAATCGCAAAGCGTTCTCCGGCACACAGGTCGCGGGCAAAACCCTCGCGGTGATCGGCCTCGGGCGAATCGGCCGGGCCGTCGCCGAGCGTGGCACGGCGTTCGAGATGCGCGTGTTGGGCTATGACCCGTTCTATCAGCCCAAGGGCGACGAGTCGTTCGAACACGTCACCGACCTCGACGAGTTGTGCAAGCGCGCGGACTATCTGACGGTGCACGTGCCGAAGACGGCCGACACCGCAGGCATGATCTCCACCGAACAGTTCAAGATGATGAAGCCGACCGCTCGCGTGATCAACGCAGCGCGCGGCGGCGTGATCGATCCCGAGGCATTGCTGGTAGCGCTCAACGACGACGAAATCGCCGCGGCCGCCATTGACGTCTACACCTCCGAGCCGCCCACCAACGAGGCCGAAGTCGCGCTCGTGAATCACCCCAAAACCGTCTGCGTACCGCACCTCGGCGCGAGTACCGCAGAGGCCCAGGACCAGGTCGCCGTCGACGCGGCCGTCCAGCTCGTCGAAGCGCTCCGCGGCGGTGCTGTTCGCAACGCGATCAACGCGCCGGGCTTTGGCGAAGCGATCCCCGAGCTGCTCAAGCCGTTCCTCGAACTCGCCCCGCGCATGGGTACCATCGTCTCGACGATCGCCACTGGCACGCTGAAAAAACTAGAAATCACCTGCCGCGGCGACATCGCGGACCTGAATATCGCACCAGTCAAGCCGTGCGTGTTGATGGGCCTGCTCGCGGGCAAGGTCGAAGAGACCGTCAACGTGATCAACGCCGGGCCGCTTGCCGAAGAGCGGGGGCTTGACGTGGCGCTGACCAGCAGCAAAAAGGCGCGCGAATTTGCGAACCTTCTGGAGGTCAAGGTGACCACCGACAAGGGTACACACACCGTGCTCGGCACGATCTTCGGCAATAAATATCCGCGCGTGATTTCCATCGACGGCTATTCGATGGAGATGCGCCCTGAGGGCGACGTGGTGATTTTGGTCAACGACGACACGCCCGGCGCGATCAGCAAGTTTACCTCGGTCCTCGCCGAGGCCGGCCTGAACATCGCCGACCTCACCCTCAGCCGCAAGCAGCGACTGGGAACCGCGATGGTGGGGCTGAATCTCGACGACGCACCGGCCGACGAGGTCGTCGCGCAACTCAAAGCGCTCGACTGCGTCGAAGGGGCATGGGCCGTCCAGCTTCCGCCGCTGGCGGGCACGGAGTAACGAGCTCCCGCACTTGAATTGAGAACAGGGGCGTCCTTCGGGGCGTCCCTTTTTTGTGCGCACAAAAAAAGCCCGGCACGTGGCCGGGCTTGTGATGCATTCGTTTGAATCGCGAGGGCGATTACTTCTTGCTCTTCGCTTCGCGTTGTTCGCGGCGGGTGGTGATGATCTCGGTTGCGATCGAGTTGGGCACCTTGGCGTAGCGGGACATTTCCATGGTGAACGTCGCCATGCCCTTGGAGAGCGAGCGGATAATCGTCGCATAGCCGAACATGTTCGCGAGGGGGACTTCGGCGCGGACGACGGCATAGTTGTCGCGCGATTCGGTCGCCATGATCAGGCCGCGGCGGGTGTTGAGGTCGCCGACGATGGGGCCCTGGTAGTCTTCGGGGGTTTCGATTTCGACCATCATGATCGGTTCGAGCAGACAAGGCTTGGACCGTTCGAAGCCCTGCTTGAAGCCGCCACGGGCAGCGGCGCGGAACGCCATTTCGCTCGAGTCGACGTTGTGGTAGGTCCCGTCATCGAGGGCCATCTTCACGCCGACGATCGGGTAGCCCGCGACGGGGCCTTCCTTCATGACCGACTGGAAGCCCTTGTCACACGCGGGAATGTATTCGCGCGGGATGCGGCCACCGGAGACATTGTCTTCGAATTCGTAGGTTTCCTCGGCATCGTCGGGCAGGGGAATCAACCGGCCAACGACGTGACCATATTGACCCGAACCACCGGTTTGCTTCTTGTGCTTGTAGTCGAAGGCCGCTTCGCGCGAGGGCGCTTCGCGGTAGCTCACGTTCGGAGCGCCGACTTCAATCTCGCAGTTGTATTCGCGACGCATGCGTTCGACGTACACGTCGAGGTGCAGCTCGCCCATACCCGCGATGAGGGTTTGGCCGGTTTCCTCGTCGGTGCTGACGCGGAACGTGGGGTCTTCCTTCATGAAGCGGTTGAGGGCCTTGGCCATGCTGTCCTGGTCCTTCGAGGCCTTGGGGATCACCGACAGCGAGATCACCGGGTCAGCGACGAACATCGATTCGAGGGTGTACTCGGTGCCTTCGGAGCAGAACGTGTCGCCCGAGGCGCAGTCCACGCCCACCAGTGCGACGATGTCGCCAGGGCCTGCGGTGGGCACGTCTTCGCGGTCGTCGGCGTGCATTTGCACGATACGGCCGATGCGGGTTTTCTTGCCGGTACGGGTGTTGTAGTAGGACTGGCCTTTTTCAACCGTGCCCTGATAGATGCGGGCGTAGTTGAGCTGGCCGAACGTTTCGTCGACGATCTTGAAGACCATCATCACGAGCGGGTCGTCGCGCTTGACCGACAGGATGACTTCTTCGCCGTCTTTGTCGTTGTCCATCGCGGTGTTGACACACTCGGCGGGGTTGGGGAGGTAGCGGCAGATCGCGTCGAGTGCGGGCTGGATGCCCTTGTTCTTGAACGCGGTGCCCATCATCAACGGAACCACTTCCAGCGACTGGGTGGTGGTGGTGATGGTGTCGTGGATCATTTCGACGGGGATGTCCTGATCTTCGAGCATCAGTTCCATCATGTCGTCGTTGAACATGCTCAGGCTGTCCATCATGTCCTGATGCGCCGCGGCGGCGGCATCGGCATATTCGGCCGGGATGTCTGTGACTTTCATGTCTTCGCCCTGGTCGCCTTCGAAGAAAATCGCCTTCATGGTCACCAGGTCGATCACGCCGGCGAAGTCTTCGCCCGCGCCCATGTTCAGTTGGATCGGCACGACGTTGAGGCCGAGCTTTTCGGCCATGTCTTTGCCAACGCGCTCGGGGTCGGCGCCCATGCGGTCCATCTTGTTGATGAACGCGATGCGGGGAACCTTGTAGCGCTTCATCTGGCGGTCAACGGTGACCGACTGGCTTTGAACGCCGCCGACGGAGCAGAGAATCATGATCGCGCCGTCGAGCACGCGCAGCGAGCGTTCCACTTCGACGGTGAAGTCAACGTGGCCGGGGGTGTCGATGATGTTGACGGTCTTGTCTTCCCACTGGACTTGCGTCGCGGCCGAGGCAATCGTAATGCCGCGTTCGCGTTCGAGCTCCATGAAGTCCATCGTTGCGCCGTCACCACTGCCGCGCACTTCTTGCATGCGGTGGATGCGGCCAGCGTAATACAGGATACGCTCGGTGAGGGTGGTCTTGCCCGAGTCAATGTGGGCGGAAATACCGATGTTGCGGATGTTCTTGATCTTATGCATGGGTCCGTTTCCTCGTGGGCGGGGCGCGTCTGAATCCATTCAGGCCCGGCCTGGGGTCGTTGTGCGAGCGGGCGATTGCGTCGCACACTCTGGGCTTGAGTTCGCGTGAACTCACGGTTTATAGTTATTTTTCAGCCGTACGCTATGCCGGATGAAGCTACACTTCTACCGGCCGTTTGCACAGTTGAGGCGGCATTGTACCAATGATGCGCTTGAAGTAAAGAGTTTTTTGCACCTTTTGAGCATTTTTGTGCGGAATCCCCCGCCAAATGCCCGATCGTGACCAATTATGGGGTTTCGCGATTTTTTGTGCGGAATCCCACGCTTTTCCTTTCTTTGGCATGTCGACCGGAGCTGTAGGGCGGGCTACTCGTTGCCCGCCGCCAAGGCCCGAAGGGCCGAAAGATCGTAGCCGGGGTCGTAAGCCCCCGGTAGGAATGGCCCAAGGCCAAGCCCCGAAGGGGCGAAAGAATCTTGTTTGTTGGTGACCAAAAGGGTAGAGTAGTCTTGTAGGGCGGGTAGCAAGCTACCCGCCCTACAAGACTTCAAGACGTTAATAACCGATAGGAGAAATTATGAAATGGGACTTGTTGTCTATATTGCCACGTGATCTTCAGGGCTCGGCGATATGCCTCGAAAGACTAGGTGTAAATGGCTTTGCTTGGACAAGGCCAAATGCATTGAGGGTATTGGATATTCTCCTTCGTGACGAGCGTGCCCTGATCGGGAGACGTGCAGTGATTGGGGGGGATGTATATTATCAATATGATGGATGCATGGAACCGGCGTATGTAAATTGGCATTGTGAACCTCGTGTAGGGGAATCGCTACGAGAATTTGTACACCGATCAATTGAGGACGCTATGGAAGACATTCAGCGTGTATCTGTTCCCAAGGGTAAGACTGCTATATTTAGATTTGTCTTTGGAGAAGTTTTGTAGGGCGGGTAACTTGCTACCCGCGCAACTTTTTCCTGTTTTCTCTTTATCGTGGCCGTCGGACGGTGTAGAGTGGAATGCATCGGGAGAT
>JABGPZ010000075.1 GCA_018644725.1 Phycisphaerales bacterium
ACGGGGACAGGTACCTGACAACGAAAAAAACGGCGAGAACACAGGACAGAATAAAGGGTACCAGTCCCCATTTTCTATGCGAAATGGACCGCGCCAGCAGCAAACGTCGCCGATAGGACCCATGGGCTGTTCGCCCGATTCCAAACTTTCCAGAAATTTACACTTGCCCGTTTTTTGTTGCATGAATTATGATCGGGAGTGTACAATACCGCCGCACGCATCAGCATGTGTGCACGATCCACATACTACTCGAACAGATGGGAGATAGACATGATTGGTGTTTATATTACAATTGGCGTCGTGGTGATTCTGATTTTTGCGATCATCAAGCTGTACAATACTCTGGTGACTTCGCGGGTTCGTTGCGACGAATCGTGGAGCCAGATCGACGTGCAACTCAAACGCCGTTACGACCTGATTCCGAACCTCGTGGAAACCGTCAAGGGCTATGCCGCGCACGAAAAGGACACCCTCGAAGGCGTCATCAAGGCGCGCAACGCGGCCGTCACCGCCAATGGTGTGCAGGAACAGGGCATGGCCGAAGGGATGCTCTCTGGCGCACTGAGCAAGCTCTTTGCGCTCAGCGAGTCGTACCCGACGCTCAAAGCGAACGAAAACTTCGCCCAGCTCCAGGAAGAGCTCACCAGCACCGAAAACCGCATCGCCTTCTCGCGTCAACACTACAACGATGCCGTGGCGACCTTCAACATTCTGATCCTGAAGTTCCCCAACAACATCGTCGCCAACATGTTCAACTTTGCCAAGCGTGACATGTTCGAGGTCGAAGTGCCCGAACAACGCGAAGCTGTCGCGGTGAAGTTCTAGAGCACTGAACGATTGAGACGGTCGCTTGGTTTTGCACAACGCGATCGAGCCTCGCCAAAGGAAACCCCATGATTCGACTGACTGGAACACTATTGACTGCAATGCTTTTGGCGTTGGCGACGGGCTGCGAGCCCGAATTTAACGCCGGCGGCCAACGCGTGCCCCCCGGGGGCATGTCCCCGATGGACCACTGGAGCATTGTGTCCCGCTATGGATCGTTTACCGATCTGGACAACGCCATTGACGCCTCGCCGACCTCGGCTGCGCGCGTCGAGGGCAACTATGTCGGCGCGGGATTCACGCTCGACCTCGGCCGCCGCTGTGTCTTCAATATGGTGGTCCTGTCCCATCGCGGACAGGAAAACGGCTATGCCCGGCGTGTGAGCGTCGAGATCAGCAACGACGGAAAAACCTTCCGTAAGGCATGGACCTCGTTGGGGACCCGGGCGTATACCTATATCCCGCTCCTGACGCAGGTGTCTGCACGGTATGTGCGCATCACCGCCACCGAGGCGGGCGTCATGCCGTGGTCGATTTCCAACATCTATTTTCAGTGAGGCCGACTGTGGCGGATCAACCCAGCGACTCAATCCACAAGACCCCATGGCATCAGGACCCGTCGTTTCTTACGGGACTCGTTGCGGTGGGGTTTTTGCTGGTCATTTCATTTGCCGGCCTGTGGATGATGGAGAAGGGCAAGGCCAATCGCTTGGCCCAGGAGCTCGACGCCGCCCGCCAGACGCTGCACATGATTCAGCAGCAACAGGCCCCTAATGCCTCGCAGAACCCGTCTCGCTTTGATCCTCGGACCATTGAAATGCTCAAGGGCATGATGGCCGACCCCACCACAGAGATGCCCGAGGAAATCTCCCTGCCGCAAACGCCTTGAGGGGTAGACCTTGCCGGCGGAATGAAGTATACTGTTGGACGATTGAATTCACTGGACCCATGCGAAGGACACACACTCGGTGCTGAAGACACTGCACGGATATCTCGGGAAGGAATTGCTCCGCATCACGCTTCTGGCGCTGGTGGCGTTTACGCTGCTGATGACGGTCTTTGCCATTCTCGAACCGCTCCGCAAGGAGGGGCTGGGCGCGGGGCAACTCGCTGCACTGTTTTTGTATACGTTGCCGGTGATGCTCTCGTTCACGTTGCCATTTTCGGCGCTCTTTGCGACGTCGATGGTCTATGGCCGATTTGCGATGGACCGGGAATTGCTCGCGTGTCGTGCGAGCGGAATTTCGTTCCTGACGATCCTCAAGCCGGCGATCTGGCTGGGCCTGGGGGTGACGCTGTTGTCGCTGGTGCTGATCAACTTTGTGTCCCCGCCGATGTTCAAAGCCGGCAAGGACGAGGTCTTACGGAACGTCAAACGGATCGCGTACAACAAAATCCAAAAGAAGGGCTATGTCCAATCGGGTGGGAATATGCTCCACGCGACGGACATTGACGAAAAAAAGAACCTTCTGCACGGCGTGGTCATGGTGCGGCTGGAAGATACGCCCGCCAAGGAAAAGGGCAATCCGACGTCCGGCAAACCCAAGGCGACCATTACCATTGTGACGGCGGAATATGCCACGCTTTCTACGAGCAAAGTCGAGGGCCAGCACGCCATTACGCTCACGCCCTATGAAGTGGTTGGCCCGATTTCCGATGTGCCGTCTGGCCATGCCCAGACCGAAAGCCTCGAACTGGAGCAGCTCCGCCAGGTGCCGCTGCCGGGGGGCATGAAGGAAAAGCCGGCCGGGTATAGCTGGACGCGGTTGCTGGCGACTTATGACGATCCGACGTTGCATCCGGCCGTGAGCAAGGCACTGGAGAACTACCGCTGGAAGGTTCGCGTGGAGCGCTTTGCCAACCGTTCCCAAAAGGCGATCAAAGCGGGGAAACCCATTTTGGAACTGCGCGACAAAACCATTCAGTACGAAATCATCGCGCCGAAATGCTCGCGCAAAAAGGATTCCGTCTATTTCGATTCGATCCCCGCCAAAGATGGCATTGCCGCCAAACGGATCAAATTGATTTGGCGTGAGTCGGATCGGGAATTCCACTATGAAGCCGATCAGCTGAAGGTCTTTTTCCGCGCGAAAGACGACATGGGCCTCGCGGCGGGCGTGACGCTCCAGCTTTCGGGCTGGGTCAAGCAGACTCATCCCGCCGTCGAAGGCGTTCTGAGCAGCCCGACGCTTCCGGCGATTTCGATTCCCCACGACAAAGCCCTCGACGACCGTCCCGCCGGCGAGCTTCTCAAGCACCCCGAGACGTTCACCACCGATGCGACGCTTCAGGAAGAAATTGACACCTTCCGCACCAAGGGTCTCGCCAAGATCAAACGCAAAATTGTCGCAGAGATGCACTGGCGAATTTGCTATGGCAGCAGCTGTCTGGTGATGGTGGCCCTCGGGGCAATCCTCGGCATCGTCAACCGCGGGGGGCAATTGCTGGCCGCGTTTGCGACCTCGGTGATTCCGCTTGTGATCGTTCTGGTCCTGGCGATGATGGGGCGCAATATGATCTCCAACCCGGGCAACTCCGAGATCAGCGGCGTGATTCTCATGTGGTGCGGCATCGTCGTGGTGGCGGGGCTGGACCTGTGGTTCTATAACCGATTGCGAAAGGTATAATCCGAGCGATGGTACGCACACTCGACCGATACATCCTGCGATCCTATTTCCAGAGCTTTTTTCTATGCCTTCTGGTGATGCTTTCGATACGCGTGGTGGGCGACCTCAGTGCGAAGATGGACGAGTTCGCCGAGTATCTGAATAAGGTGAATCCCGCGACGTCTGAAAATTATACCTTCATGGACATGGTCGCCTGGATGGGGGTCTATTACTCCAACCAGATGGCCGTCTACGTTTCCGAGCTGGGCGGCACGATCCTCGTCGCGGCCGCTGCGTTTACCGTTGCGCGCATGAACTATACCAACGAACTGACGGCCATGCTCGCCAGTGGAGTGAGCCTTCACCGCGTAGTCGTTCCGATTCTCCTCGCGGCGGTGGCGTTTAGCGCCTTGATCGCCGTGGATCAAGAGTACATCATTCCCGCCCTCCGCGAGAATCTGATTCAGGACCCGGATGCCCACGGTGACCGCGAAGGCGTCAAGGTGCGCCTGGTCCCTGATGAGCGCAGCACGGTGTGGTATGCGCGCGAGTACGATCCCAACACCAAGAGCCTCGTCAATCCGATGTGGATTCTGCGCGACTCGAAACAGTATACCTATCGTGCGCACATTTTCGCGACCAAGGCGACCGAAGGCGCCCTCGACGGCAAGTCCGGCTGGCTGACCGGCCCTGATGGACGGGTGGCCTGTCGCGCGGACGTTGGCGGCGAGCCGTGGCACACCATCCAGGGCGGGCAAGAGATCTTTACCGAGCTTGGCCCCGTTCCGCTCCATGACATCGCCTATCGCGAATACCAGAAACTCCATCCCGATTTCAAACTCCCTCCGGGCGAATTTCTTTCGGGTGTCTCGAACATCTCGGCCACGGATTCTCATTTCAACATGACGCTTTCGGCCGAGGCGTTTCTCACGATCAAGGCTCCCTCGGGCAAGGTCACTGGCTGGAAACTTCGCAAGCCGCGCTTTGTGTTCCATGCACCGACGAGAACCATGGGAGCGGATGGACGCAGGATGGCACCCATTCCGCTTGCGACCATTCTCGCCGATGAGGCCGTGTGGGTTCCCGGCAGCCCGCTCAAACAGCACTGGGCGCTTCGCGGCGGCAGCGTGTTCTATCAGACCGACTTGCGCGGGTTCAAACTCGAGCTCATCCAAACCGGCCGAATGCTGGAATATTCCAGCAACGAAGAACTCACGCGCATGCTCGACTCCCAGACCACGCGCGATCCCAAAGCCGTTCTCACTGCAAAATATATCCGCTTCGTCAACCCGATCAACAACGTCATCATGCTCATGCTCGGCCTGCCGTTCATTCTTTCGCGTCAGCGCAACATCAAGGCCTCGGCGCTGCTGTGCGTGTTGATCGTCGCGGCGTTCTTCGGGTTCATCTACATTTGTCGCTACCTGAATCTGCCGCCGTTTTGGGCGGCGTGTCTGCCGACGCTGCTCTTTGGGCCGGTGAGCGTGTTGATGCACGATGCCATCAAAACCTGACATCAGGTGCGCGATCATCGCCAGATGTGTGCGAATATTGTATGATCGATAAAACTTTTTATAGGAAATAGTGGAATTCTTATCCCAATGTGCGATAAGATAAAGAGTTGTAAGAGAACGTCAACGGTTGGTTTACCGATGGCGTTATGGATCGACACGAATCCGGGACGCGGGAATGTCGTCAGGGCGGCGGCGATCTTGCGGCCCACGCACTTAGGAGGTGCCAAATGCCCGCATTAGCAAATGAACTGTTCTATATCTTGATCATTTCCTACATTGCCTTGATGTTCTTTCCCAAGCCCATCGTTCGCAAAAAATGGTACGCTTTGGGCTGGCTGACGATGGTGCCGCTCTTGGTCGTTCTGTGGATGTGCTGCTCGTTTGGCTGGCGCTCCAAGGGCTTTGTTTGGCTGCCCAATGCACTCGTGCTCCTGCCGTTGATCACGTTGGTGTTTGCGTGCTACCCGTGTGGTGCGTGCTGCATCCTCGAAGATGCGGGCATGGTCAGCGTGAAGACGCAAGAACCGGCCGAAGAAACAACAGAAGAATAGTCGATGGACTTCTATGACGTAGTTTCCACTCGGCGGAGTGTCCGGGCGTACCAGGATCGCGATATCCCCGAAGAGGTGTTGTCGCGCATACTGGAGGCTGGGCGCTCCGCTCCGAGTGGTTGTAATTTGCAGAATTGGATGTTTGTGGTAGTGCGGGATTCGGCCCGCCGGGCGGCGCTCGCCGAGGCGAGTGAGCAAAAGTGGATGCGTCAGGCCCCCGTGATCGTGGCCGTCGTCGGAACGAGTGGGCGGACGATGTTCTGCGGCGTCAAGGCCGATACGGTCGATTGCGCCATTGCCATTGACCACATGACCCTCGCGGCAACGGCCGAAGGACTCGGCACGTGCTGGATCGGCCACTTCGACCAGAAACAGTGTAAACAGCTTTTGTCCGTGCCTCAGGACGCGAAAATTATCGAGATGTTCACTCTCGGCTATCCGCGCGATTTGCCCTCCAAGCGTCAGCCGCGCAAACCTCTGGACGAGATCGTCCGCTGGGAACACTATTCATGATGGATTCCGTGAACAACACGATTCGAATTGCCACGCGCACCAGTCAGCTTGCCATGGCGCAGAGCGGGCAGGTCGCGAACGATATTTCCGCCGCGCTCGGCTGCGAGTGTGAGCTGGTCGGCCTGGATACCCGCGGCGATACGACGCGTGGGCCGCTGGTGGAACTCGGCGGCAAGGGGCTGTTCACGGCCGAGCTGGAATCCGCGTTGCGCGAGCGGCGGTTGGAGTTGGCGATTCATTCCGCCAAAGACATGCCCGCCGAGATGGACGCGGACCTCGTGATTGCGGCGGTCCCCCCGCGCGAAGACCCGCGCGACGCACTGGTTTCCGTCCATGGTCCGCTCGAGGCCTTGGCCCAGGGTGCGACGGTCGGCACGGGCAGCATTCGCCGCTCGGCGTCGCTGTTGGCGCTTCGGCCGGATCTAAACATCGTTCCGATTCGTGGCAACGTGCAAACGCGCCTCGCTCGCGCAGCCGGAGACAAGGCCGATCTCGATGCGGTGGTCCTCGCGATGGCAGGGCTCAAACGCAGCGGCCTCGCGGACGAATTTGCCGAGGTGATTCATCCGCTCTCGACGGCCGAGGTGATCCCCGCCGGCGGGCAGGGGGTGTTGGTGGTCCAGACGCACGAATCGCAAACCGCCCTGATTGACCAATTGCGAGTGGTGGACTGCGCAGCCACGCGCGAAGCGCTCCTTGCCGAACGCGCCGTGTTGCGCGGGCTGGGCGCGAGCTGTCAAAGTTGTGTAGCCGTGTTCGTCTCGCAGACCGAAACCGGCTGGGTGGGCGCGGGCCTCAACGGAACCGACGACGGGGAAGTGACGCGCAAAGTTCGTCTTGAATGTGAAACGTCCGCCGAGCTTGCCGCCCAACTCATCGAAGCACTGGCGCTGTAGGCTGCGGGATTATTTGCCTTTATCGAGGACGCCGAGGGTTTGGAGTGCGCGTTTTGCGGCCATCTGCTCGGCATCTTTTTTGTTCGGCGCCCACGATGCGGGGTAGTGTTGGCCGTTGATACTCACGGCGATTTCAAAACACTTGGAGTGGTCCGGGCCTTTTTCGTCGAGCAGGATGTAGTGTGGCGAGGCGTTGAATTCCTGTTGGGCGAATTGCTGGAGGAGCGATTTGAAGTTGTCCTGGTGGGACGTTTCGAGTGCAACATCGATAAAGGGCCTGAAATATTTCTCGATAAAATCCTCGGCCGGGTCGAATCCGCCATCAATATAAATTGCGCCGATGATGCCCTCGATCAGGCCTGCGGCGACGGATTCGGGAAATTTGTGCCCTTTGCCAATGTCGCTGCCAACAATGGCGAACGCGTCGAAGCCTTCTTCAAAGACGATGCGCGCGCAGGTTTTGCGGCTGACGACGGTGGACTTGATTTTGGTCATGTCCCCTTCGTCGAGTTCGTCCTCGAGGTCGTACAGCATGTCGCACACGCACATGCCGAGCACCGCGTCGCCGAGAAATTCCAGACGCTCGTTGCTGTCGTTGCGCGTGACGGCGGCGGAGGTGTGCGTCAGCCCGACGGTGAGCAGGGAGGGGTCGGCAAAGGAATAGCCGATTTGTTTTTGACAGGCTTTGATGGGTGTGGATTGTGATTTGGCCATGAGGGGCTCCTTGGCACGGCCAACGGCGTGTGCGCCCAAACAGGCGCATGCGCGGCAGGTCGCAGCGGGTTGGGGTGTCGATTCAGTCGCGTAGAGATTCCCGGCCGATGAGTCGGATGACCATCTGGCCGAAGTGTTTTTCGCGCAGCAGCACCAACTCGCCGAAGGTCTCGGGCACGGTGGTGCTGTCGTCGGTGCGCAATACGATCAGGCCCTGTTCGTCGAGATGCTCGGCGAGGGGCGCGAAGAGTTTTTCCGTCATGCGGTCGAAGTTCCACTGCCGCGCCGCGGGGAAGGGCGGATCGAGGAACACCAGGTCGGCCTTGGTTTCCATCGCTTCGAGCCAATAGCCGATGCGCGCTTCGAGGTTGCCCGCCCAGAGGTTGCATTGGTCCGCGCAGTGGCACAGGTCGATATTTTTCTCCAGCCGTTCGATCACGCGCTTGTCGCGCTCGGCGAAGTAGACTTGTTTTGCGCCATAGCTGATCGATTCGAGTCCGAGCGTTCCCGTCCCGCAGTACAGGTCGAGCACCACGCCATCGGCGACCCACGGCGCGACCATGCCGAAGAGCGATTTTTTCGCCATGGCCGTCATCGGGCGCGTGCCGTCGTGTGGCGGGGGATACAGCTTGCGACCGGACAGGCTTCCGCCGCCGATCCGAAGGACCGAAATTTTAGACGATTTAGAAATGGGAGTCTCCTTGTGGCGCTTTGATTGCGAGGGTCTATTGTATCGCATTGGAGGCGATCTGGAAAGCCCCGCGGAAAAAACTGTTGCCCCCACGCGAGGAGGCGGTATAATGCGGGCATGTACAAAGCCCTGTTGACATTGAGCTTGCTGTTGGTGGCGGGTTGCCCGACGCCACCGCATACGGTGACCGATCCGCGTTTGCCCACCGACCCCGCCGAGCGGGAGTACGAACTGCTGTGGCAGGCGTCGCGTCGGACGTTGATGGATTATGGGTTCACGCTCGATTGGCAGGACCGCCGCGAGGGCCTGATGAGTACGCGTGCGCTTTCGAGCGGCCATCTCCTTGAGTCGGCCTGGCGACGCGATGCGAGCAATCTGTATTACCTTCGCGAGAACGCGCTGCACAACATGTTCCGGGCCGTCGAGGTGCAAATCGAGCGCACTCCCGCCGGCAGCTATACCTTCGCGGTGCGCGTGGCGCTGGCGCGCTCCAACGCCAAACCGAACATGGTGACCGACACGTCGACCATTACCGAAGACCTCGAAGACGAGGTCGCCGAGACCAGCACCCCCAGCCGCTCGGCCTATAAAGATCGCAGCTTCGCGTTGCGTAATCGCTATGTGTATGAAGATTTGATTCGGCCGACGTTGCTCACGCCCGAGCAAAAACGGCGAATGGCCATCGGCCAGGACAGCCCGCGCGTGTTTACGCCGCTTGGCTTTGACCGGACGATGAGCGATCTGATCGCCAACGAGATTTCCGCCAAGTGTGGCGTCAAGCCGATCTTGTCGGCGGAGCTGGACGAGGAGTAACTCGCGTGCGCCGCGAGAAGCCCAAGCGCCAGCAGATTGGCAAAAAAGAACTCGAGACGGGGTATGTCTCGCAGTTTGCCCATCAGATGGCGGGGGCGTTTCCTTCCGGCGAAATTTACCCCAGCGAGTGTCCCGATTTTGTCGTGGACGATACGCTGGGGATCGAAGTGACGCAATATTTCCGCAAGCCGCCGCGCAATGGTCGGCCTATGCAGGAGCAGGAATCGATGCGCCATTTTTTGCTCCAGCAGGCGCAGATCTATGTCGAACACCGCAGCGCGTTGCCGCTGTTCGTGTCGGTGGAGTTTGACGAATCCGTTCCTGTCTATTCCAAGGATGTGCCCGAGCGCGCCGCGAAGCTCGGCGATATGGTGTTGATGCAGGTGGATCGCGCCAAGCCGATGGCCGTCGTCGTGGAGAACTGGGCGAATCGCCTGCGCTATCCCGCCGGTGTGCGCCAGATCACGGTTTCGCGCGCCAAGACTCTGCCCGGGAGCTTGTGGACCACGGCCGAGTGTGGCACGGTCAGCGACATCACGCCCGTGGAAATCGAGACGATCCTCGCGCGAAAAAATCGTAAATATTTCGGCTATGATCTGACCCTCGACGCGATGTGGTTGCTGATCGTGGCCAACGGCGCGCACCTCTCCAGCAGCGGCACGATCAGCGACACATTGCTTGCGCACCCCTACGAATCGATGTTTGATCGGATTTTCCTGTTCCAGTTTTTCGAAGGCGACGTGTGGGAATTGCGAACGAAATAAAAAAGCGACTTCGAAGAGCCGCTTTGTAAATGCGTGGTGTCTTGAGTGCTTGCCGTTCGCTATTTCATGTCAATGAATGGGTTGAAGGTTTCGCGGAGCATGGGTTCGAGGGCTTCGTCCATGGTCGCCATCGGCAGGCGCAGTTCGTTGTTGCACAACCCAGCCATCGCCATGGCGGCCTTGATCGGGATGGGGTTGGTTTCGCAGAACTGGGCTTTGAACATCGGGAACAGGCGCTTGTGCTGGGTCTGGGCGGCGGCGAGGTCACCTGCGGCGATGTGGTCGCACAGGGTGCGCACTTCGCGCGGGAGGATGTTCGCGAGGACGCTGACGACGCCTTTGCCGCCGACGGCCGCGATGGGCAGCGTCAGCGAATCATCGCCCGAGACGATGGTGATGTCGCAGGCGGTCGCGATGGCCGAGGCCATGTCCAGGCTGCCGGTGGCTTCTTTGATGGCGACGACGTAGGGAATTTTTTCGTACATCGCGGCGATGGTGTCTGCGGCGAGTTCAATGCCGGTACGGCCGGGGATGTTGTAGAGCATGATCGGTAGCTCGGCTTCGGCGATGCGCTCGATGTGGTCGAACATACCGCGTTGGGGCGGCTTGTTGTAGTAGGGGTTGACCATCAGGCACGCATCAGCGCCAGCGTCTTTGGCGCGCTTGGTCAGCCGCGCCGCTTCGGCCGTCGAGTTCGACCCCGTCCCGGCGATCACTGGAACGCGCTTGGCAACTTTGTCGATCACGAATTCGATCACCTTGTCGTGTTCTTCGTGGCTGAGGGTGGGGCTTTCGCCGGTCGTGCCGCAGGGGACGATGGCTTGCGTGCCGCCCTCGATCTGATATTCGACGAGGTTGCCCAGCGTGGCGTAGTCCACTTCGCCGCCGGAAAAGGGAGTGACGATGGCGACCATCGAGCCTTGAAGTTGAAGTCGTTCAGTCATATTGCGAATCCTTATTGGAAAGTGAAATCGTGTTCAGCGGCCTCGATTGTAGCCGCGCATGGGGCGGAAATCAATCCGCTTCCATGGCCGTTTCGATGAGGGTCTTCATTTCGATCACCGCATCGCGCAGGCCGCTGAAGACGCTACGGGCGATGATGGAGTGGCCAATGTTGAATTCGTCGAACCCCCCGAGGCGCGCGACGGGTTGGACGTTGGTGTACGTCAGGCCGTGGCCGGCGTGGACGATCAGACCTTCGTCGAGCCCGATGTCGAGCCCTTCGGCGAGCGCATCGAGTTGGAGATGGACCTCTGCGTCGCTCGGCAGCGACCCGTCGGGCGGCAGGCAGGCGTTGGCATAGGTTCCCGTGTGCAGCTCGATTGCCCGGCAGCCCGCGCGCTTGGCGGCTTGGATTTGCTCTTCGACGGGGTCGATGAACGCGCTGACGACGATGCCGTGGCTGGCGAGGCGTTCGGTGACTTCCTGGACGCGCTCGAATTGCCCGACGACGTCGAGGCCGCCTTCGGTGGTGACCTCTTCGCGATTTTCCGGCACGAGCGAGGCCTGGTGGGGGCGGATGTCTTCGGCGATGGCGACGATTTCTTCGTTCAGCGACATCTCGAAGTTCAGGCGGCTTCGCACGGTTTGGCGCAGAAGGTAGATATCGCGGTCCTGCAGGTGACGCCGGTCGACGCGCAAGTGGGCGGTGATGCACGACGCGCCAGCGAGTTCGGCCTCGACGGCGGCCCATACCGGGTCGGGTTCGACCGTGCGGCGGGCCTGGCGAATCGTGGCAACGTGATCGATATTGACTCCGAGTCCTGACATAATGCCTCCTTGGTTCGCTCGTATCATACGGAATTTTACGCTTCGAGTAAAGCGTGTGGCTTGCGTTTGTGGCCCTCGGGCGGTACAATTTTTTCATGCGAAAATTGCTGGAACAACTTGAACGGATCGCCTCGCCGCGCGTGCTGCTGGTGGGGGACTTGATGTTGGACGAATTTGTCTATGGCGATGTCGAGCGCATCAGCCCCGAAGCACCCGTGCCGGTGTTGCGGGTGGTGCGGCGCGACGTGCGTCTCGGCGGGGCCGCCAACGTGGCCAACGCTCTCGCAACGCTCGGCGCGAAGGTCGAATGCGTCGGGACCATCGGCGACGATGCCAACGGCAAAACGATGACCCGCCTGCTCGAAGAGTGTGGCGCGACGGCGAATCTTCAAATCGATGCCACGCGTCCCACGATCACCAAAAGCCGCATGGTCGGCCTTGCCCAACACCGCCACGCCCAGCAGATTCTGCGCGTGGACGAAGAAGACGCTTCACCGATCTCCACCGACCTGGCCGCGACGATTTCCGCGACGATTACTGCGTCGCTCGCCGGGGCCGACGTGCTGGCCGTGGAAGATTATGGCAAGGGACTGCTGTGCGAAAACACTCTGCCGGTGTGGCTTTCTGCGGCCGCCGCCCAGGGCGTACTCAGCGTGATCGACCCCTATCTCACCGACGACTATCGCCGCTATCGCGGGGCGGGTGTGATTACGCCCAACCGCTATGAGGCCTCTCACGCGAGCGGCATCGACATTCAAACTTGCGACGACGCGGACCGCGCCGGACACTTGCTCTTGGAGCAGACCCAAGGCCGCGCGGTCGTGGTGACCCTCGACAAAGAAGGCGCCTACGTCGTCGAAGATGGCCGCAAAGGCGTTCACGTTCCCACCCGCGAGCGGAAAGTCTATGACGTCACCGGCGCGGGCGACGTGGTCATGGCGATGTTGTCTCTCGCGCTGGCCAGCGGGGCGAACCTGCCCGAGGCCGTCGCACTGAGCAACGTCGCGGGTGGACTCGAGGTCGAACGATTCGGCGTCGTGCCGATCCGCCGAGATGAAATTGAAGCCGAACTGCGCGAACACATGGGAGACTATGATGAATAGAGCCGTGTTTCTCGACCGTGACGGGACGATCCTCAACGATCCGGGATACCTGTCGGACCCTGCCCAGGTGGAACTCCTCGAGGGCGCGGGCGAAGCGATTCGCTTGCTCAACGAGGCCGGCTTCCGCGTGGTGGTGGTGACCAACCAGTCGGGCATTGCCCGCGGGATGCTCACGGAGGATCGCCTCAGCGAGATTCACGACGAAATGCGCCGACAGCTTCGGGACTTCGGAGCGACGGTCGACGCGATTTACTATTGCCCGTACCACGTCAAGGGCGTCGTGCCGCAATATACCCGCGCGAGCAACCTGCGCAAACCCGCGCCGGGGATGCTGCTTCAGGCGGCCGGCGAGATGAGCCTGGATCTGTCGGCGAGCTGGATGGTCGGCGACAAGCCCGACGACGTCGCAGCCGGCAAGCGCTCGGGCTGCAAGACGATCCGCATCGAATTTTCCGACACGGCCGACAGCACCCACGCCGAAGACGGCCTGTTGTATACGCCCGACGCACACGTCGGATCGTTGTTGGAGGCGACGGAATATATTCTCGATCAGAACACGGTTCACAACGTGCCCAAGGTCGAAGACGTGGCTGTGGCTGCCCCCGAACCGGTGACGCTGTTCAATCAACCGGCCGACGAGCCGGCCGAAGACGCACCGGAGCCCATCGAGGATGTCCCGGCCGAGGAGTTCCCCGTGGAGCCCCAAGCGGCTGAGTTGCCGCCCGAGGCGTTGCTCGGCCAGAGCGACGACGAGAACGATTCGGATGACTCCGAGGAGCCAGAAGAATCTCTCGACCCGGACGATCTGGCTGGAGATGATGAAATCGACGATGAAGACGATCAGCTCGACGACGACTATGACGAGACCGTCGAAGAAGACGTAGAGGACGATGACGAGCCGGATGACGACGATGAAGAGGAAGAAGAAGTTGACGAGGAAGAGGTAGAGGTAGAAGATGAAGAGGACGTTGACGAGCCTGCTATGTCTGCGCGTCCCGAAGCACCGACGACCGATCTGCCGCACGCCAAGGCCACGGTGGTTCCGCGCCTGACGGCCAAGCCGCTCACCGAGCCGAAGATGCACTTCGAAACCGATCCCACCATGCACACTCCCAGCGCGCTCAACGGCGAGTCTTCTTCCTTCGATATTCCGCGCTTTATCGGCGGACTCGCGCAAATGTTCGCTGTGATGTTCCTGATCCTCGCGGGCGTGAAATATTTCTCCGACGCTCCCGCGCCCCACATGGACGCGATTTTCCGCATCCTCGTGGCGATCTTGTTCCAGGGCATGAGCCTGACATTCTACGTCATGTCCAGCCGCGACTGACATGGGTGCAATTTTGGCGTTTTAGAAAAATCCTGGTGGGCCCGCTATGATGTTGTGACGGGACATACAGGAAGGAGGCGAGTCATGCCTCAGCCCATCAACGAACATCATCGAATCCTCTGGCAACTTTTGCTCGCCGCGTCGCATCTGCCGCCGCTGAAGCTCCTGCCGTGGGTCTATTCCTTACAGCAACAGGCCGTGGACGAAACGGGCCAATTTCCCGATGACCGCAGCGACATGCCCGAAGAATTCAGCCAGCTTCTCGAAGCACTGAACCGGCCCAAACGCACGGGATAACCGATGGATCCCTTTGGTTTTGTTTTCAGCATGTTTGTGTCGTAGGGGCGAAAAATCTTTCGCCCATCTTTTTTTGTTTTACCGTCGAGATTACAGAAAATGAAAATAAGGGCGAAAGATTTTTCGCCCCTACAACAACGAACAGAAAAACAGAAACAAGGGCAGGCAAGATGCCTGTCTGTGGACGTCGCCGCACCACAATACACACAAAAAACAAAGTACAAATGGGCGCGGCAAGCAGCGCCCATACGATGGAGAAAACAAATTACAAAAGGGCACGGCATGCCGCGGGCCTACGGCGCATAAAATGCTCTATTCGTTGACATTTCTTGCGGGATTGAATACTCTTGTCGTAGGAGATCATTATGCCTGCACCCACATCCAACGCGATTCTTCGGATTCACTGCGCCGACCGCAAGGGGCTGGTAGCCGTGATTACCAGTTTCATTCTCGCGAACAACGGCAACATTGTGAATCTCGCCGAGCATGTTGATTGCGACTGCGGCATGTTTGTGATGCGTGTGGAGTGGGACTGCGCGGACTTTGCGATCCCGCGCGAAAAGATTGCTGAACAGTTCCAGACGTTGGTCGCATCGAAGCAGGAACAGATGCACTGGTCGCTGGAGTTTTCGGATCGGCCGCTGCGGATGGCGATTTTTGTTTCGAAACTGTCGCACTGCCTGTTCGACATTCTCTCGCGGATCGAGTCGGGCGAGTGGGACGTTGAAGTGCCGCTGATCGTGTCGAATCATCCCGACCTGGGGTCCATCGCTGAGCGGTTTGGGATTCCGTTTCACGTGTTGCCGATTTCGGCCGAGACCAAGGCCGAGCAGGAAGCGCGCACGCTGGAATTACTCGCCGAGAACGACGTCGATTTTGTCGTCCTCGCGCGCTACATGCAGATCCTCAGCCCGGCGTTCATCGAGCGCTATCCGGATCGGGTCATCAACATTCACCATTCGTTTTTGCCGGCGTTTCCCGGCGGTCGGCCGTATCACCAGGCGCACGAGCGCGGCGTGAAAATCATCGGCGCGACGAGTCACTATGTTACGGCCGAGCTGGACGGGGGGCCGATCATCGCACAGGACGTCGCGGCGATCACTCACCGAGACAGCGTCGAGCAGTTGGTGCGCAAAGGGCGCGACCTGGAAAAAACGGTCCTCTCGCGTGCAATCTGGGCGCACCTCCATCACCGCGTGGAAGTTTGCGGCCAACGCACCGTCGTCTTTGATTAATTACGCCAGAAGTGCGGCGTGACGTTTGAGGAGGTCGAGAACGGCGATGGCGGCCATCGATTCGACGACGGGCACGATGCGCGGACAAATGATCGGATCGTGTCGGCCGTGGGTCGAAATTGTGGTTTCGCGTCCCTCGACGTCGACGGTCTTCTGCTCGGCCTTGATCGAAGCGGGGGGCTTGACGGCGATGCGGAAGGTGAGATCTTCGCCCGAGCTGATCCCGCCCAGGATGCCGCCGGCGTTGTTGGTGAGGTGGCCGTCGGCCGCGATTTCGTCGTTGTGTTCCACGCCGGTCATGTCGGCCGCTGCGAAGCCCGCACCGAATTCGATGCCCTTGACCGCGCCGAGCGAGAGCATCGCCTTGGCGATTTCCGCGTCGAGTTTGTCGAACACCGGCTCGCCGAGCCCGACGGGCATGCCCTGTACGACACATTCGACGATGCCGCCGGTGGAGTTGCCTTCTTCGGCGAGTTTTTCGATGCGGCGGACCATTTCGGCCGCAGCATCGGCATCCGCGGCGCGGACGGGGTTCTGTTCGATCACGTCAAAATCGATCGTCTTGCACTCCACACCCGCAGCGCGGCGGGTATAGGCCGTGATGGTAATTCCTTTTTGCGCCAATAGTTTCAGCGCAATCGCACCTGCGGCAACGCGTCCGATGGTCTCGCGCCCACTTGCGCGCCCGCTCCCGCGATAGTCGCGCAGGCCGTATTTGGTGAGGTAGGTCGCGTCGGCGTGGCCGGGGCGGAACTTGGCCATGATCTCGCTGTAATCGCGGCTGCGCTGGTCCTGATTGAACACGACGAGCGTGATCGGCGTGCCGGTGGTTTTGCCCTCGAATACGCCCGAAAGAATCTCGACGCTGTCGGTCTCGTCGCGGGGCGTGGTGATGGAGCTTTGGCCCGGGCGGCGACGCGCGAGGTGTGGCTGAATGTCCTCGGGCGAGAGTTCGAGCCCGGGCGTGACGCCGTCGACGATTACGCCGATGGCCTTGCCGTGCGATTCGCCGAAGGTTGTAATGCGAAATTCCAGTCCGTAACTGCTACCAGCCATGGGTATCTCCTTAAGGGTTCTTTGAATAATAGCGTTTCGACTTTGAGTATTGTATAATGCGGTC
>JABGPZ010000015.1 GCA_018644725.1 Phycisphaerales bacterium
GGGGAATCTTGGACGAACCCTCGAATATGCTTGCAAGCAATCTTGTCAAATCGATACAATGGGCGAGACTTGAACACTGGCCTGACCTTGGTGGCCCGTGGCACCATTTGAAGTATAGACATTTACCCTCTGAAGAAGGAATACCCGATGGGAACTCAACCTGCACCCCTGAAAATGGTCTTTATGGACGAAGGACTGATTGTCCGCGGCTCGGGGAGCCTGATCGATGGCGTCGAAGCGCGCCGGGCGAAAGTGATCCCCGATGAACGAGGCCGTCTGGGCGAAATCATGCGCGCCGACGATCCGTGGTTCAAAAAGTTCGGACAGGTCTATTTCACCACGACCTACCCGGATGTGGTCAAGGCGTGGCACTTCCACAAAATTCAGACCGACCACTTCTACGTCATCCGCGGCCGCATCAAAATCGCGCTCTATGACGCGCGGGAAGACTCCCCCACCTTCGGCGTGGTCAACGAAGTCTACCTTGGAGAACACTGCCCCGGAATGCTGAAGATTCCCCCGGGGATCCAGCACGGCTGGATGTGCGTCGGACAGACCGAGGCGATTATCCTGAATATGGTCAGCGAAATGTACGACTACAGCAATCCCGACGAGTTCCGCACCGCCGCCCACGACAACGAGATTCCCTATGACTGGACACGCCAAGATGGGTAACCCCGTTGCCATTCTCGGCGGCAAGGGAATGCTCGGAAGCGACCTCGTCGCAGCCTGTGAGCAACGCGGCCTGGCCTGCGTTGTGTATGACCTGCCCGAGTTTGACATCACCGACGAAGCAGCCCTCGCCGAAGTCGTCGCCTCGGCCGGTGCAGTCGTCAACTGTGCGGCCTACACCAACGTCGACCGCGCCGAAAGCGAACGCGACCTCGCCCGCCGCATCAACGCCGATGCCGTGGGAACCCTCGCGCGGCTGTGTCGCCAGCAGGACACCTACCTCCTGCACATCAGCACCGACTTCGTGTTCGACGGCCAGCAGGAATCCCCCTATCGCGAAACCGACGACCCTCGGCCGATCAATGTCTATGGGCAGACCAAGCTCGACGGCGAGCGGCTCCTCCAGCAAGCCAACCCCGCCGCGTGCGTCGTGCGCGTGCAATGGACCTATGGCCACGGCGGCGCGAACTTCATCACCAAGATCATCGCCGCGGGGCAAACCCGCCCGAGCCTGACAGTCATCGACGATCAGATCGGCGCGCAGACCTCGACCCGCGAAGTCGCCGAGGCCCTGCTGGTGCTGCTGGAGAAACAGCCCGCCGGCGTGTTCCACTTTGCCGCCGACGGATTCGCCAGTCGATTCGAAGTTGCCCAAACCATCTTCGCGCACCTCGGCCGGGACATCGAAATCCTCCCCTGCCAATCATCCGCCTTCGAGACCCCCGCCCAGCGGCCTCTCAACAGCCGCTTCGACTGTAGCAAAATCCAGGCCCTGCTCCCCGCGCCCATCCTCCCCTGGCAAGAGCCCCTCAAGCAATTCCTTTCCGAGAGAGACAACGACCATGTCTGAATTCACCCCCGGCAAAGCGACGATCTGCATCGTCAACTACAAGACCCTCGACTTCACGCGGCTGTGCCTGCGAAGCATTCGCAAGTTCACAACCTACCCCTGTGACGTCGTCGTGGTCGACAACCACTCGGACGATGAATCGCTCGACTATCTCCGCGGCCTCGACTGGATCACCCTGCTCGAACGCGACACCTCCGGCGACGACAGCGGCGGCCGCAGCCACGCCCGGGCACTCGACCTCGCCCTCGAGGCGTGCACGACGGAATTCTTTATCTCGATGCACTCGGACACGTTTGTCCTGCGCGAAGGATGGCTGAGCGATCTGATTTCCCATTTCGATTCGCCCAACGTCGCGGGAGTCGGCTCGGGGAAAATCGAACTCACGCCGCGCTGGCGCGAGTGGGTCAAGATGCTCACCGACTATCGCACGATGAAGCGCAAGCTGTTGCGCACGCCCGACCCGCTGGGCAAGCACCGCTACTACAACCGGACGATCTGCAGCCTGTATCGCACGGAGATTTTGAAGTCCGAAGGAATGACCTTCGAGCTCGGGCGCGACGAGGGAATCACCGCCGGCAAAAAGATGCACTTCGATCTCGAAGACGGCGGGTACGACATGGTCCACATCCCCGAACGCGAAATGGGCAAGTCGATCATCCACCTCGCCCACGCCACGCAGGTGATCAACCCGGCCGAGTTCTCGCTGCGCAACAAAACCACGCGCAAGATCAACGGCCTGATCAAAAAGGTCATGTCGATGGGCCCCGTTCAAGACGTCCTCCACGACGACTCCCTCGACCAGTAGGCAAAATCGAGGACAGAAAATATGGGGACTCCTGCTGCTCTGTATAGAACATCAAAGTTTCCCACGATGCAAAGTAGATGATGAGATTGTTTCTGTTTCTTTGTGTGAATTGAGGCCTGAAAGGCCGGCCGTCGATAGCCGGGGGCGTAAGCCC
>JABGPZ010000081.1 GCA_018644725.1 Phycisphaerales bacterium
ATGACCGCATTATACAATACTCAAAGTCGAAACGCTATTATTCAAAGAACCCATTTGTCCGTACCATTCTTTCCGATGGAAAAGTTCGACAAACCATTGATGGGAAAACGAGCAAGGGATGGGCGAAAATGCGCTGGAAAGAGGCCGGCGGGAATCTCGTGATAACCAAGTCAGGCAAGGCGTTCCTCAAGCTCAAATTGAATGGTGCGGGTGAGTTGGTCTCGGCTGACGAGGAAGATGGACCGGTTGCCAAGCGCGCCAAAACGAAGAACTAGCTTCATTGAATGACCAGACACGATCAAGCGGCGGGGCGACTCGCCGCTTTTTTATGCGCATAAAAACGACAGGACTCCGTGAGGACTCCTGTCCGAAGAAGGGTCGTTGGTGATGTATTGACAAGGATATGAGTTTTCGATATATTGGCTCAAACTGGTTTTCACACCCTTTTATTCCTGAAGCGGGATTAATGATACAGCAAAGCAATATTCGCCGAGTTTTAATGGTCCATCGGTCTCATTCCGGGAAGCCAAGGTCTTGTCAGGTGGAATCTCGATACTGGGCGAAGGGATTGATTCAAAATGGGATTGATGTTCAACTGGTCTGCTATGAATCAATTTTACGTAGCAGATCGAACAGTGGTCTCCTCTCGAAGTTTAAGGGGTACGATGCATATCGGTATGCCGACCAGTGTTTGGGGAAAGTCATTGATGCATATCGGCCTGACTTGGTGTTAGTCTTCTGTCGAAGAATCCTTGGCCCAAAGACGATTCAAACCATCAGGACATTTGCTCCTGGTGTCCCCATCGTGGGGCGAGATATTGACGCGTGGCCAAATACATCCTCTGAGCGTACCTACATTGGTGCCGAATGTGACAAAATGATAGTCACTGACGCGGGGGACTGGATGGAACACTACAGCCAGATCGGCGTTCCTCATGTTGCTTTCTTCCCCGTGCCATGTGACCCCGATATTCATCGCCCCTATCCCAGGAATCCAAAATTGGGTGCAGATGTACTGTTTACTGGAAAGCTTAACCATTCTGGTGGATGTGACCCAGACCGACTTGACATATTACATAGATTAAAAACCTTCCCAAATGGAAAACTCTATGGGACGTTCGATAAGAATACAATTTATGGTATTCAATGTTATGAAGCATATTCGAATTCAAAAATCGTTTTGAGCATTAATGCGGAAAACAATATTTCTCGATATCACTCAGATCGTCTCACTGCAGCCGTTTCTTGCGGCTCGCTTGTCCTTGCCAAGGAAGTGCCACAGTCCGAATTGTTGTTTCGCGACCGAGAACATCTGAGGTATTTTAAGGATGCGGACCATTTTTTCGAATTGGTGGAGTATTACCTCAGAAAAGAAGAGGAACGCGATTCAATTTCTCTGGCTGGGATGCATCACTGCCATAAGGAATTCAATCCTGCTCGCATGGCGCGCCTTCTGTTGGATTTTGTAACAACCGATACATATGATGCCGACTGGGGAAGGGTATTGTGATTGCCTAAAAAGGATGGAAACGAATTCTTTGTTACAGGTGTCCGATCAGATTCCACACAATCGGATTGTTTGCATGGGTTACCATCCAGAGGTGGAATCGATTTCTGAATGAGAGTTGTTTCTTTCGGCAATAGATCAAGTTGTCATTTCTCGGCGCGAAATAGATGGCAAATGTTTGAATGAGAATTGACTTGGAAAAGCCTCTTTTTTTGTGTCTGGCAAAGAGCCGGCATATCCTTTTGGACAGCCAGTTTAGGATGAGCTTGCTATGTTGCAGAGATAAATCACACTTGGATAAAAACGAATCGATTTCATAACATGCTCGAATGGAACCCGTTAGGAATTGTTCATCAAATGTCGTAGAGATGGAGTTGCCTCTTTTTTCGTACTGATAAAATGCGTGGGAAGTTGCGGCGACTCGGTTTGCACAGAGAAACGCTCGGACGCTCCATTCTTCATCTTCGCAAATCATGTTTGGAATAAAATAGAGATCGTTTTGAACAAGAAAATCAAGACGACAAATTTTGAGGCATGCCATGGGTTGATGTTGCCTGGTGCTGAGTAGATAAGCAAAAGCATCGAGGCCAGAATCCCAGACGGGGGAGGAAGGGAGCGAGAGGTCTTTCTTTTTTTCAACCGGGGGAGTGGAATGGTCGGAATGATTGAGTTGAACGTATGACCCGAGTAAAAGATCTGGTGTATCCCATTGGACAGCCAAGTCGTGAAACGTTTCCAGTGTATCCAATACAAGGAAATCATCACAATCCAGAAAAACAACATACTCTCCTTGGGCTTTGGAAATCCCAAAGTTTCTAGCGGAGCTTGCCCCTTGATTGGACTGATGATATGCAAACACATTGGGATATTGGCCAGCATAGGTGTCGCAAATTGTTGCACTGGTATCGGTTGACCCGTCATTGATCAGAATGATTTCATGCGGCGAGACCGTCTGCTGGAGACAGGAGCTCAGAGCTTTGTCAAGAAAGCGCTCGCCGTTATAGACCGGGACAATGATTGAAAAGGTAAGTTTGTCCATTTTCATTCTTATCTATACTGCACCGACCATCTTGAAATTTCCAGATAGGATGATTTGGTAGATTTGTAATTTCCGATTGGACTTCTTGGGGGAGCTGTCTCCTGCCCAGAAGAGCGTACGATCAAATTATCATGTTGATTGTTTAGAATACAACATGATCCAGTTCATCGAATACCCCCATCGTTCCATGGCGTGTTTGGCAAGAGGGGGGATTGGTGGGGTTTTTAGTTCTTCTTCAGCGGCGCGAGGATCATGCTCAGGCGGCGCGCTTCGAAGCGGTAGTTCTGGGTGACTTTCGAGCAGTCTTCCAGTTCGGACTTGATCTTCTCGAAGATCTTCTTGCCTTCGTCGATGTGGGCAAGTTCGCGGCCACGGAAGCGCAGGGCAAACTGAACGCGGTCGCCGCGTTCGAGGAATTCGCGCGCGTGATTGACCTTGATCATCAAATCGTGCACGCCGATCTTGGGCGTACGGATGGTGACGCCTTTGAGCTGGGTCTCGTGCGTGGCGGCCTTGGCCTTGCGCATTTTCTTCTTCTGCTCATATTTGAACTTGCCGAAGTCCATGATCCGGCAACCCGGCGGGCGGACGTTGGGCGAGACTTCGACGAGGTCGAGTCCGCGCTCCTGGGCCATGGCCAAAGCCTGACGGGTTTCTACGATGCCAACTTGTTCGCCGGTTTCGTCGATGACGCGGATGGGCGAGATACGGATCCGATGATTGATGCGTTGTTCCTGGGTTGCGATGGTAGTCTCTCCTGAGTGGGGCGGTGATTTCCGGCAGAACCAATCTGCGGGAAGTGGTATCCTACGATTTGTATATCGTTCCTGTCAATGGGTTTCCCGGGTTCGGGGGAAATTTTCGTGGTTCTACTCAGCCGGTTCGTCGGCAATTTTGGCCGGAATCAGCGAGGTTTCGCCCTGCGTATCGCGTTCTTGGGCCAGTGCTTCGACGAAATCGGCAATGGACATCACGCCGAGATCGCCAGCTTTGCGGCCGCGGGCGGCGACGGTTTGGGCCTCGGCCTCTTTTTCGCCGAGAATGACCATGTAGGGGATTTTCGCGAGGGTGGCCCGGCGAATTTTCGCGCCGACCTTGTCCGACGTGTGATCGAAATCGACCCGTAGCCCGGCATCGCGCAGTTGCTGTGTGACCTGCTGGGCGTAGTCGTCATATTTTTCGCTCACGGGCAGGACGGCGACTTGCGTCGGCGCCAGCCACAGCGGGAAGTCGCCTGCGAAGTGCTCGATGAGGATCCCGATGAATCGCTCGAACGAGCCCAGCGGTGCGCGGTGGATCATCACCGGGCGGTGGGCGGTGTTGTCCGAGCCGATGTAGGAAATGTCGAATCGTTCGGGCAGATTGTAGTCGACTTGGACGGTCCCGAGCTGCCATTCACGGCCGATGCAGTCGGTCACGACGAAGTCGATCTTCGGGCCATAGAACGCGGCCTCGCCGATCTGCTCGACGTAGTCCAGCCCGAGTTTCTTCACGACGTGGCGGATGTTCTCTTCGGCGAGTTCCCAGTTTTCGTCGCTGCCGACGTACTTGTCGCTGTCGGGGTCGCGCAGGGAGATGCGAACGGAATAGTCGGTCAGGTCGAGGGTCTCGAAAATCGTCTGCACCAGCGCGACGCACGATTCGATTTCCGCTTCGAGCTGTTCGGGCGTGCAGAAAATGTGCGCGTCGTCTTGGGTGAATGCCCGCACGCGGGTCAGGCCATTGAGCTCGCCGGACTGTTCCCAGCGATAGACCTGGCCGAATTCTGCGTAGCGCAGCGGCAGGTCGCGATAGCTGTGTTGGCCGTGTTTGAACATCTGGACGTGGTGGGGGCAGTTCATCGGGCGCAGCAAAAATCCGTCATCCTCGTGGCCTTCGTCTTCGAAGGTGATCGGAGGGAATTGCGAGTCCTTGTAGTATGGGTAGTGCCCGGAGGTGCGGTACAGGTCGAGCTTGCCGATCTGCGGACTGTAGACCATCGAGTAGCCTGCCTTGGTCAGCAATCCGCGCAGCCACGCTTCGAGTTCGGTGCGAAGAACCGCGCCCTTGGGCAGCCACATGGGCATCCCCGGGCCGACTTTTTCGTCGAGAAGGAACAGGTCCATCTCCTTGCCGATGATCCGGTGGTCGCGTTTTTTCGCTTCTTCGAGTTTCGCGAGGTGAGCGGCGAGTTCTTTCTTGTCGAAGAATGCGTTGCCATAGATGCGGGTGAGCATTTTGTTGGCTTCGTCGCCGCGCCAGTAGGCCCCGGCCACGGACAGCAGCTTAAAGCCTTTGCCGAGCTGGCCGGTGGTTTGGAGGTGCGGGCCGCGGCACATGTCGGTGAATTCGCCCTGGGTATACAGCGCGATGCCGGCCGCCTGTTCCTCGGAGCTCATGTCGTCGATCATCTCGATTTTGTAGTGTTGGCCGAGGCCGGCGAGTTTGGCTTTGGCATCGGCTGCGGACAGATCTTCGCGGGCGATGGGGAGTTTTTCTTTGACGATTTTTTTCATTTCGGCCTCGATGGCCTTGAGGTCGTCGTCGGTGATTTTTGCATCGCCGAGGTCAAAGTCGTAGTAGAAGCCATATTGGAAGTCGTCCATCAGCGCCGGGCCAATGCAGTATTGGACCTGCTCGCCGTGGAGGCGGCGGACGGCTTGGGCGAGGATGTGCGCGGCCGAGTGGCGCAAAATTTCCATCGACTCGCCGTCACGCGGGGTCAGCAGAGCGACTTCGCATTCGTCGGGCAGGGTGGTCGCAAGATCGCACACCACACCGTCGACCTTGGCGGCAACGGCTGTGCGGGCAAGGCCTTCGGAAATATCACGGGCGACGTCGAGGGCACTCGCGCCGGCGGGGAGGTCTCGGATCGATCCATCGGGAAGTTTGACCTGAGTCATGGGAGGCTCCTGTTGGTTGGCTATGAAAAACGACTCCAAATGCGGTCCACTTGACAGAGGACGTGCGGGGACAGGCGGGATTGCCGCCGGCCAACTAGCACGTCGTAGTTGTTGTCGTAGTGGTGTTCATTCGGAGTCGTTGTTTGGGCTTTGGTCTCAAGAGAGCAAAGAATACCCTCAACCCGTCCATTTTTCAAGCAGAATTTGCAGTTATGCCCATCGGATCAGGGCGTTCATGCTGGGATCGGTTTTGGAATCTTTGGCGGGGCAGACGCGCACGGTATAGCCGAATCGGCCTGTGCGGTTGGGTGGAGTCGAGGCGCTGTAGAGTAGATGTCCTTTTTTGGTCGCGCCTTGGAATTCCATCGGGAATCCTCGGGCAAAGGTCATCTCGCCATTGTCCAGAATGCGCCCGGCGACGACTTCGACGACGAGGTCTGCTTCGGTCAGGTCGCCTGCCGTCAGCTCGACGTGGACTTCGATGGGGACTCCCACACGCGAGGGCATGTCTGGGGTGGTCGTGTCCTTCACCGAGAGGATGCGTATTTTCGAGAAGGTTGCCTTGATGTGGTGTTTCCAGTGTGCAAGGTCTTTGGCGACGGTCAGGTCGTTTTCGCCGAAGGTGGTGCAGTTTGCACTCGCGGGGAGGTAGCACGTCTCGATGTACTGGCGGACCATGCGGTTGGAGTTGAACATCGGGGCGAGTTGGCAGACGGCCTGCTTCATCATGGCGACCCACTTGCGCGGGAGAGTGTCGCTGCCGCGGTCATAGAAGGTGGGGACGACTTCGTTCTCGAGCAGGTCGTAGATCGCGCACGATTCGACCTCGTTTTGATAGTCGTAGTCGTCATAGTGTTCGCCCGCGCCGATGGCCCAGCCGTGGGAGGGATCGTACCCCTCGTCCCACCAGCCGTCGAGGATCGACAGGTTCAGCCCGCCATTGGCGGCGACTTTCATGCCACTCGTGCCGGACGCTTCCAGCGGGCGCAGGGGGGTGTTCAGCCAGACATCCACGCCCTGGACCATATACCGTGCGACGTTCATGTCATAGTCTTCGATGAAGACGATGGACTTGGCGAAGCGTGGCTGGCGGGAGATGTGGACGATTTTCCGGATGAGTTCTTTCCCGGGCGTGTCTTTGGGGTGGGCCTTACCGGCGAAGAGGAATTGGACCTTTCGGCCGGGCTGGGAGAGGATTCTCTCGAGGCGGTCGAGATCGGCAAAGAGCAGCTCGGCGCGTTTGTAGGTCGCGAAGCGGCGCGCAAAGCCGATGGTCAGCGCTTCGGGGTCGAGGACTTCACTGGCGGCTTTGATTTCGGTTTGGCTGGCGCCGCGCTTGCGGGCACAGGCCTGGAGGCGTTTTCGCGTGAAAGCGATTGTCCGTTCGCGGCGACGTTCGTGGGTGCGCCAGAGTTCTTCGTCGGGGATTTTGCTCGCGCGTTGCCAGATTTCGGTGTCGCTGGGCTGTTCCGACCAGCGCGGGCCGAGGTACCGGTCATACAGGCCTGCCATGTCGTGGCTGATCCACGTGGAGGTATGAACGCCATTGACGAGTCCGTCGATGGGAACTTCTTCGACGGGGACGGAGGGGAACACGTCGCGCCACATCCCGCGTGACACTTTCGCGTGGAGCTGGCTGACGCCGTTGCGGAAGCGGCTCATGCGGATCGCGAAGATCGTCATGTTGAATGGGTCGGTCGAGTCGGGGGATTCTTCGCGGCCCAGATTGAGGAAGGCCGATTCGCTCAGGCCGAAATGTTTAATGTAGTCGCCGAGATATTTCACGATGAGGTGATGGCCGAAGGCGTCGTTGCCGGCCGGGACGGGCGTGTGGGTCGTGAAGACATTCGACGGAATGACTGCCTCGCACGCTTCTTCGAAGCTCACCTTGTTGGTCCACATGGCGTGGCGGATGCGTTCGAGGCTGAGGAACGCGCTGTGGCCTTCGTTCATGTGATAGCACTGCGGATCGAGTCCCAGTGCGCGGAGCATGTGTACGCCGCCGATGCCGAGGAGGACTTCCTGCTTGATGCGCATTTCGTGATCGCCGCCGTAGAGTTGGTTGGTGATTTGGCGGTCTTCGGGTGTGTTCTCGGGGACATTGGTGTCCAGCAGGAACAGCTTGATCCGTCCGACGTTTACTTGCCAGACATACGCTTTGACGACTCGGCCGGGGTATTGGACGTCGATGACCAGTGGGATGTTGTTGTCGGTGAAATTCATCACCTGCGTGACGGGCAGATTGTGGAAGTCGTTGCGCGGGGTGAGTTCCAGTTGCCAGCCATCGGCGTTGAGGCGCTGGTGAAAGTATCCTTGTTGATAGAGCATTCCAACGCCCACCAGCGGGACGCCGAGGTCGGATGCGCTTTTGAGGTGGTCGCCCGCGAGGACGCCCAGGCCACCGGAATAGATCGGCAGCGATTCGGAGATTCCGAACTCGGCCGAGAAATAGGCGATATTTGGCGTCGCGCAGCAGAGATTGTGTTCTTTGGTGCACCAGCCCGGACGGGAGAGGTATCGATCCAACTCGGACTCGACCCGTTCGAGGTGTGCGAGATAGGCATCGTCTTCGGCGGCTTCACTGAGGCGGGTTTGACTGATTTGTCCCAGCAGGGCGACCGGGTTGTGATTGACCTGTTCCCAGAGGTCCGGGTCCAGGCGACGGAACAAGTTCTGTGCTTCCCCATGCCAAGCCCACCAAAGGTTGTAGGCGAGCTTGAGAAGTCCTGAGAGCGCCTCGGGGAGATTGGGTTCCACAACGATAGTTTTTAACGGCTTCATGAGAATCTCCATGTTTTTTTTTTGCAAATGGCAGGTTGCTTCTAGCATTTTGTGTTTACTACGGTTTATAATTATATAGAGAAGAGGTTCAAGATTCCTCATAATTCTGAACAAGATAATTTCCTGCCTCGTGCGGGGACTATGGAGGTGCGTCGTGCACTCGACACACAGGATCATTTTGGCGATTGGGTTTGGGCTCATAAGCGTATCGCTGTTGGCTCAACAGCAACAGAATTCGACGTCGCGATTTTCGATTCCCCGTGACCGCGGGCGAGTTGATCGTTCCATTGGTACCGGCAATGTTCTGGATTCCAATATGATGCGCGGCAGCGGTGGGCGAAATCGGACAGCGTCCAACCCCTATGCGGGCAGTACGCACCTTTCGTCAGTCGGCGAAATGCGCGGACTCAGCTCCTTTCGTGGCGGACTCAGCTCGTTGAACGGGAATCTCGCTACGCCCTATGGCGGCAATACGTTGGCGGTCAGCCTGTTTCGCAAACAGTCGGTGAGCCTGGGCGATGTTCTCCAGGGCAACCTCTATAATACATCCCGACCCTACGACGATCCCCTTCGGCGAACCGTGAATGCCAATGCGGCCACACAGGCCAGTTTGATTGGCCAGTTGCCGAGTCCGAAAAATGTGTCCCATGTCGATCGGATCGCCAGCCAGTTGTATGCGGGTGCGTTGACCGATTCGCGGTTTGCGCCGATTGGCGATGTTCGCGAGCGCAACAATCTCGCGACCAACCCGTTCTTGGCCAACAATATGGGCCTGCGGGTCGATGGCAATACCCACTGGCGCGATCGTGCGATTCGCCGGATGGATCTCCAGGATCGGATGAGCCGGGGCGGCGACCAAATCTTTGGCGTGATCCACGGAGAAGACCGCGAACAGTTGGCGGCCGAATTTGAAGCACTTGAGGGATCGGCTCCTGAGTTCCAAGAGGCCATTGACACCAAAATCGAGGGCGGCGTAGATCCTGCGCTTGATGCCACCGCAGACAAGCCCGTGGTCAAAGCGGGATCGGGACTTGCCGTGGCCGAAGATCTTGCGATGCCGGGAAGTTCCAGCCCGTTGAGCAGACCCAAGCCCACCGCCGAGAATGGCGTTTTGCCGAATGAAGATCAGGATGTGTTCGTGGATCTTCTGGTGAACCTGAACAAGAAAAGCAAGGCCGACGAACAAGCTCCCCCCGAGCCCGCCATGTCTGACACGCTTCTCAAAGAGGAGATGATTCTTCGCCAAAAGCGCATCGAGCGCCATCGCAAGGCGAATGATGCTCGACGCAAACTCGGAGAGCTTCCCGCCGTGGAATACAATACCAAAACGCGCGAAGTCGTGATTCACAACCTCGCGGGCAAGGGAGGGGACCTGTTCAATCAATACATGCAGCGCGGCGCGAAATATCTCAAAGACCGATACTATTACAAAGCCGCACGCCAGTATGACCTCGCGACTTTGGTCAGGCCGCAGAACCCCTTGGCTTCGCTTGGGCGTTCGGTGTCGAGTTTGGCCGCGGGAGAGTGGCTGACCAGCGCACAGCATCTTGAACGCGCGTTGACCCTGTTCCCGCCGCTGATGGAGTCTACCCTTGACATGGACGCCATGATCGATAGAAAAACCTATGGCCAGCGTATGGCCGCTTTGGACCGATGGCGCAAGGCCTTGGGTGTTTCCCCGCCGTTGATGCTCTTGCAAATGTTCTGCCATGCGAACAACCGCGAAATGGACAAAGCCCGTGCCGTCGCCAAAGAGCTGATCGCTGCGGATAAAAAGCGCATTGAAACCCTTGCACAGCTGCAGGATCGTCCGGAGTATCCTCAAAAGCTTGCTACCCATGTGGCATCCTATCAACTTGCGAAGAAGTACGCTGAGTATCTTCTCGAGGAGAAGGCCGCAGCTCCAAAGCCCAAGGGGATCGATAAGAAGTAATTCACTGACCTTTTTCGGGGTTTCACGATGCGAGGAATCATTCTAAAACGAGTGTTGGATCTTTGTCTCGGCAGTATTGCACTGCTGCTGTTTTCTCCATTGATGCTCCTTTGCGCGATTCTCGTCAAATGCAGTGATGGCGGAAAGGTGATCTATTCCCAAGAGCGCGTGGGCCAGTTTGGCCATATTTTTCGGGTTTACAAATTTCGCACCATGCGAAGTAATGCCGAACAGAACGGTGTCCAGTGGGCCGAGGACGACGATCCGCGTATTCTTCGATTTTGTCGTTGGATGCGGGTGAGCCACGTCGACGAATTGCCCCAGTTGATCAATGTTCTTTTCGGATCGATGTCCCTGGTCGGACCTCGCCCCGAACGCACGGAAATCTATATGGGGCTCGATATCAACAATTGCTTTCCCATTGCCCAACGCCTCGACGCCAAGCCGGGGATCACGGGCCTGGCTCAAATTTGGAATGGATATGACACGACGCTGCGCAGTTTCAAGCGAAAGCTCCGGTTGGACCTGCTCTATATCCGGCGCTATCATTCGTGCCTCGATATTTGGATCATCGTGCATACCGTTCGCAAATTCTGGGACCACCAGGCCCGATAGAAAGTGACACATGATCAATGCTTATTGCCATCATTGCGGCCTCTATTTGACCATTCCGGATGAGTTTGCCGGTGGCCGGGGGGCATGCCCGCGATGCCATACGCGATTGCGCATTCCAGAACCCTTTGACTCTGGGATGCCTGGGTTTTCCCCAGATTTGCGCTATTATGCATTTCCGATAGGAACACCGACAGTCACGACATCGGTTCCGCTTTCGGCTGGCAAGGCCCGCCAATATCTCTGTGAATGTAAGCAGGGATATGAAAGCCTCAAATCGCCAGCCATTCCTCCCGGACGCTGTCCATCGTGTGGGCGGGAAAATTCGCCCCATGGCGCTCCGGTCAAGTTTACCCGTCTGGAATCGATTGCACCGCTTCCCGTGAAGGAATCGCTTCCGATGGATGGAGAGTTCCTCGTCGCGCCCGTGGCCGACAATCAGATTCCGGATCTCAAGACTCTCTCGGCGTTTGTGATCGAGCCTCCGGCGGATGCGGAGTTGCCCGTTGCGAAAGTGTTGCCGCCCATTGAGAGTGAGTTGCGGATGACGGCGTTGCGGGCGCGAGCGTATCGGCTTCAAATCGCGTTCGGATCGGCGCTGGGGGTCGCGGTGATCTTGATCTTGATGTCGCTGATTCGCAGGCCCCTCCAAAATGCCGAAGGGGGGTTGTTCACGACGATCCTCACCGTGATCTCAATTGCCGCGGTCGGGTTTTTGCTGTGGACACTGTGGGTCTTGTTGACGTTGCGCGGCGGACAATTTTCCCGATTGCCGCGCCGGGCGCGATGGCAAGGCCTGTTTGCGGTGGTGCTTTTGTTGACCGCGCTGGGTAGTGCGATCGGCATGGGATATCTTCCCGCACGCAAACCGCTTTCGCCGGTCGATACCCATCGTCTGGAGCTGGTAAAAACCGTTGTGGGCCAACTGCGCGCTGGCGAGGTCAATGCGCTCTATTCGATGATTGAGTTTGAACAGTTGCGCCTGAATACGGACGACTTTGGAGCGACCTATCGCGCGCACACCTTTGCCGAGGGGAAGACGATGATCGCGGACTTTGTTGCTTCGTTCCGCAAGGCCATCCCCAAGGGGCGGCTGGTGTTTCGTGTTGTCTCCCACGGGGATACCAGCGGGGCCGTCGGCGTGTATACTCCGGTTTCGCGCAAGCCGATTTTCAAGCTGACGATCTCCGAGCAGATGGTCGTAGCGATCGACTTTCCGGCATTGGCCGTTTCGCCGCAGTCTCCATAAAAAAGGCGGCCATTGCGGGCCGCCCAAACGTGTCGAAGGGGAGTTACTCTACTGTAAATTCGACGGCCTGTTGCTCAAAGCTATGGCTGCCCATCACGCGCAGGCGCAGGATGTAGGTTCCTTTGGGGAGCGATTTGACGTCGGTAATGCCGTCGGGGCTCACGAGTTTCAGTGGCGTCAGCGGATAGGTGGTGCTGGACTTGTACAGTTTGATCATGGGCTTGTAGAAGCGGTCGGGGGCTTTGTCGCTTTTCGGGTAGATCGAAATGCGGACATTGGTGAGTTCGCCGATGGCGGACTTTTGGTATTCGAACTTGAAGAAGACCGTTTCAATCTCAACGGGCGGGGCCGTAAAAATCGGCTCGCCGGTGGCGTTGAGAGGTTTGCGTGCGCGATAGTCGTTGATGAAGATCCGAAGGTTCGATCCGTCCAGCGCATCATTGTTCGTGTCGATGGGGATGGCTGTGACGGGCGGGGTCTTGGGGCGCGGCGCGAGAGCGGGCTCGATCGTTTTGGTCGCAGGCGTGGTCGCAGGTGTCGCTGCTGGCTGGGGTGCGGGCGCGGGTTCTTCCACGCGGACCAGGCGGGGCATCGACTCGCCCGGGAGGGTTTTCCATTCGTACTTCGGCATGGACATGCCATTCGTGCCGTCGCATCCTGCCGCAAGAACTGCCAGAAGCAGCGCCGGGAGAATAGTCATTGCTTTGTTCATGATTATCCTTTATGTTGAAGTTGTGTGGCAATGGTGCCAATCAATACGGAGTTATACCGCATAGGTATCCCCGAACGCAAGAGGGAATCATGAACGAAAAAGTAAACGAGCAGCTCGGAGGCCTTACCGAGGCAATTCTCGCGAGTTATGATCTTGATCAATCAACGCGCCGGATCGGCGAAACCGCTTTGCCGGATCGCGTGATGATTGTGTCCGTCCTTGAAGATCTGCGGCGGCTGTTGTTCCCGGGCTATTTCGGCGCGGATAAGAAACTGTCGCCCGAGACCATCCGCTATCACGTCGGCGATGAGATCTCCCGTTTGGCTCCAAAATTGACCGAGCAAATCCGCCACTGCCTCTGCACCGACCAAGGCTGCGAGGAGTGCAAGACGTTTGACGAGTGCGAGGCGAAATCCGAAAAGATCACACTCGAATTTCTCCGCACGATTCCCGCTCTCCGCGCGAAGCTTTCGCTCGATGCCCAGGCCGCCTACGATGGCGACCCGGCCGCGAAGTCCATCTCCGAAATCATCTACTGCTATCCCGGCTTCTATGCGGTGGTGGTCTATCGCATTGCGAATCTCCTGCTGAATCTCGGCGTCCATCTCATGCCGCGCATCATGACCGAATATGCCCACGGCCTGACCGGGGCCGACATCCACCCCGGCGCGACGATTGGCGAACGGTTCTTCATCGATCACGCCACCGGCGTCGTCATCGGCGAGACCACGAACATTGGCAACAACGTCAAGGTCTATCAGGGCGTAACCCTCGGCGCGTTGAGCTTCCCCAAGGACGAGCGAGGCCGGGTCATCAAGGGCATCCAGCGCCATCCGACGCTCGAAGACAACGTGACCATTTATGCCAATGCGACCATCCTCGGCGGCGAGACCGTCATCGGCCGCGGCGTCACCGTCGGCGGCAATACCTTTGTCACCAAATCGATCTCGGAAGACAAAACCGTCACCTCTCGCCCGGCCGACCTGCGCGTGAAAGATAAAAAATAGCGCCAGCTCACATCCACATACAAAAAACCGACAAGCATAGGCTCGTCGGTTTTTTTACTGCGAGGAACAGGACTCGAACCTGCACATCCGAAGATACCAGGACCTAAACCTGGCGCGTCTGCCAATTCCGCCACCCTCGCAAGTGGAGCGATATTGTAGCGACCTACGGCGGGGGGGTCCAGTGAATTTCCAGCTAGAGCGCGTAGGAAAAACTTTTTCCATTTTCCGTAATTGTGTTGCATTTATACTCGATCTCGCTATAATCCCGCCATCGCTTGCGACAATTCGCAGGCGCGGGGAACGATTTGTCCAATGACGATGATGTCCCTACCGGACGCATCGCACCTTCCCGGCTCTGGCTGTTATTGTGTGTTGTGAATCCTGGAGCACCTGAAAATTGAACCTCAATTTTAGTTGCTCTAAAGCCAGCTACCGCGAAAATCGCGGTTGCTCTCTACTCGTGCAGGCGATCCGTCTGTACCTCTACGAAAGACGATAGTCCTATGAAGTTTGACAAACTGGGCCTGATTGGCCCGCTCCTCCAAGCCACCGTTGACCAAGGCTACGACCACCCGACCCCGATTCAGGAACAGACTTTCCTGCATGTCGCCGAAGGGCGCGACGTGCTTGGCTGTGCCCAGACCGGCACGGGCAAGACGGCCGCGTTCTCCATGCCCGTCCTCCAGCAACTGGTGCTCTCCGACGAGAGAAATGGGTCCAACGGGAAGAAGCACAAGCAGTCCCGCAAAGGGCCCGCGCGCACGATCCGCGGCCTGATCCTTACGCCTACGCGTGAACTCGCCGCCCAGATCGGCGACAGCCTCAGCAACTATGGCCGTCACACCAAGCTGCGCCACACCGTCATTTTCGGCGGCGTGAACCAATATTCCCAAGTCCAGGCTCTTCGCAAGGGTGTCGACATTCTCGTCGCAACCCCCGGCCGCCTGTTCGACCTCATTCAGCAACGCCACGTGAACCTGAGCGACATCGAAATTCTCGTCCTCGACGAGGCCGACCGCATGCTCGACATGGGTTTCATCGTCGACATCCGCAAGGTCATGAAGCTGATTCCCACCGAGCGTCAGACGCTGCTGTTCTCGGCGACGATGCCGCCGGCGATTCAGTCTCTCACCGAAGAATTCATGCGTGACCCGGCCGTGGTGAAGATCAAAGCCGAGTCCGTTGCGGCCGACACCGTCGACCAGAGCGTGTACTTCGTGCAGCACACCTCCAAGCCCAAGCTCCTTCAGAGCCTTTTGCGTGACCCGGCCATGTCGCGCGTGCTGGTCTTTTCGCGCACCAAGCGCGGCGCGGACCGTATCTGCAAGAAGCTTGCCAAGGCCAATGTCCACGCCGAAGCGATCCACTCGGACAAATCCCAGAACGCCCGGACACGCGCGCTGAGCAATTTCAAGTCCAAGCGCACGCGCCTGCTTGTGGCGACCGACATCGCCGCCCGCGGGATTGACGTGGACCATATTTCCCACGTGATCAACTATGACTTGCCGGACGAGGCCGAGACCTATGTCCACCGCATTGGTCGTACCGGCCGGGCGAAAAATGAAGGCAAGGCCATCACCTTTGCCTGCCCCGATCAGGCCTACGACTGGAAGGTCATCGAGAAACTTCTCAACAAACAGGTTCCGGTCCTGCTTCAGGACATCGATCCCCAGGAAGATCAGGAACGCTGCGTGGTGGAGCTGGATACGATTGACGTTCGTCGTGGTGGCGGAAAAAAGAAGAAGGGCAATTCCCGCAAGCGCAATCAGTGGAAAAAGCCGGCCGCCAAAAAGAAGGCCGGGCCTGTGTCCTATAAGGATCTCCAGGAAGACACGGCACCCGCGCCCGCCAAGAAGAAATTCAAGAAGGTGCCCAAGGGCGCTCAATCGGCCCCCAAGGATGCTCAATCGGCTCCCAGGGAAGGCCAGGCGACGGACAAGCAGGGCGAACACGGCAATCCTGGCCACACCAAGGGCGCTCACGGCGGAGGCCAAGGCGGCGGCGGGAGCCGACAGTTCGGCCACTCCAACCCCACGAAGAAAAAGGTATCCAAAGGCGCTCGCAAGCGCAAGGTCAAGGCTGGCAACTTCGCGGGCAAGGCCAAGTCTCTTGCTGGCAAAAAACCGTCCAACCGTCAGCGCACGACGAAAAAACGGTAGATATCCCTCGGCCATTGAAAACCGTTCAACCGTCATGCGTGACGTAAAAACGGTAGCATAGACAAATCGACAGACTCGAACCAGGCGACCCTTCATGGGTCGCCTTTTTTTGTTTCCCAATTCTTTTCCACAATGGCTGTGCGCATAAAAAAATGGGCGATGCGTTCGGGGGCTCATTCCC
>JABGPZ010000082.1 GCA_018644725.1 Phycisphaerales bacterium
ATTGTCGGCTAAGACTCCCATTCAACTTGGTACATATTTTCGGGGGCACGTCACCACGGTATGGCAAGTCGACCCGCCCCCGCCAGCCAACCCCACAGGGCAAGGCTGGGACCTCGACGCGCTGAACCTGCCGAACAATGACCTCTCCCAGATTCTCTTCTCCGTGGGAAACAATAACAACACCTACCAGATCGACGACATCATCCAATGGATGCCCAATCCAGACCCGAATCTGGAATACACCGTCTATCAAACAGACCTTCGAGGGACCATTGGCGGGCCGGGCCAACTGGATGCCCTGCTCTCGCCAAACGGCCCACTCATTGTTGGCGGTGGCAACTGGCCTGGCGCGGGAGGAATGTTCGACAACACGAATTTGTACATGTGGAACGGCACAGGCTGGACAGAGGTGGTTGACTTGGTCTCCTCGTTCGCGGCCGGGCCCAGCGGGATCATCAGCGTCCACGGCGTGTTCCCGACGACTCGAGATATTCCGCCCGACGACCCGCCCCCATCTGTGCCCGAACCTCTCACCGTCCTCAGCCTGCTACTGTGCGCGTCGGGCGCGGTACTCTACACATTGCGCCAACGCGACGGTGACATGACATCTGAATCGCATTGAAATAGTCTTGCAGCCCCAATGCTGTGAAGATACAATACCCCTTGGCAAACGTGCTCGCCTTGTCCTGCACAACGCCAACCCGCTAGCGATTCGTTGCTGGCACCGATGGCTCCGGCCATCAAATCCCTCTGCGGTGTTCGATCACTCGGGAGCTCATTTGAAAGAACCTATGACCTGCCCAGGGGGCGCAGAAGCTGCAAGGTACGCCCTTGGCCAGCGCCCCACTTAGACTATACTGGGTTTCTTTCAAACGCCCCCCAGCCGGCACAGGCGGAGGTTTTTTTATGCCTACCTATCCCCGTTTTCCATGAACACAAAAAAAGACCGACGCAAATCACGTCGGTCTTGATTCGTTTGAAGATCGCGTTATTCGATCACGAGGCCTTCGGTCACTTCAGAAGCGACTTCCTGGACACCGGTCTGAAGGAACGCGCCCCTGGGCACGATCCAGATTTCGACGCGGCGGTTGAGGGCGTTGCCCTTCTTGCCGGGTTTGTTCGGCGCAACGGGGTGCCATTCGCCAAAGCCCATCGCGCAGATCCGGCTGGAGTCGAGGCCGGCCGTTTCCAGCGCATTGGCCACACCCACAGCACGGTGAACCGAAAGGTACCAGTTGTTGGGGTGCATCTTGATGGTGCGGCGGATCGGGACATCGTCGGTGTGACCCGCGACGTACACGCCAAACTTGTCAGCATCGGGTGTCTGGAGCACTTCCACGAGCTTCGTGATCGCAGCCACAGCCGTCGCCTTGGGCGTTGCGCTACCGAGACCGAACGTAAAGTCGCTCTTGAACTTCAACATGCCGATTTCCGAGTTGAACTCGACCATGTCGGGATTCTTGGTGGCGAAGTCTTCGAGGGCCTTGTTCAGCTTCGGCGAGAGCGGCTTTCCGGGAGGCTCCAACTGTCCACCTTCCCGTTCTTTTCGCAGCTCTTCCAACACCTTATTGTACTCGCCGTACAGTTTTTCCAGCGCAATCGCCTTGCGGGAACTGTCCGCTTCGAAATTCGCAATCGTCTGCTGAATCCCCGCCAGCTCGCGTTCCTTGGCCTGGTTTTCCATGCGAAGGCGGTCGCGTTCGCTATATGCAATACCGCGTTCGCCGGACACTGTTTCCAGTCGGGCCGACAGAGCGCGATTTTCCGCTTCGAGTTCCTTGATCCGGTCCGTACAACCGCCGGTCAGCATGGCCGTGGCGATCAACATTGGGATTGTCAGTTTCATCATTTTCATCATGTCCCTTCCTTCCTTGGCAAATGCGGGGTCAGGTTCCGATTCCCGCATAGGTATGGGTCTCTAGTATTGTAGGTTCGTTCTAGTCGTTGTTGCGTGGTCTATCGAGCGAATTTTTCAGCAAGTTCCCGCTTGGCGGCAATGCTGCGTCCAATCAAAAGCCCCACGACGGATGCAACGAGCATTCCGCCGAAAGCAATCGAGAGAACCAGTGTGATCTTGGTATGGGCAAACTTGGTGATTTCCGAAAACACGCCTTGCTGAGCGGCGAGACTCACCGCGACGATCAGTACCATCAGGAGCATCGTCACGAACATCAGTCCGCCGAACAGGCCCGTCGCCCCGTCTTCGGGTTCGACAAAGATCGGCGGTTCGGTCGAGATCGGACGCACGGCAGCCATTGCTGCGGCATCGAATGCGGCGGACGAATCGTCCAGGCCACTGCCCATGCCACTTCCGGCCAGGCCGCTACCCATCAAACCGCTGCCCATCAGGCCACTGCCGGCGGCTTCGAGGTCGATATTGCCGAGGACTTCTGCACCCAGCGACGTGTCGTCGCTTTCGCGCGTGAGGTCCAGCAGGCCGCTGCCGCTTCCCACGCCGTCCAGAGCGATCTGGTCGTCGAGCGACGGAGCGATCTGCGTCTTGGCCAGCGGGTCGGCTTCTTCAATTTCGAGGTCTTCATCATCAAAAATGCTGATGCCCTGGGTCGTAATGACGGTGTCTTCCTTGCGGATCGCGCCACTGCCAATATCAAGGTCATCCACTTCTGCGAGGCTGATTGCATCGGCGTCGGCGGGATCCATAATCACCGTTTCTGCCAGAGCGAGAGTGTCGTCATCGTCAACCAGAGACATCGTGCCGGACTCGGCCAGAGTGTCGACATCCCCTGCCTTATAGACATGCTTCGCGCCGTCTTGATACTGTTGCAGTTGACCCGCATTGACCTTTTCGGTCAGTCCTGCCGGATCCAGCCCCAGCTTCTCGCAGGCTTCCTGTTCTGTATAATACATTTTGCCCATAGCAGTCACTCCATTCGCGTCGGCATCCTTCCGACGGTTGGTTGCGTAGTCAGTTCCAAAGAGCGGCGCACACGCGCAAACTCTTCATGTCTCTTTATCGGCCTAATGGCTTCTGTTGTGAAACCAATTTTTTTACATCGGCGGGCGAGGGCGCGTCACAGTTGTAGTCGTCCAACTGCGTATCGAAGCGATAGGTTCGCGCTGCCACCAATTTCAGCTTTTTCGTATGCGGCAGGTATTGGTAGACGCAGATCGTCTCGTTCTTGCTGTCGACCAGAAATAGCCCATAGGTCCCGCTGGTCACCTGTCCGGCGATCACGAAGACATCCCCAGTGCGGTCGGCGTTGCTGCCGCGCCCACTGTTGGTCGTCTGCGCCATCACTTCAGAACTGAACTCCACCACGAGCAGCAAGCTGCACACCAGCAGAACGCTCAGTACGCTCCAGCGCTTCCAATGTTGTCGTAATTGCCTCTGGGACAACGGGTTTCTCCTAGTCTATCGCAAAGAGGCAACCCAGAGGGCACCTCGAGTCTATTTCCATCTCGGATTATAGAGCATAATTCAAATGTCTTGCAAGAGTTTTTATAGGTTTTTTACCCTGCAAGGCTCTCAACTTACCCTTTTGCGCGGCGGGATTGTTGCTTGCGGAGTGCCTCTCTGAGGATTCGCTTGCGAATTCGGATCGAATTGGGCGTAAGTTCCACCAACTCATCGTCTTCGATGTATTCCAGTGCCACTTCCATCGACATCAGCCGCGGCGCCTTGAGTGTGACCGTGGTGTCCTTGTTCGCCGAGCGGACGTTGGTCAGATTCTTGCGCCGACAAACATTCGCCATCAAATCCATATCGCGACAGTTTTCACCGACGACCTGGCCTTCGTACACGTCTTCGCCCGGCTGGACGAACATGATGCCGCGGTCAGCGAGGCCTTCGAGCGCATACGCCGTCACCGGACCGGATTCGGTCGCGATCATCACGCCATTGTTGCGCCCACCCATGTCACCGCACATCGCGCCATATTTTTCGAAGCGGTGGTGCATGATCGCCTCGCCTTGGGTGGCGGTGAGCATCCGGTTGCGCAGGCCGATCAGCCCGCGCGAAGGAACGATAAATTCCAGCACGGTCCGCGGGCCTTGGGTTTCCATGTGCTGCATTTCGGCTTTGCGGTCGCCGAGGAGCTGCATCACCGCACCGACGTGTTCGTTGGGCACATCGACGTTCAGTTCTTCGTAGGGTTCGAGCGTTTTGCCGCGCTCGTCGGTGTGATAGATCACTTCGGGCTTGCCGACGCACAACTCATAGCCTTCGCGGCGCATGGTCTCCAGCAGAATGGACAGGTGCAACAGGCCGCGGCCGGACACGTTGAACTCGTCGCCGCGCGATTCGACCTCGAGCGAAACGTTGGATTGCAATTCCAACTCGAGACGTTCGCGCAATTGGCGAGTCGTGACAAATTTCCCATCGCGACCAGCCGTGGGCGAGTCGTTCACACGGAACAGCATGTGCATCGTCGGTTCGTCCATCGCCACGCGTTCGAGCGCAACAGGGTTGGCGGGGTCGGCAAGGGTATCGCCGATATCGAACTTGTCCAGGCCAATCACGGCGCACAAATCGCCCGCGCGAATTTCGGTGGTTTCCTTGCGGCCGAGTCCCTCAAACTGCTCCAGCTTCGCGATGCGCTGGGTCTTCGGAACGCCATCGGCACCAATCACGGCGACCTGCGCCGGGGCTTTGATCGTGCCCGCAAAGACGCGACCAACCGCGATGCGCCCGACGAACTTGCTGTAGTCCAGCGACGTGATGAGCATTTGCAACGGGGCCTTGCGGTCGAAATTCGGGCTGGGAATGAATTCGATAATCGCCGAGAACAGCGGCAGGATATCGCCCTTGCGCGCCTCTTCGAGTGTGGTGTAATCGTCATAGGCCACGGCCCAGCCGTCTTTGCCCGAAGCGCACAGGCACGGAAAGTCCAGCGCGTGGTCGTCGGCGCCGAGTTCGACGAGCAGGTCGAACACTTCTTCATGCACGCGGTCGTAGCGTTCGTCGGGGCGATCCATCTTGTTGATGACGACGATCGGCTCGAGGCCTACTTCAAGCGCCTTGGACAGCACATACCGCGTCTGGGGCATGACGCCTTCGAACGCGTCGACGAGCAGCAGCACGCCGTCGGCCATCTTCAGCACGCGCTCGACCTCGCCGGAAAAGTCGGCGTGGCCAGGGGTGTCGACAATGTTGATGTGATAGTCGATCCCGCACGGCGAGTGATAATTGATCGCGCAGTTCTTCGAGAGGATCGTGATCCCCCGCTCGCGCTCAATGTCGTTGGAGTCGAGAATGCACTCGCCCTGAAGTTCACTGTCGCGGAACTGGCCGCTCTGGCGAAGAAGTTGATCGACGAGCGACGTTTTGCCGTGGTCGACGTGTGCGATGATCGCGACGTTGCGGATGGTTGGAGTTTTGCTCATGATGGGTCCTGTGGGAAGAACGAAACCCACCGACAAGGCGGTGGGCTTCGGGATGGTGATGTGTTCTATTGTGGCGAGAGACTTACGCGTTGGCGTAATAGTCTTGCAGCGGGCGGACAGTCCAATTGTCGTCCGGGTTCGGGCCTCCCTCGCGGAAGGCGGCAATGGCCTTGACGGTAGCTTCGGCCCCGGTGATCGTCGTGATCAACGGAATTTGGTGCAGTGTCGCCATTGCACGAATCTTGCCTTCGTCGGTCTGTGGGCCACGCTTGGTGGGCGTGTTGAGGATCAAATCCACTTCGCCATTTTTGATCAAGTCGAGAATGTTCGGGCGCCCTTCTGAGATTTTCGGGAGCACGCGCACGGGCACGTTTGCTTCGGTCAATGCACGGGCGGTGCCTTCGGTGGCGACGATCTCGAAGCCCATCTCCACGAGTTGGGTGGCGAGCTTGGCCGCAATGGGCTGGTCGAGATTGAACACGCTGAGGAAGATCGTTCCGCTGGTCGGCAACTTGGTCGATGCCGCCATTTGACCCTTGCCAAACGCGAGGCCGAAGTTGGTGTCGATGCCCATCACTTCGCCCGTCGAGCGCATTTCCGGGCCGAGAACAACGTCCACGCCCGGGAACTTGGTGAACGGGAAAACGCTTTCCTTGACCGAGGTGTAGGGCGGATCGGCAACTTCTGCAGCACCGAGATCTTCGAGTGCGCACCCGGCCATCACCTTCGCGGCGAGCTTGGCCCACGGCTGGGCGGTCGCCTTGGAGACGAACGGCACGGTCCGCGACGCGCGCGGGTTGACTTCAATGATGTAGACCTCGCCATCCTTCACGGCGAACTGAATGTTCATCAGGCCGCGCACCATAAGGCGCTCGGCGAGGGCATAGGCCTGGCGCTTGATTTCCGCGATGATCTCGGGGGTCAGCGAATAGGGCGGGATCGCACAGGCGCTGTCGCCGGAGTGGATGCCAGCTTCTTCGATGTGCTCGAGCACGCCGCAGACGATGGCCATGGGATTGGTCGGCTTGCTGCCGTCGGGCAACAGGCCATAATCGCTCAGGCAGTCCACGTCCACTTCCGTCGCGTTGTCGAGGAACTTGTCAACGAGGATCGGGTGGTCGCGGCCAACGGTGCTGGCATCGACGGCCTTGGTCATGTAGATGTCGAGTTGCTGCTCGTCGGAGACGATTTCCATCGCGCGGCCACCGAGGACATAGCTCGGACGAACCAGCACGGGATAGCCGATGCCGGCGGCGACTTTGCGCGCGTCTTCCACGCTGTAGGCCGTCGAGCCGGGCGGGCACTGGAGCTTCAGCTCGTCGATCATCACGCCAAACCGTTCGCGGTCTTCGGCGAGGTCAATCGACTCGGGACTCGTCCCGATGATCGGCACGCCGTGGGCTTCGAGCCCGCGCGCGAGGTTCAGCGGGGTTTGGCCGCCGAGGTGGACGATCACGCCGTGGAGCAGGCCCTCTTCGCCGAGGGGTGCGCCGTTGAGGCGTTCGCAAATGTTCAGCACGTCTTCGAGCGTCAGCGGCTCGAAGAACAGCAGGTCCGACGTGTCATAGTCCGTCGAAACCGTTTCCGGGTTCGAGTTGACCATGACCGCTTCGTACCCGAGTTCCTGGGCAGCGAAGGCGGCGTGAACGCAGCAGTAGTCAAATTCGATCCCCTGGCCGATGCGGTTGGGCCCGCCGCCGAGGATGACGATTTTCTTCTTGTCGGTCACGCGCACTTCGTCATCAACAAATTCCGTCACCTCACCCGTGGCGGGGTCGACGGTCTTGAGCGGCGTTTCGTAGGTCGAATAGTAATACGGTGTGGCGGCTTCAAATTCGGCGCTGCACGTATCGACGAGCTTGTAGACGGGCTCGATCCCGAGGGCCTTGCGCTTGGCGCGGACCGCATCGGGGCAGGCTTGCCAGATCGTCGAAAGCTGGATATCGCTATAGCCGAGTTCCTTCGCCTCGCGCAGGGTCGCTTCGTCCACGGCCTCCAGGCTGGTCGCTTCGAGTACGTCTTCGAAGTCGACAAGTTCCTTGAGATGCACGATGAACCACGGGTCGATCATGGTCTTTTCGCAGACCTCCTCGACGCTCATGCCCATTTTCAGCGCATAGCGGATGTAGTACATTCGGCCTTGGCTGGGTACGGAGAGCTTGCGGTTGAGCTTGCTTTCTTCGATGGGATAGTCAATCGGTTCGCCCGAGCCGGTGGTCTCGCCGCGCTTGGCCGAAAGCCATTTGTCCGCACCGTCGAGGCCGAGGCCATAGCGTTTGACTTCCATCGAGCGGATGCCCTTCTGGAGGCTTTCCTTGAAGGTGCGGCCGATGCTCATCGCCTCGCCGACCGACTTCATTTGCGTGCCGAGCGTTTCGTCCGCTTCGGGGAATTTCTCGAACGTCCAGCGCGGAATCTTCGTAACGCAATAGTCAATCGTCGGCTCGAAGCACGCGGGGGTTTCGCGGGTGATGTCGTTGGGAAGCTCGTCAAGGGTATACCCGCAGGCAAGCTTGGTGGCGATCTTCGCGATCGGGAAGCCGGTGGCCTTGGAGGCCAGCGCCGACGAGCGGCTCACGCGCGGATTCATTTCCACCACGATCATTTTGCCATTCTTGGGATTGACGGCGAACTGAATGTTGCTGCCGCCGGTTTCGACGCCCACCTTGCGGATGATCGCCAGCGACGCGTCGCGCATAATTTGATATTCTTTGTCCGACAGCGTCTGGCTGGGCGCGACGGTGATCGAATCGCCCGTGTGCACGCCCATCGCGTCAAAGTTTTCAATCGAGCAGACGATCACGACGTTGTCTTTTCGGTCGCGCATCACTTCCAGCTCGTATTCCTTCCAGCCGAGGACCGATTCTTCGATCAGGATTTCGCTGATCGGCGAATAGTCCAGCCCGCGCTGGCAAATTTCTTCGAACTCTTCCATGTTGAACACGAACCCGCCGCCCGTGCCGCCGAGCGTGTAGGCCGGGCGAATGCAGCACGGCAGCTTGACGTCTTTGAGGATCTCGCGCGATTCTTCCATCGTGTGCGCCACGCCGCTCTTGGGCACGTCCAGGCCACACTCAATGCAGATGTTCTTAAATTCGGTGCGGTCTTCCGCGCGGTGAATCACATCGCGGTCCGCGCCGATCATCTCCACGCCATACTTGTCGAGAATCCCGCGGTCGTACACTTCAACGGCCACGTTCAGGCCCGTTTGCCCGCCGAGGGTCGGCAGCAGCGCGTCGGGACGCTCGATGGCGATGATCTTTTCCACGGCCTCGGGCGTGATCGGCTCGATATAGGTGCGGTCAGCGAATTCCGGGTCGGTCATGATCGTCGCCGGATTGGAGTTCACCAGCACGATGCGGTAGCCTTCTTCGCGGAGGGCTTTGCACGCCTGTGTGCCGGAATAGTCAAACTCGCAACCCTGGCCGATTACAATCGGGCCAGAGCCAATCAGCATGATCGTTTTAATGTCTTCGCGTCTGGGCATGGGGAGTCCTTTGTCGTGGATTGTTCCAGAGATTCTTCGTGTTGACAGTCGCACACCACCTCCGTGCACCGGATGCGGGCCGATGAGCGGTGTAAAACTAATAGAAGATAGCAGAATTGGCCCCAATTCTCAAGGGTGAATATCCTCTGCACCCCCGCAAAAGCCTTCTGATAAACCCGTTCTCAATCCGACTAATCGGCAATCTCGCCCCGCGCGATACCGAGAGCCCGTTTCCGCTCGCCGGCGGGCAGATGGTATAAAAAAACAGGACGGGCATTGCGCCTGTCCTGTTTGTGTGTATCACTGTGTGATTTTTACTTCTTCTTCTTTTTTACAGCTGCTTTGGCTTTTGCTGCTGCCTTGGCTTTGGCGGCTGCCTTGGCTTTCGCGGTTATTTTGGCTTTTGCAGCGGCCTTGGCTTTTGCGGTTGTTTTGGCTTTCGCTGCGGCCTTGGCTTTTGCGGTTGTTTTGGCTTTGGTGTTCTTTTTCTGGGTCTTTTTCTTTGTTTTCGGCGCGACAGTGTCGGTGGCCTTTTTCTCTTCCACGACAATCGTCGCGGGATCCACTGGCCGATCTACTGTCTTATCCAACCCCTCCCCCGCCGGCATCACGGTCACTGCCCAATCTTTGGCTGACGTCCCAGAGAAAGTCACATCCCAGTTCTCAGGATTTTTCAAGCCCAGAGCTTCTGCCGACTCGGGCAGACAATTGTACTGCTGAATATACACCTCCAGCAACCGACCCGCCTGTTTCTGCATATTCGCCAATGCCGCCGCGCGGGTATAGGAATCGATCTCCCCGAGTTCTTCATCCTCAACTATACGCACCCCATCTTTGGGCATCACGGTCACTGCCCAATCTTTGGCTGATGTCCCGGAGAAGGTCACATCCCAGTCCTCAGAATCCATCAAGCCCAGAGCTTCTGCAGACTCGGGCAGACAATTGTTACGCATAACATACACCTCCAGCAACCGACTCGCCTGCATCTGGACATTCGCCAATGCCGCCGCCGTCACTTCATCCTCAACTGCAGCCACCCCATCTTTGGGCATAACGGTCACTGCCCAATCTTCGGCTGACGTCCCGGAGAAGGTCACATCCCAGTTCTCAGCATTCATCAAGCCCAAATCTTCTGCCGACTCGGGCAGACAGTTGTTCTTCTGAATATACACCATCAGCAATCGATCCGCCTGCTGCTGCGTATTCATCAATGCCGCCTCCGTCACATCATCTGCGGAACTTTTCCACTGCTTGAACTGGAGATCCATCATTTCCTTCGCCAGATCGATCATCGGCTTGGCCGTCTTGGCGAGGCTTGCAGCATCAACCGAAAGCGAGGCCGTGACGACTTCGTCCTTGCGGGTCATCTCGATCTTGTCCAGCCAGGCCAACATCTCCAGCGCCTTTTCCATTATTGGCACTTCAATCTTCCGCGACTCTGCGCGGCGAATCTCCCATTTGTCCGTGGGGGGATTCACTTTCGCGTCCTCCATGCGTTCCTTGCTGCGGGCGATTTCCCGCCGAAGCATCGTCCGCGCGGAAGCAGGCAGGTCCTTATAGCCAGTCACAAATTCCTTGGCTGGCTCGACCGCGTCGAAAATCGCCATGCCCTTGAGATCCAGCGTGCTGGTCACCGACCCACCGAGGCCAAACGCGTTGATGTTGCCGAGATAGCCGAAGCCTTCGCGCGTCATTTGCTCAGAAATGGCTTCCTTTATTTTGGTGGTGAACATCATCGCCAAGAACGCTTGGTCCTTGCGGACGTGATCCATCGCCGTTTTGAAATCGAAATCGACATACATCGGTGCCGCGCCCGCCGCGCCGCGGTCGATCATCTCCTTGAGTTTTGTCTCATCATCGGCATATGCGAAAAGGGTCTTGCTCAACTGCGCAAAAAAGCTCGTATTGGGGCGCCATGTGCCCGTGGCCACATATTCTATGCCCTTATAGGTCTTCACTTCCGCCTTGGCGGGTGCAGGTGCTTCCTCACGCACATCGCGGAAAGGGCTACCCTTGGCGAGCTGTTTATTGAGCGCCTCGATATCCACGAGGTCTCGCAAGGCGATCTCCTTCGAGAATTCAATCAGCATCTGCGGGCCGTTCTGTTCGAAGGAATCCATCGTAATCACAAACCGCGAAACGTTGGTGACATCGATCTTGACAATGGAGCCTTCCTTCTCAATCATTTTCTTGACATCTTCGAGGAGCTCGCCCGCGACGGTGCTCTTGTAGAACGCGCTGGCCTTGATTGCGTCGGCTTCGATATAGCCCACGAAAATCGCCTCGTTGGAAATGTAGTTCTCCAAGGTGCCGATCCCCTTAGGGGTCGTCCCGGCCGCGCTGACCGTGGTCGCACCCGCCAGCAAAATGGCACAGACGCAAAGTAACATCGTCGAAATTTGGATTGTCTTCCTGTTCATTGTTCGATCCTCTCAAAAAAAACCATTGCAAAAAATGCAATGCAGATTCTCCCATCACTCATCGCCAATCAACTCGGCCACGAGATGAAGTGTGCCACCGCGCCTGTCGCGGGACATCCTCAGCGCTCCTATGCTACACAATCAGCCCCAAAAAGCAAGGTTTCCCGGCATCATTTTGCCGGTTGGTCCTCGACGTGCTCGCACGGGGTGCATTGGAATCCCGGCGGTGTTTTTTTCCAGGGATAGCCGTCGCGGGCGAGGCCGCAGCCGAGGGTAAACAGCTCGGTCATCTTCTTGGGGACAAACTCCACGGCGTTGGATGGTTCGAAATCTCCGGGGATGAACGCGAGATTGAAGTCCACGCCGTCGCGCTGGGCCACGGTATAAATTCGATACATGTCCCCCATCGCGTGCGAATCGATCAGGCCGACCATCGCGCGGGAGGCAATGGCCTGCATCCGTGGGCGCACCTGCTGATAGGGCGTGCGGATTTGCGAATTGCGAACGATGTAGATGCGCACCTTGGGGGTCTGGGTCACGCCAGCCGTCCGCAGGCCCGCCGAGATGTCCAGCAGCGATCCATAGAAAAAGATCTCCGAGGTGATCGCGCCATCGACGTGCATCTCGTCGTAGGCCTTGGCGTTGGCGGTCACAGGAAGATAGACCGGGCCCATCGCCACGGGAATCGCCGCCGACGCACGCAGAACGTCACGGAACAGGGTCAACGCTTCGGGCGTGCCGCGCGCAGCAATCGCGCCCATGTTCCAGACCACCCCCCGCCGCGCATCAAGGTTGGTCGTGAGAATGTACAACCGTCGGCCTCGCGCGTGCTCGCGGGCAATCTCGGCAAAGACTTCCGGCGAAATCGCCTCGCGAATCAGCTTTGCCAGCGGCGACGAATCGCCAATCGAATCGCTCCCGGCGAGAATCTGCCAAACCCGGAACTCCAGCACGTCACTGGTCGTGACGGTCGTGTAAAACTCCTTGAGCTGCGCGTCATATTTCGGCCCGAGGAACGCCAGCGGCGCGATGAGCGCACCCGAGCTGACCCCCGTGACGAGCTTGAATTCCGGGCGATGGCCCGTCTCGCTCCAGCCGTTGAGGAACCCCGCGCCAAACGCGCCCCGCGAGCCGCCGCCCGACAGCGCCAGCACGTTCACCCACCCGTCCTTGTCCACGCCCACGACAGGCGTGTGCTTGCGGGCCTGGCGAATCGATTCGACGAAATCCCGCTGGAACAGTGCGCTGGGCTCATCGCCCCACGCGCGCACGTCGCTCACTGCCGTCGGCTGAGCCTCGTTCACCAGCGACCCCGGCAGCGCGTTACGAGTTATTCCGCACCCGCCGACCACACACGCCAGCAGTAAAATCGTCCATTTCCCAAAATTCGAAACCATAGAATTCGTCGCATTGCGTTGCATAAGGATCTCCCAGTACAAGGCGGACACAATGGACAGCCCCTTGCTCCCCACCGCATCATGTTCTTATAGAAAAATAGCGCCCTGGCCCTGAGTTGTCAAGGCCAAGGCGCGTTGTTGATGTCGATTTCTTTGGCGGGACTTGGTCCCGGCGGGCTATTTCGCAATGATCGTGGTCGTGGCCGTCGCGAGGCCCTCGGATTGGGCGGTGAGGGTGATCTTGCCCGGGCCGATGGCCTTGACGATCACGAGGCACAGGCCGTTGAACGCCTTGCGATGGCTGGCCTGGAACGACTCGTGGCTGGTAGGATCACCATTGCCGACCGCGAGGATTTCGCCCGGGCCGTCGATGGTGAAGTTCACGAGATTGTGCGTGCGCGGGACAACCCGACCTTTTTCGTCGAGGATTTTCACCGTCACAAACGACAGATCCGCGCTTCCGGCCCCGATCATTGCACGGTCGGGGCTAAGCCCCATCTTGGTTTCTTTGCCGGTCGTTTCCATGACGGCCTCCGACCACTTCTTGCCGTTCTTATAGGCGACAGCCTTCAGCGTGCCGGGCGCATATTTCACATCATCCCAGCGGAAGCGGTACTCGAATTCGCCAAGTTTCTTGCGGCCGAGGCTCTTGCCGTTGAGGAACAACTCGACCTCGTCGCCCGAGGAATAGACGTGCACGGGCGTAACCTTGCCAACGCGCTCGGCCCAGTTCCAGTGCGGCAGAATGTGCACCATCGGCAGGTCGTTGCGCCAACGCGCCTGGTAGAGGTAGAAGCGGTCCTTCGGGAACCCGCACAGGTCGATGATGCCGAAATAGCTACTGCGCGACGGCATGCGCATTTTGCCGAGCTTCTTGAGCTCCGCCGCCATGACAGCGCGTTTTTTCGGGTCGGTGAAGTTCAGCAGGTTCGTCACGTCGCGATTGAACGGCGTGGGTTCGCCGAGATAATCAAACCCGGTCCAGACAAATTCGCCTGCACACGCCGGGGTCTGATCGAGCGCGCGGAATTGCTCATCCGGCGTATTGCCCCACTTCGGCACGTGCATGTCGTAGCTCGACAAGTGAAAATTGTGCGTGCCCTGCAACATCACGGTACGCTTGACGGGGAAGAAATATTCCCCGCGCGAAGAGCTGCACGAGGAGGTCTCACTGGCATGGAACGACATGGTGGGGTTGAACTTGTGGAATGCTTTGTAGAAGCCGACATGATAGTTATAGCCGTAGACATCAATGGTTTTCTGGAATCCGTTCCTGTCGTCCCCGCTCCCATTGCAGCCGTTGGTGACCACGCGCGTGGGGTCAACCTCGTGGATGGCATCGGTGAGCATCCGGCTGTTCCTCTTGCCCTTGACCGAGCTGCGATCTCCGATTTCATTGCCGGTCGACCACATGAATACGCTCGGGTGGTTGCGGTCGCGCAGGACCATCGCCTGGACATCGCGCTTGGCCCACTTGTCGAAAATTCGGGCATAGTCAAATGCGCGCTTGCCCTTGTGCCAGCAGTCAAACGCCTCGACCTGCACCAGCACGCCCATCCTGTCGCACAGCTCCAGCAGCTCGGGCGCGGGCGGATTGTGCGACGTGCGGATCGCGTTGACGCCCATCTCCTTGAGGATTTCAATCTGGCGCTGCAACGCGCGGGTGTTCATCGCCGCGCCCAGCGGGCCCAGGTCATGGTGCTGGCAGACGCCCTGGATCGGTACGTGACGGCCGTTGAGCAAAAAGCCCTTCTTCGCGGTGAACTCCACCGTTCGAAAGCCGAACTTCGTATCGACAACATCGACCTGCTTGTCACCAACAGAAACCGTCGTCCGCACGAGATAGAGATTCGGCGTTTTGAGGTCCCACAGTTTGGGCTTGGGAACAGCCATCTGCATATTCATCGTAGTCGATTTTCCTGCCGAGATCGCTGTCAGCCGCAAGCTTGACAATCCCGCAGCGACTGGAGATCCGGGGCTCCCCGCTTCATCCAACAGGTGAATCGTTGCCGAAGCCGTCACAAGTGCATCCTTGGCCAATTCGTTGTCAATATTGACTTCGATTTTTACCGTACCCTGTTCAGCCGTAATTTTGGGCGTGGTCACGAAAATGCCGTTGTGGGCGACGTGGACGGGACTGGTTTTCACCAGCCAGACGTGGCGATAGATGCCCGCGCCGGGATACCAGCGGCTGCCCCATTGGGTCGTATCGACGCGCACGGCGACGGAGTTGTCTTCGCCGCACTTGACGAACTTCGTGAGGTCCATACGGAACGAGTTGTAGCCATACGGCCAGGTGCCGACGTACTTGCCATTGCAATAGATTTTCGCGTTGGCCATCACGCCGTCGAAGTCGAGGAAGATTGTCTTGCCCGCGTCGTCTTTGGGCAGCGCGAACGTCTTGCGATACCAGCCGATGCCCTTCCACGGCAGCTTGCCCGTGTTGGCTTCGAGGTCATAGCGGAACGGGCCTTCAACCGCCCAGTCGTGCGGCACGTTGAGGGTGCGCCATTTCGAATCGTCGAATTTCACCATCTCGGGCGTACCCGTCGTGGCGATTTTTTCGTTCTTGATCTGCTTGCCATCTGCGCCGAAGAGCTTCACTTCGCGGATCGATGCCCACTTCTTCTCGGGTGTCTTGAGGACACTGATGCGAAGCTGCGAAATCTTCTTCTTCAGGGAGACTTTGGCATTCCCCGTCACCTTGGCGATCTGCTTGTATTTCTTGCCGCTAGGGATCATGATCGATGCGGCATACCCGGCGTCCTCTTCCCAGAGAATCTGGATGGCCGTAATCGCCTGCGCGGTCGGCAGCGAAACCTCCAGCCACTGGCCCTTCTTCTCGCTCGCCGCACACCAGCGCGTCTCGGTGTCACCGTCAATCGCGTGCGCGACAGGATGATCCCTGCCATCGCCCTTTTTCTCACTGGTTTCCGCGCTCGAGGCCGTC
>JABGPZ010000054.1 GCA_018644725.1 Phycisphaerales bacterium
CGAGCCACCTATGACAGACCAACAAATTTACAGAAAAAAACTTGCACAGCCTATTACCCTTTCAGGGCAAAGACAAGCTCGATCCATCAATGTGAGTCATTGATATCAAACCGGGTGAATCATTGCGTTGAATGAGATGCTCCACTTCACTCTACTTTGGCATGAAACACAAAAAAAGGGACGACCAAAACGGCCGTCCCTGTGGGATCAATTCAACTTTACTATTCAATTGAACAGGACCAATCTGGCCCGATGCCTACTCTTCGTCGTCGACGTCTTCGACGGTGGCGGCGGTTTTCAGGCCATCGATGTATTTCTCGACAACGCCCTGTTTGCCCTGCTCGGTGAGATATTCGGTCAGCTCTTCGCGGACCTCTTCGAGCGGCACCATCGTATTCTCGGTCTTGTCGGTGACCTTGGCGATGTGGTAGCCAAACTGCGTGAGGAACGGCTCGGAGATATCGCCGACTTCCATCGGGAAGATCACGTCTTCAAATTCCTGGACCATCTGCCCGCGCGGGAAGAACCCGAGATCGCCGGCGTTTTCCGGACAGTCGCTGCTCTCGGCGGCAATCGTCTCGAACATTTCGCCGTCGGCGAGGCGCTTCTGAACTTCCAGAATCGCGGTGTGCGCGTCATCTTTGGTGTGCGTGCCGTCAACGTGCTTGACGATGTGGCTGGCGCGGACCTGCTCGGGCTGCATGAACCACTCGGCGTTGTCCTTGTAGAACGCATCGACGGTCGCGTCGTCGGGCGCATCGGCCGAGTTGGTCAGACCGTTGACGAGCTGTTCGATCTTCATCTGAAGCTCGATTTCGCGTTTCGCGTCGGCCTCTTCCATGCCCTCGAGGTTCTCTTTGATCTGCTCGAAAGCTTCCTCGATGGTCGCCGGGTCAATCGCTTCGGCATCGGCCTCGGCGGCCTGGCGCAGAAGGGTCTGCTCGACGACGTTTTCCTTCGCCCATTCATACAACTGCTGATCGCCACCGTCGGGGTTCTCGTGGCGGACGTGTTCATCATAATGAGGGCGAAGACGGTCCACTTCTTGATAGATCCGCTCTTCGGCAACCAATTCACCGTTTACTGTAATGGCCATGTGAATGTCCTTTCTTGACTTCGTTGGCAATATCGCAAATTCGTATCGTTGGATAACGAGCGAACATCATACCAATTGCACGATTTGAATTCACGGAGAATCTTTTTCCAAGAGCGAAGATTCTCCCTCAAAATCGCAAAAACTGCCCTCTTTTCGTCGATTTTTCTGGAAAGGACGCAAATTGGGCGTGGATTTGCTATAAAAACTTTGACATCGTCGGTGAGATGGGTATCATGCCCCCTTGCAATTGACTCAAACCCCAAGGAGACTCCCCATGAACGACACGACACTCGAACAAACCCTTGAAGGCATGAAGCTTGCGGCCAACGGCCTGATCCCCGCGATCTGCGTCGACCACGAAACCAAGCAGGTCCTCATGGTCGCCTATATGAACGTTGATTCGCTCCGCGACACCATCCAAACCGGCAAGACGCACTTCTGGTCGCGCAGCCGCCAGAAATATTGGATGAAGGGCGAGTCCTCCGGCCACACCCAGCAGGTCAAAGCGATCTACACCGATTGCGACAAAGACACGCTGGTGATCGAGATCGAACAGCACGGCGCGGCCTGCCACGAAGGCTATCTCTCGTGCTTCTATCGCAAGCTCAACGATGAGGGCGGCTGGGACGTCATCGCCGAAAAACTCTTCGACCCTGCGGAAGTCTACAAGAAGTAGCTTGCATTCCAAGGGCCTATAACGGTAGCATAAAGAGCACGTTGTGAAACACGCAGCGTGCTTTTTCTATGACACATTTAACATCAACAACCCGGATCCTCTTCCGCCGCCCCGAGCGCATTCGCCTCGCGGACATTCTGTTGTGCGTGGTGGGTCTGTTGGCGGCGGGAATTTTGATCCTGCGCTATGGCGGATTTGCCGAAAGCGCCCTGCCACTGGGACTGACGTTTGACACACTCGAAACTGCGGAATATATCGTGGTGGCGTGGCTGATTGTCGATCGCTGCTACCGATTTTATCTCGCGTCCGACCGCAAGGCCTTCTGCAAAGTCTATTGGCTGGATCTGCTATTCCTCGCGGCGTTTGCGATCTGCCTGCTGTGGCTTGTGGCGGGTGGCAATGGCGAGCCGGGAAATTTCCTCGCGGCCGCGCAGACCTACCTGCTGCTCGTGCTGGGGCTTCGCGCGGTCAACGCCAACCAACGCCTCGCCGCCAGCGGCATCCCCACGAGCTGGATGTTCATCGGCAGTTTTGCACTGCTGTGCCTGATCGGCTCGGCACTGTTGATGCTCCCCGCGGCCATCCGCCCAGAGCACTACGAGTCGTGGTCCTACCTCGACAGCCTGTTCACCGCCACCAGCGCGACATGCGTGACGGGCCTGGTCGTGGTCGACACCGGCACATTTTTCACGCCGCTCGGCCAAGGCATCATCCTCACGATGATCCAACTCGGCGCGATCGGCCTGATGCTCTTCGGGGCGATTCTCGCATTCCTCACCGGAAAATCGATGTCGATGCGCAGTAGCGAAACCTTCGGCGAGATGCTCGGCCAGGACCAAATCGGCGGCGTCGTGCGCGTGATGCGCTACGTCATTTTCACCACCCTCATCGCCGAGGCAATCGGCGCAGCGATGCTCTATCCGATGTTCCGCGAATCGCTCGACGCGTTCGGCCAGCCGCTCTCGGCTTCGGCCGCACTCGGCCATGCCGTCTTCCACAGCGTCTCGGCGTTCTGCAACGCGGGCTTCGCGCTCTACGAAACCAACCTCGCCGGACCGCTCGCGAGCCACTGGCAAATCCTGGGCGTCATCGCGCCGCTGATCGTTCTCGGCGGGCTGGGCTTCATCGTCCTGCGCGACGTCTTGCCGTGGCTGAGCTGGCAACTGCGCCACCACGTCCTGCGCCGCAGCACGTCCAACCTCCCGCCACGGTTCAGCCTCCACACCAAGCTCGTCCTCGTCGCGACGCTGGTGCTGATCGTCTTTGGGGCGGTCGCAACGGCCGGGCTGAACGAATGCTCGAACAACCCCGAGTGGGCCAAACTGAGCGCGAGCGAAAAATTTGGCGCGTCCCTGTTCCAGTCCGTCACGACGCGCACGGCCGGGTTCAATACCATCGACATGGACCAGATGCCCGACAGCGCGAAGTTCATATTCTGCGGCCTGATGACCATCGGCGGCAGCCCGGGCGGCACGGCAGGCGGGATGAAAACCATCACCGTCGTGATTCTCGTGCTGGCGGTGTTGGCGCTGTTGCGCCGCCGCTCCGGCCCGGAAGCCTTCGGGCGCACCCTGCCGGCGGGCCTGATCCATCGCGCACTGACCCTCGCGACAATCTATCTCGCGCTGCTGGCGACGACGACGTTGCTGCTCAGCGCGATGCTCCCCGACGAACAATTCATCGACGTGATGTTCGAGGCCTCCAGCGCGTGTGGCACGGTGGGACTGTCCACGGGCGTGACTACGCGCCTGACCCCCGGGGCCGAGCTGGTCATCACCTTCGCGATGTTCCTCGGGCGCCTCGGCCCGCTGACGCTGATCTTCGCGCTCGCGCCGCGCAAACGTGCGGCCGACTACATCTATCCGGAAGAACCCGTGGCCGTTTGTTAGACACACAGGCCGCAAGGAGACTCTCATGAGCCAAAAATTTGCCATCATCGGACTCGGCCGCTTCGGGCGGCGCCTCGCCATGCTCCTCGCCAAAGGCGGCGGCGAAGTCATCGCCATCGACCGGCGCAAGGACCGCATCGAGTCGATCAAGGACGACGTCACCCTCGCGGTCTGCCTCGATGCGACCGACGAAGATGCGCTGAAAAGCCAGGGCATCGGCAATGTCGATTGCGCCATCGTCGGCATTGGCAGCCAGTTCGAGTCGGCCGTGCTGACCACCGTCCTGCTCAAGCAGATCGGCGTGCCGCGTGTGATTACCCGTGCGACGAACACCATGCGCGGGGACATTCTTTCGCGCATCGGCGCCGACGAGGTGGTGAACCCCGAGCGCGAGTCGGCCGAAAAATGGCGCATGCGGTTGCTCGGCAGCGGCTTCGCCGACCGGATCGAACTCGCCGAAGATTATTCGCTGATTAAGATGATCGCGCCCGAGCCGTTCATCGGCAAAACCCTCGGCGAGCTGGACGTGCGGAAGAATTTCCACATCCAGGTCGTCGCAATCCGCCGCCAGGTCGAGGACACCAACGCCGACGGCACGAAACGCTGCCACGAAATTGTCATCTCCGTACCGATGGCCGACACCCTCATCAAACCCGAAGACACCCTCCTCGTCATCGGGTCCGAAGACGCCATCAAAAACCTCAGTGAGTAGAAATCAATTTCAATAGGGTTCCGCCGCAGCCCTGGAGCCAGGGTAGCCTTTGTAGGATGCAGAGGGGTCAGCTTTTCTGGGGAAAAGGCTTTAATCGAGATGGCGCAATCGGTACAATATTTTTACTGAAATCACGGAAATCACGAATTTCACATTCCCCTTGCACCATGCGAGCAATGACGGGCCAGCAAGACGCCAGCCCAAGCTGCTCTGAAAGTCAGGACGACGAATATGAGTAAAACCACGGACGCGTTCCTTCAATCGGACTACCCTGCGCTCTTGTTCCACGGCGCGGCGAAAACGGTCACCGGCTCGATGCACCTTCTCAAAACGCCCGACGGCGTGATTTCGCTGGACTGCGGGCTGTTCCAAGGCCGGCGCTACGAAGGGGTCGAAATCAACCGCAAGTTCCCCCTCGATCCCAAGCACATCGACTCGGTGCTGCTCAGCCACGCCCACATCGACCACTGCGGCAAGGTCCCCTACCTCGTCAAACGAGGCTTCAAGGGCAAAGTCTACGCGACGGCCGCAACGGTCGACCTCGCCGAGATCATGCTCGCCGACTCCGGGCACATCCAAGAGGAAGATGCGATCTACTGGAACACCAAGCGCGCACGCACCAAAGAAGAAGAAATCCAGGCGCTCTACACCATCGAAGACGCCAAAAAGGCCATGAGGCACTTCCAGAAGATCAACTATGACCAGACGTTCGCCTTTGGCGACGGCGCACGGGCGACCTATCTCGAAGCCGGCCACATCCTCGGCTCGGCCTGCATTCTCATCGAGCTGACCAAGCCCGAACCGATGACGATTCTGTTCACCGGCGACATGGGCCGCTTCGAAATGCCCATCCTGCGCGACCCCATCGAGCCGCTGCCCAAGGTCGACTACCTCATCACCGAATCGACCTACGCCGACCGCCGCCACCACAACCCCACCGACATGAAAGAAGAACTCGCGCGGATCATCAACGAGACGCGCGCTGTGGGCGGCAAGGTCATCATCCCGTCGTTCAGCGTCGGGCGCACCCAAAACGTGCTATACTACATCGAGCTTGCCCTGCGCGAAGGGCTGATCGATCCGCTGCCGGTCTTCGTCGACTCGCCGCTGAGCACCAACGCGACGGAAATCTTCAAGAAGCACCCCGAATGCTACGACAAGCAGACCCACGAACTGTGGAAAGACCACGGCGGGCTGTTCGGCAATTCCAAGGTGCGGTTCATCACGAGCGTCGAAGAATCCAAGGCGCTGAACTATATGGACGAGCCGTGCGTGATCCTCGCGGCGAGCGGGATGTGCGAATCCGGCCGAATCCTCCACCACCTCAAGAACAACGTCACCGAAGAAAAGAACACGGTGTGTATCGTGGGCTTCATGGCCCAGCACACTCTCGGACGGCGGCTTGTTGAGCGGCGCCAGGAAATTAAAATCTACGGCCGACTCTATCCGATGATGGCGCGTTTGGAACTGCTCAACGGGTTCAGCGCCCACGCCGACTCAAGCGACTTTGAACGCCTGTATGCGCCCATCGCCAAAGACCTCAAGGCCGCATTCGTGGTCCACGGCGAAGGCCCCCAACCCATCGCCATGAAAAACACCCTCCACCGCCTGGGATGCGCCAACGTCATCATCCCCGACGCGGGTGACATGGTCCGCCTTGACCAACTGCCATGACCAACATCGTCGATACCAAACTTGAAACGGGCGATAAAGGATTCTGGATCCGTACCGCGACCAGCGAAGAATTCCTCGAATGGGACATGGTCCGCGAGATCATTGGCTATCGCCAAAACCCCGGCGGCGAAGACCTGTTGTGCATGGGGTTCCGTACGTCCGCGCTGAATGAATTCAACGAAATTCACGAAGAGATGGACGGGTATACCGACGTCCTGGGCGCGATGTATGAAGCATTTCCCAAGATCGATCAGACCTGGTGGCAGGAAGTGACCCGCACGTTCGGCACGAACCGCACCACACTTCACGGCATGCCCGCGGCGCGGCAGCTTTCGCGAACCAAGCCCCCCGGCCACAGCGCCAAATTCCTGCTCAATGCGACCGCCAAGCCGTGGAGCAAAAAGCGCTTCTGGATGGGTGTGGTGAACTACGCCATGATCCTGGCGATCGTCGCGGGCCTCCAAGTCCTCCTTTGCTGGGGCCTGGGCGGCATAGGTGTCGGCGACTTTCTCGCAACGGCGATCGGCCTGGTGATCTTCGCGCTCGCACTGGGGAAAACGCTCCCCGAGCCCAAGCATTTCTTTGCTGGCATGGCGGGTTTTTTACTGGCCGAATGGCTCATCGCGCCGCTATCGATCCCCACGACACTGGGCAAACTCTTCGGGGGAGATTTCGAATACATTCTCCTGCTCGGCGCGGTGACACTCGTGGGCCTCGGGACCATGCTCCTGCCCGACAAACGCTACCGATAAAAAGAGTCCTCAGTACTCCGAGCCGTCGTCGGTCACATCCGTATCACTGAGATTCTTGGACTGCGACGTGTTCTTTTTCCCATCCGGATACATAAACGAATCATCGTGCTTGGGTTGTGAGGCAATCAGATAAACCAACCCGCCAATCAACACCAGCCCGAGGACGATCAAAGCGATCCAGATCGGCATTCTGGATTTCGGCGGTTGATACACAGGCCGGTTCGTCGTTGTGGTGTTCAGGGAAACCCGTGTCTTCGAAAGCGAAGGCGAACCCGGTCGCGCAGGTCGCGCGGAGGCCGCCGGAGTCGGCGCGGGGACAGCGGTTTGCTCCCCGAGAATCGCTTCGAGTCGGTCGGCAAATTCCGTCGCCGACGCAGGACGGTCAGCCGGTTTTTTGGCCATGGCGCTCAACAGCAACTCGCCCAGTTCCAAAGGAATCGCGCCCAATTCGGACACATCCGGCAGCGGCGCATTGACGTGCTTCGCGTAGACTTCCTTGGCCGTCTTGCCCGTATAGGGCGGAGTGCCCGTCAGTGCAAACCACAGCAAACACCCCATCGAATAGAGGTCGCTCTGGGCGGTGGGTTCTTTGGAGAGAATCGTCTCGGGCGGCATGTAATAGGGCGTGCCGATGGTCTTGCCCTCCAGCAGAGACAGCTCGGCCTTATTCGCCAGACGCGCCGCGCCAAAGTCGACCAGCTTGCAAATTCCATCTCTGGTCAACATGAGGTTGCCCGGCTTGATGTCGCGGTGGATCACGCCCTGCTCGTGGGCAAAGGCCAGCCCGCGGAGTGCCTGAAGAATCAATGACCCCGCCAGATTGTAATCGAGTTTCCCGCGCTTGCGAACCACACGCTGGAGGTCCCCGCCGCGGATGCACTCCATGGCAATGGCCACGACGCCGGAATCGGTCAGGACATCATAAATTCGAACAATGTTACCGTGTTCGAGCGCCGCAATCACGCGCGCTTCATGCATAAACTGTTTGAGATACTCCACCTGCTCGGCATCACCGAGACGCTGGGGAATCGCTTTGAGCGCCACCTCGCGGGCAAGAACTTTGTCGCGCGCGAGAAACACGCGCCCCATCCCGCCACTGCCAAGAAGCTTGGTGAGGGTAAAGCGGCCAAGGGAAACATTCTCCCACTGGTCCGAAAAAATATCCTTGTCGTGCGACAAAGAAGGATTCGAATCTGCGTTGGTGTCTTTCTCATCCATCATTGTCAAAGTATACATTTTTTCAAGGAGTATTTGCAAGTCGAGAACGAATATTCTCCCTAAATTCAAATCAATTTTGAGTCCCTGAAAAATACCCAGCACCTAACAAGTAATTCTTCATTCAGATAAGAAAAAGGGTTTGACCGGACAATAGGGATCGATATAATGCTCACAGCTATTGTCTGGCATGAGAAATCGTACCAGAGTACGAGACATGAAAATGCTCACAGCAATTGTCTGGTATGAGAAATCGTACCAGAGTACAAGCACATGAAAATGCTGTCAGATTGAATTGGACCGGACCCCAGCCCTCTGCCACTACTACCACGGAGACACGATATGACCACCGAAAGCTATACCTGCGTTCGTCGCAACGACAATGTTCTGAGCAGCACGTCCGATCTCTCAATTTTGGGCGAAGGCTTTGATGCCTCCAAAGAAACGTTTCTTTTTGTCAGCCCCCACGACGACGACATCGCCATCGGCGGCGCGTTGATGGTCCTCGCAGCCATCGCCGAAGGCATCCCCGTCCACATCGGCATTGTGACCGACGGCTCGGCGGGCTACTGCTCGATGGAAGAAAAAGAGACCATCGCCGACATTCGTCGCGCAGAAACCTACGCATCGTTCGAGATGCTCGGAGTGCCCGTGGAGAACATCCACTGGATGGGCATCCCCGACGGCCAAACCGCGCGCTATCAAGGTCGCTACGCGGCCGAGCCCGGCACGCCCGGCGAGGTCTGCGGCTTTACCGGCATGCAGAACGTCATCACCAAGACGCTGCGCGACGTGCGCCCCACCCGCGTATTCCTGCCCACCAGCGCCGACCTGCACCCCGACCACAAAATCACCCACAGCGAAACGATGATCTCGCTGTTCCACGCAGCCGGCACGATTTGGCCGGAACTCGGCGGGCCGATCCCGGCCGTCCCCGAAGTCTATGAACTCGCGATCTATTGCGACTTCCCCTCCGCGCCGGAAATCCAACTCCAGGTCGATTCGGATACCTTCCAGAAAAAACTCGACTCGATCCTCGCGTACCAATCGCAAAAACAGATCGCGTCGCTGGTCAAGAGCGTTTCCGCAGCCGGCCCCTACGAACAGTACCGCCCGATCTATTGGGAACTCTACGACCTGAAGACCTTCCTGCCGCTCTTCGAAGGCGCCCCCGCCCCGGGGAAATCCCCCAGCGGATGCAAATGCGATTGCAGCTGCTCGGGCTAATACGCCGCGCACAATACACAAAAACGTGGTGTGAACGATCATTGAAAAACGCCTGATGAGATTCAATTCTCACCAGGCGCTTTTTTATGTCGTCCCTATGTCCCTCTCACCTATCACGCTCGCTACGATTTTGTCATCTTGACTTCGCCGGCGCTGTCGGTCCCATCGCTGCCTTTGCATCGGATGCGAAGGGTGTATTTCGCGCCCTTGGTGAAATCCGCCTTCTTCATCGTCAGGGTGTAGGGCTGATTGCGCGGATTCGCTCCAGCGAAGCCGGCATGGGTGTCGGCCGCGACGGGCTTGCCATCTTTCAGCAACGTCACGGATTGAACATCGATGCCGTGTGCGCCCTTGGTATAGAGCATCGCGACCTTGTAGGTCCCACCGCCGTCGATCTCTTTGGTGATGTCAATCTCGACAGGCGCGTAAGCCTTCTTGATCTGCTTGGGTTTCCAAGCGCCGACTTTGTTGTAATTGTAAAACTCGACGGCCGTGTTCTTCTTCTTCTTGCCGCCCTTCTTGCCGCCCTTGTTCTTCACAGGGTCAGCATTCTTTTCGTAGCCGATCTCCAGAATATCCCAGCGCGCAAGCTGCTTGGCGAGGCCGGCCTTGAACGTCTTATAGTTTTTGCGTTCCAGCGCTTCCCAACCGACCGAGGCATACGCGGCGATGCGCGGGTAGGTCTTGTTCTCCATCCGCTCGACGGTATGGATCCATTCGCCCCACATCTGGCACCCCAGGCCGAGGATCTGCGAGTGATATTCCTTCGGGAGCCCTTTGGGGATCGGATCAAACGCGTACGCCTTACTCAGCGGAATCGAAGTATAGCCGTAGTCGAGATAGGTCTGCGAGTGCAGCGAGTTGACGATGTCGTGGCCCTGGCGCGCGGCGCGAATCGCGAGACTCAACGAGCCTTTCCAGAAGTGAATCACGGCACCCTTGGAGAGGCCGGATTGCTTCGCGTTGGGGTCGGCAGCCTTTTGATCCTTGAGATAGCCGTGGAGGTCATCGCCGAGGATTTCGTTCCAGCCCATCAGCCGACGGCCCTTCGATTCGAGATACTGCGACATTTCGTTGGTGAAGTGGACCTGCACCATGGCGATGTTCTTGTACCCGTGCTTGGTCATGAACGCCTGCGTGTCGCCATCGGCCTTCCACTGATTGAAGCGCACTTCGTCGCCGCCGATGTGGATCATCTTGCCGGGGAAGAGTTCCATCACTTCGTCGAGAATCTCCTGGAGCATTTTGACGACCTTGGGATCGACGACCTTGCACGTTGCCTGGTGCTTGCCATATTTCACGGGTACGGGGATCGATTCTTTGACCGTACCGAGTTCGGGATAGGCCGCGATCATCGCCGAGGCGTGGCCGGGCATGCCAATCTCGGGCATGATCGTGATGTTCCGCTCTGCGGCATAGTTGACGATCTCGCGAATGTCGTCCTGCGTATAAAAGCCGCTGTGGGGCTTACCGTGGCGCTGGGCGCTCTTCCATCCGCCGAGATGCGTGTCGGTGCGCTTGGACCCGATGGAGGTCAGCTTAGGGTACTTCTTGATTTCCAGACGCCAGCCCTGGTCGTCAACGAGGTGCCAATGGAAGACGTTCATTTTGAGGATCGCCATCTGGTCGAGCAGCTGGAGCACTTCGGCCTTGCCCTTGAAATTGCGCCCTTCGTCGAGCATGTATGCCCGCCAGCTGAATCGCGGTTTGTCTTCAATGGTGACACACGGGATGCTCATCACAACGTCTTTGGCGGCGGTCTTGGAAGAAATCGCCTCGGCCGGGAGGAGCTGCATCAGCGTCTGCGTTCCATAGAACGCCCCGCCGCGCGCATTGGCGGAAATCGTCACGCCGTCGGCCGTCGAAACAAAGCTGTAGCCTTCGTCGCCCTGTACCTTATTGGCGGCTTGACGGATCGCAATGGCGTTCTTCGGTGCGGCCTCGCCGGGCTTGATCGACTTCACCGTCAGCGGAAAACCAGTACTCTTGCGGAGCTGGACGGCGAGAAGACAGGAAACCGCGTGTCGCAAATTATTCTTTTCAACAAGCGAGTCCTCCATAACGATCACGGTTTGGGCATCGATGGTGAACGTGCCTTCGCCGGTGGTCATGGTCAGCGGCTGAGGAATCAGCGCCGGGCCGGCGGCCTGCGCCAGTGCATTCGCGACAAGAACAAGGCCAAGGGTCAACAGTTTCCGGGTTAGGTTCATATTGGTCTCCAATGAGGAAAATTTCAGCGAGTGATTTGATGAAAAGTATAATTACACTCTATCGCGTCGTATTGCAAGACGCACTTTAGGAAATCGCCACGGCATAGGGACAGATGGCCATCCGCACTCACCGCCAGAGATTTTATTCCATTTCTATTCTATTGATAATACTGGAGTTATGAATCTCCAGCGTCTGTGTCCGTTAAAAAACCGCTTGACAAATTGGCCCGAAATCGATTTATTGTCCCACCAACGCTGTATACGTGGTAGCGATTGTTGCACCACGCAGCACCCCGAGCAGTTCTCGAGAACGGCTCATCAACGACCTCGCGGGGAACATTGTACCCACGAGAAGGAGACATCATGGCCTCAGAATACACCGGAAAAAACCTCGTCATCGTCGAATCGCCTGCCAAGGCCAAGACGATCAATAAGTATCTCGGCGGCGATTTCATCGTCAAGGCCTCTGTCGGGCACGTCCGTGACCTGCCCAGCCGCAACCCCAAGGGCGTCAAAGCCCCCGTGCCGGGCGTCGACCTCGAAAACGACTTCAAGCCCACCTACACCCCACTGCCGCGTGGCAAGAAGACCCTCGCCGAGCTGAAGAAGCTCGCCAAGAACGCGCCGCTTGTCTATCTGGCGACTGACTTGGACCGAGAAGGGGAAGCCATCGCATGGCACCTCGCCGAAGCGCTGAAGCTTGAGCCCGAGCGCATCCGCCGCGTGGTCTTCAACGAAATCACCAAGACGGCCGTCAACAAGGCCTTCGAGCACCCGCGCGAGATCAACATCGACATGGTCAACGCCCAGCAGGCGCGCCGCATCCTCGACCGCATCGTCGGCTATCAGGTCAGCCCCCTGCTGTGGAAAAAAGTCGCTGGCGGTCTTTCGGCCGGCCGCGTCCAGTCCGTCGCCGTGCGTCTGATCGTCGAACGCGAAGAGCTCATCGAAGCATTCATGCCCGATGAATATTGGAAGCTCGACGGCGTGTTCTGTGGCGATCCTGCCAAGACCAAGGCCCTCGCGGCCGAGTGGGCCGAGTTCATGGCACAGCGCGACGAGAAGAACAAGCCCCCCACCAAAATGCAGCAGCAGGCCTTCCTTTCCGAACGCGGCGCGTTCAAGGCCGAGCTGAACAAACTCGACGGGAAAAAGCCCGCCCTTACCGGCGGCGACGAAACCATCCCGCTCGCCGAATCCCTCGGTGTTGTGATCGACGAGACCCTCGCCACCGACAATCCCGGCGGCAAAGGCCCGCAGAAGAATCTCGTCACGGTCGCTTGCCACGTCGGCGATGACGCGCCCACCCCCGCCATCACGGCGATCAACACGAAGACCTCGTCCGGCCGTCCCCAGCCGCCGTTTACGACCTCGTCGTTGCAGCAGGCCGCGTCCAGCCAGCTCTATTTTGCCGCGCGTCGCACGATGCGAATCGCCCAGCAGCTGTACGAAGGCATCGAGATTCCCGGCGAAGGCCAAGTCGGTCTGATCACCTACATGCGTACCGACAGCCGCCACCTTTCGGCCGACTCCGTCACCGCCGCTCGCAGCTTCATTGGCGAACAACACGGCACGGAATATCTGCCCGAAAAGCCCAACTTCTACACCTCCGGCAAACGCGCACAAGAGGCGCACGAAGCGATCCGCCCCACCGATCCCAGCCGTCGCCCCGAGGACCTCAAAGGCTGCCTCAACGAGGAACAGTTCAAACTGTACAACATGATCTGGAAGCGATTCCTCGCCTGCCAGATGACCCCCAGCCGCTGGAACGTGACCGAGATGGAAATCCAGATCGCGACCTCCTCCGCCACGGCGACCTATCGCGCCACGGGCCGAAGCCTCGCGTTTGACGGCTATCTGCGCGTGATGGGCCTGCCCAAGGACGGCGATCCGATCCTGCCCGAACTTGCCGAAGGCAACGACGTGGGCGCGATGTCGATCCGCCCGACCCAGCACTTCACCGCCCCGCCGTCGCGCTTTACCGAAGCATCGCTCGTCAAGGCGCTCGAGGCCGAGCACATCGGCCGCCCGAGTACCTACGCGGCGATCATTCAGACGATCCAGGACCGCAACTACGTCGAGAAACTCCAGCGGAATTTCCGCCCGACCGACCTAGGCCGCGTCGTCGTCAAGAAGCTCATCGAAGGCTTCCCCGAAATTTTCAACGTCAAATTCACCGCCCACATGGAAGATGAACTCGACGAGGTCGAAGAATCCAAAATGAACTGGGTCGCCGTGTTGAAAGAATTCTACGGCCCCTTCAAGGCCCAGCTCGACGTCGCCGCCGAGAACATGACCCACGCCAAGGCCGAGACCGAGCCGTCGGACTACAAATGCCCCGACTGCGACAGTCCGATGGAATATCGCTTCGGCAAGAACGGCAAGTTCCTCAGCTGCACAACCTATCCCGAGTGCAAAAAGGCAATGCCCATCGACCGCGAAGGCAAGCCCGTCACCGACCAGTTCACCGACATCGCCTGCCCGCTGTGCGGCGGGCCGACCACGCTCCGCAAGGGGCGCTTCGGGCCGTTCATCAGCTGCAAGAATTACCCCGAGTGCAAAGGCGTGGTGAACCTCGACAAGAAGGGTCACATCAAGCACCCCGCCGCGCCGCCGCTGGCGATTGACCTGCCGTGTCCGAAGTGTGAAGCGCCGACGATGAACGTCCGTCGCTCCAAGCGCGGGCCGTGGATCAGCTGCGCGAAATATCCCAAGTGCCGAGGCCGAGGCGCGTTTAAGTCCCTCGACGAAGCCAAGCAGACCGAAATCGAAACCTCCCTCGACGCGCACATCAAGGCCAACCCCATGCCGCGCGTCCACACCCTCGAAGGCAAAGACGTCGGCGACGAATACACCCCCACCGTCATCGTCGAAACCGAAGATGGAACCAAAACCGACGCATAACCGCGACGACACACAATAAAAAAAACCGTCGGGCGTTTTGACGCGCTCGGCGGTTTTTTGAGTTGATTCAAACGGAATCAGTCACGCACGCAAAAGGTAATCAACAGTGCCACACCTGCCCAAAGCAGACCAACTCCCGCAACCGTTGTTTGCATACTACCGACTGAAATGTTATAAAATCCGCCAGCAATGAACATCGGACTCAAAAGTGGGGGGATAAGATTCCTCAATCTGAACTGAACTTTGCATTTGAGTTCTGGTGTATTTTCCATTTCATTCTCCTTGTGTCGTATCTTAGGCAGATTCTTTTTCCTTCTTCCCCAGCTGCGCATCGTCGTATTAATAGTATCAAGTTGACGCGAAAGGTCAAACAAAAAAACCGTCGGGCGTTTTGACACGCTCGACGGTTTTTCATTTTTCTTGTAGGGGCGAAAAATGTTTCGCCCTTATTTCGATTTGCGTATTGGTTAGATGTGACCCGCTTTGGCGAGTTTGTCTTGCGCGGTGGCCATGTCTTCGGGCGTGGGCGCGTTGCCAGTTTCCATCATCGTGCGGAAGCAGTCGAACAGGTAGGTCGCGTCGTGCGGGCCGGGCGATGCCTCGGGGTGATACTGCACGCTGAAGAGGCATTTTTCCGGGTGGGTGAAGCCCGAGACCGTCTGGTCGTTGAGGTTGATGTGGCTGATCACGCCGCCGACGGCCTCGATCGATTCACGATCGACCGCAAAGCCGTGGTTCTGGCTGGTGATCTCGACCTTGCCGGTCGCTTCGTTCCGGACGGGGTGGTTGCAGCCGCGGTGGCCGAACTTCAGCTTATAGGTTTTCGCGCCGAGCGCGAGCGAGAGCATCTGATGGCCGAGGCAAATCCCGAACATGGGGACCTTGCCGATCAGGCCCTTCAGCGTTTCGACGGTGTACTCCACGGCCGAAGGGTCGCCCGGGCCATTCGAAACGAACACGCCATCGGGTTCCATCGCCAAAATCTCTTCGGCCGTCGCCGTCGCGGGCACGACCTGCAAATCGCAGCCACATTCGACGAGGTTGCGCAGAATGTTCACCTTCGCGCCGCAGTCAATCGCGACGACCTTATATGTTTTCTCGCCGTGGGCGCGGTGCGCCTGGGCAAATTCGCTGTTGTACCCTTCGGCCCAGTCATAGCCAGCTTCGGGACGAACATCTTTCACGAAATCGCTGCCCGCCATCGACTCAATCGCCGCGGCACGCTTGACGAGTTCGACGTCGTCGAGAATCTCGGTGGAGATGATGCCGCTCATCGCGCCCGCCGTCCGCAAGCGCTTGGTCAGCGCGCGGGTATCGACGTTGCAAATCCCGATCACGCCCTCAGCCGCAAGATAGTCGTGCAGCGAAGAGTTCGCGCGGAAGCTGCTCACCACCGGCGAGAGTTCCTTGATCACGAATGCGCGGACCTGGACCTTGCCGTTGCGGGCTTCGATGTCCTCGGTGTTCACGCCGTAATTGCCAATCAAGGGATAGGTCATCGTGACGATTTGGCCGGTGTAGCTCGGGTCGGTCAGCACTTCCTGATAGCCCATCAGGCCGGTGTTGAAGACCACCTCGCCCTCGGACGTGCCGGTCGCGCCAAAGCTTTCGCCCGTGAGGACCAGTCCATCTGCCAGCGCCAATTTGCATACGTTGCGTTGAGTCATTCGTAGTATTCCTTCGATTCAGAGTTCGGGGAGTCCCGGTGAATTCGTTTCGAGTTTATTCTTCTTCGTCGGCCCAGAGGACCTCGTCGCCAGCGACCACTTCGCCGATGCGATAGCAGGTTTCGCCAGCTTCGTTGAGGATGCGCAGTGCATCGTCGGCGGCCTCGGGCGAAACAACCACTGCGTAGCCGATGCCCATGTTGAACACGCGGAACATCTCGCTTTGGTCCACCGGACCAAGCCGGGCAACGAGTTCGAACAGCGGCAGGTTCGGCCAGCTATTGCGGTCAATCTTCACGGTCAGCCCGTCGGGCAGTACGCGGGGAATGTTCCCCTCGATGCCGCCGCCGGTGATGTGGGCCATGGCGTGGATCGGGCGGGCATTATCGCTGTGAAGCTCGCCGATGAGTTTCATGATCGGATCGACGTAGAGGCGCGTAGGAACGAGCATCGCTTCGCCGATGGATTGGCCGTCGAGAATGGGCGGGCAGGCATCTTTTCCGGGCGCGTTGTCGCCATCGAGCAGAACCCGGCGGGCAAGGCCATAGCCGTTGGAGTGGATGCCGTCGGACGCGATGCCGAGGATGACATCGCCGGCCGCTGCGTTTTGGCCTTCGATGATCTCGTCCTTGTCGACGATGCCGACCGCGAAGCCGGCCATGTCGAATTCGTCGGGCTTGTAGAAGCTCGGCATCTCGGCCGTCTCCCCACCGATCAGCGCACAGCCCGAAGCCTTGCAGCCGTCGGCGATGCCCTTGACGATCTCAGCCATCCGCGCAGGTTCGAGCTTGCCGACCGCGAGGTAGTCCAGGAAGATCAACGGTTCGGCCCCGCCGCAGATCAAATCGTTGACGCTCATCGCGACAAGGTCGATCCCGACGGTGTCAATTTTATTCATCGCGAACGCAACGGCGAGCTTGGTGCCCACGCCATCGGTGCAAGCCGCGAGAACGGGGTTTTTCAGCTCGCGGCCGGTGCGATTGGATTTGGCGAGTTGGAACAGACCTGCAAAGCTGCCGAAGTTGTCTAAAACGCCCGGGATGTGGGTGTCTTTGACCATCGACTTGATGCGGCCGACCATCTCTTCCCCTGCGTCAATGTCAACGCCGGAGTCCTTGTACGTAATTGATTTGGAGTTGGATTCAGTCATGGTCAATAGCATAGCGATTTTGCCTTCAAATCGCAATACCGACCCCGAAATTTGAGGAATTTCTGACAAAATTCCGACCTGATGCTACAAATTCCCGGTTGAATGGGGTATAGTACGATGAAAGTTCAAGGAGACCTTATGCGATTGAATCCAACGCTTTACGTTCTGATCCTCTCCGCGCTTGCGGGACATGTTTTGTTGGCCGACCCGCCAATCCCAACCGTCAATGCTATCGATGAGGATTCTGCCGCAAAAAATAGCGCAACTCTCTCCAAGGAAATCGCTTCCAAAGAAGTCCAAACATTGCGCCGCCAGCTCCTTTCCCCCAAGCGCTCCGGCGAAACCCGCTATGACGCGGCGCGAATGCTCCTGGACCGAAACTCTGCCGACGCCCAACGCGCCCTGCTCGATGCACTGGGCCCGGCCGCACCCGCCGAATCGCAAATCGCCGCATCGCGTGCCCTTACCAACTGCAATGGGGCCATCAAGCCCTATCTCCCCGCTCTGCGCCAGTTGATGCGCAGCACTCAGCCCGGCGTTTCCCAGCGCGCGGCGACCGCTCTGGCGAGTAGCTCGTCGCGGGAAGTCGGAATCGAATTGCGCAAACACGCCAACGATGCAACCCTCGCGCTTGACACGCGCACCGTGATCATTGCCGCGCTCTCGCGACGCGTGGACAAGCAGACCATCGAGACCCTGGTGGAACTGTTGCGCGACCGCCAGCCCGGGATCCGCAACACGGCCGCCGAAAGCCTCCAACGCCTGACCGCCCTGCGGACCCATGGCCAAAGTTATGCCAAGTGGAGCCAATGGTGGAAGACCGTCCGCGCCCAAACGCCGGCCGAGTTTCAGCGTACGATGATCGACAACCTTCTGCGCGCCCAGGACGACTTGCGCAGCAACAACGCGGCCTTGCTTGCTCAACTTCTCCAGGCACACAAAGAACTCTTCACCGCGTCCCCCGCCGCCAGCCGGCCTGCGCTGGTTGCCGAACTGCTTGATGATCCGATTGAGGACATCCGTCTGCTCGGGGCGCAACTGTGCGAAGCGCTGATCGCGGCCGATGTCACCCTGCCATTCCACCTCACCCGCCGCGTTCACAATCTTCTTCACGATCCCTCGGCCAAACTTCGCTCGACCGCTCCCCGCCTCGAAGCGGCACTCAACGACAAGCGCGCCACAAGCCGTCTGCTCGCTGCGCTCAAGCGCGAGACCCACCCCGCGGTTCGCATCGCCCTGCTCGAAGCCCTCGGGAAGATCGCCAGCCCCTCGACGCTGAAGGTGGTCCTTGCGGAAGTCTCCTCGCCCATGCCCGCCCAGGCCAAAGCCGCCGCCAGTGCTCTGCGCCGGATCCTCCGCGCCGCGCCACCCAAAGCGCCCAAGCCCATCGCCGAGATCCTCAACGCACGCTATGACCAATCCGACGACGCCGACGCGGAAACACCCGCCCTGCGCGAAGCTCTCCTCGAAGCACTCGCCGCAACGGCGTTGCCCTCGGCCTCGGACCGGATGACCCAATCGCTCAAAGACCCCGCGGGCGTGGTCCGCCTTGCCGCGCTGAATGGCCTGCGCCAACTCCAAACCAAAACCGCCGCCAAAGCCATCGCGCCGCTGGTGGCCGACAGTGATCGCGGTGTGCGTCTCGCGGCCGTGGGCGCTCTGGCGCAACTCGCCGGAATGGACTACTTCAAAACGATCTTCCAGCGCACCAAGCCCGCCGTCGAAGAAGATGCCGAAGTTCGCAAAGCCGCCCGCGACGCCCTGATGGGATTGTTCCGCGAGGCCGACGCGACCACACTGACCGAAGGGATCAAACTCCTCGACACCGACCGGGAAACCCTGCCCCTACGGATCGAGCTTCTGCGTCTCTACGTCAAGCGCCAGCGCACCGCCAAGGCCGAATCGCTTCCGGCCGACCTGCGCCGGTTGGGCATGGCCCTGGGCGAAAGCGGCGAACACGCACAATCGGCCGCGACGTTGCTCGAAGGCTACAAACTTCTCCAGGCCACCGCAAAAACCGCCGACCAGCAATTCACCCTCCAGGCCCTCTGGGGCGATTGCGCCACCGCCGCGCTCAATGCCTCCGACCCCGCCTATGCCAAGCTCCTCGCCGCGCCCCCAGACGAATCGCTCTTCGATTCCGGCTATGCAATTCTCACTGCGCGCCTCGACGCGCTCCGCAAGGACCAGCACTATCTTCCCATCGTCGCCCTCAGCGATGTCGCGCTCAGCCAGCTCGCCAAGCAGCTCTCCCCCAGCCGTACCCGCCAGCTCCAATCGCTGCGCCAATGGGCCAAAACCAAACAGGCCGCCCTCGACGCCCAGCAGATCAAAACGCTCCTGCCAGACCTCCTCAGCGCCGACCTCGACACACGCGACGAAGCGATCAAGGCCGTCATGCCCCTCGGCCGCCGTGCCATCGCGCCGCTACTCGACCAAATCGAGGCCAAACTCAAACAAACGCCCCCCGCCCCCCGCGACGAAGGGACGCTCTTTGACCTCCTGCGCCAAATCGAGCCCGCCGTGGGTGACTATGACCCGGCCGCAACGCCCGAAACCAAAACAGAACTCCTCAAATCCCTCCGCAAACAATTTGTAAAATAGATAAGTCTGTTTTTCTGTTTTGATTGTAGGGGCGAAAAATCTTTCGCCCTTGTTTTCTCTTTCTACAAAAAAATGGGCGAAAGATTTTTCGCCCCTACGATTAAAGACAATAACTTTTTTCAGAATCGGTGAACTTTTCCGTGCGCAAAGCGTCTTAAGTAGAGTATAGACCGTCGGTATCGTTTTGCTTCAACGCGAAGCCCTCTAACACAAGGAGACCGGAGATGAATTGTTCACGCAAGATTTCGCTATTTCTCGTACTGGCCATCGCATCCATTGCTGCGGCTGACCTCAAACCCACCCTCGCCAAGAGCAAACTCTCGGCCGTGACGCTCTACCGCTCTCAGGCGCTCGTCGTGCGGGCAGTGGACGTCCCCGCCGGAACCGGCGAAATGGCGCTCACCGTCAACGGCCTGCCCGCAGCCGTCGACCCCGCGTCGCTGTTCGCCTCGTCACCCGATCTGAAAATTCGCTCCGTGCGCTACTTCACAGAGTACGAAACCAAGAAGCTTCCCACCGATAAAATCGCGCCGCTCGAGGCCAAGCTCAAAGCGATCGCGATTGAGAAGACGACGCTCTCGACCAAAGGGCGCCTGTTGAGCAGTAAGGAAAGCTACCTCCAACTGCTCGAGCGGCAATACCTCGCCAAGCTCGGCACGACGACCACGAACACCACGGCGGGCAGCAAGACCACCGGCTTCGACTTCAAGACCATCACCGAGATGACCGAGTACCTCAACACCCAGAAGGAATTGCTGATGGGCGAAAAACTGGGACTCGCGGCCGAGGCGCGCAAGCTCGACGATGCCAGACAAGACATCACCGACCAGATCAACGTCCTGCGCTATGGCAAGGTCCAAGCTGGCAGTGCTAATCCCCAGGCCCGAAATTACCAGGCCCGCCCATCCCGCGGGACGATTCACCGCAAGGCGACGATCTATCTCGCCAAATCCGCGCCCGGCAAGGCCAGCCTTTCGCTGAGCTACATCGTTTCCGGCGCGAGCTGGACACCGGCCTACAACATGCGCACCACCGCCGCGGGCGCAACGCTGAACCTCGAATATCTCGCCCACGTCCGCCAGACCACCGGCGAAGACTGGGACGGCGTGAAGCTGACACTCTCGACCGCGACGCCGAATATGAGCGCCGAAATCCCCATGCTCGCGCCGCTGCGCGTGAACCTGGTCGCGACACCAAAATCCCCGGGAAATAGCATAGCTATTTACAGCAGCATGAATCAGTCGGCAACGAACATGCCCCTCGGAAACGGCTCGACCCTGGTAGTAGACAACGTCTACGCCCAGACGATTCGGGCGCAAAAAGGCACGCTCGCGAAGTTCCAGAAGAAGGCGGGCCAAAGCGTTTCGACCTACAACTACGATTTGAACCGCAACGCCAACAACTGGCAAGGCATTGAGTTCGGCAACAAGATCACCACGCTACGCCGCTGGAGCACCGCCGTCCGTCAGGTCGAGCAACAGATGGCCGTCGAATACAATATCCCCGACACCGTCACTCTCGCCAGCCGCAACGACAATCAGATGGTTCAAATTCTGTCCGAAGACCTCAAATGCAACCTCTATTACGAGGCCGTCCCGCTTCTGGCGAGCTATGTCTCGCGCGGCATCGAAGCCAAGAACACCATCGCCCAGCCGCTTCTGGCGGGGAAATATTCCGCGTTCCTCGACGGCCAATACGTCGGTGCGGGGAGTGTTCCCGTCACCGCGACCGGCCAATCGCTCGTGCTTGGCTTCGGCGTTGATCCCCAACTGCGCTGCCGCCGTCAACTTGCAGACAAGACCGGCGACAAATCCTGGGGCAGCCGCATTGAGACCTATCAATATCGTCTCGTGCTGGACAACTTCAAGTCGCGCCCGGTCAGCGTTCGCCTGCTCGACCGCATCCCGATCACCGAAGACAAGGGCCTCGCGATCACCCTGCGCGACGGCAAAGACACCCTCTCGACCGACGAGAACTATCTGGACATCGAACGCCCGCGCGGCATTCTCCGCTGGGACATTACCCTCCCCGCCAGCACCGCCGGCGCCAAAGCGACCAAGTTCAACTACAGCTTCGATATGAAGTTCGACTCGGACATGCAGATCTCCACACAGACGCAAAAACTCCTCAAGCAGCTTGAGTTCGATGTGCAGGAACTCCAAGAGAGCAAACGCTTCAAAGCCCTGTAATCTCACCCGTCCATTCAAAACGCCCGTCGACTTTAAGGGAGAAGTCGGCGGGCGTTGTTTGTATTCGATTGAATTGTCTTCGGAGCCTATTCGGGCTTCGGCAGGACCTCGCCGATCGGGCCGGGGGATTTTTCCTCGGCAGCGCGTTCTTCTTCAGCCTGCGCGATGCGTTCTTCGACCTGTTTCGCCAATGCGGCGCGGCCTTGGCCGGTCTTGACAAAGTCGACGAATTGTTTGTCCCATGTACTGGAGAGGATCAGCGGCGCGATGTATTTCGACGCATAAAACGTCGACGCGCTGGAGAAGTGATTTCCAATGTGGAACGAATCGACCATATCCTGGTTCCAGCCGATTTGATAGAGCGTGTCATATTCCTTCGGCAGCGTCGTGGGCACTTCAAAGCCCACGCTCCCGGCCGACTCGCTGTGCTGGCTGTCCATCGTCCCCGCGAACAGCGTTCCAAAGCGCACGACCATATCCAGCGGCGAATAGAAGTTCACCAGACCCTGCTCGCTCTTGCGCAGCGCGCGCATCAGGCGATAGTCCTTGCTGATCGCTCCGTTGAGAAGCAGCACGCCCTGAACCTTGCCATTGGTCAATTTTTCGGCCGTGTAGACCGCCATTCCGCCCCCGCCGCTATGGCCGAGGATCATCACAGGTCGGTCCGGATAGGCCGCTTGATAGCGTTCGATGCGCGCGGCAATTTCGCCCGCGACCTCCCGATTGCGTTTTTCATCGCGCAGGGAAACCAACATCCCCCAGAGGCTGGTCCAATCCTTGATTTCGATGGCCCAATCCACACCGCCATCGTCGAGACCTTCGGCAATCGCCTCGTTGAGAAGGCTACGCCCTTCGATCCCGGTCAGGAGCACCACCAGCCCGCGGTCCAGCCGGTCGGGCGAAATATACGGCTGACGATTACAGCCACCAAAGACACACACCAAGGCCAAACCCGCTACAACGGCCATCCGCGATTTCAAATTGGAATAGATCATGTTCATCGTCCATTCTATCGGCGTAATGCAGCACAATTCCGCATAAAAAAACGAGCGGCCCAAGATGGACCGCCCGCTGAATTCAATGTCTGTCGCGCCCTGTGCGACTATTCGGCGTCGAGGACGTCGATCGGAGGCATGGGTTTGCCTTCGAGATAGGTCAGGCTCGCGCCGCCGCCGGTGGAGACGTGGGTGACTTGGTCGGCGAAGCCGAACTGGATGATCGCGGTTGCCGAGTCGCCGCCGCCGATGACGGTCACGCCGCCCTTGGAGGTTGCTTCGGCCATCGCCTGGGCCACGGCGCGGGTGCCGCCGGCATAGACTTCGCGTTCGAACACGCCCATCGGGCCGTTCCAGACCACCGTGCCTGCGTTGGCGACGATGTCGGCATATTCTTTCGCTGCCATCGGGCCAATGTCGAGGCCCATCATGCCGGACGGGATGCCCTTGCCTTCGGTTTCAATGGCGACGTCGCTACCGAATTCGCTGGCCATGAGGTTGTCGGCGGGCAGCTTGATCTTGTCGCCGGCCTCGGCCAGCAGCGCCTTCATGGCTTCGACCTGGTTCTCTTCGACGAGGCTGTCGCCGATGTCGCGGCCGTGGGCTTTGAGAAGCGTATAGGCCATCGCGCCGCCGATGAGGATCGTGTCGACCTTGTCGAGCAGCGTGCCGATGAGCTTAATTTTGTCGGAGACTTTGGCGCCGCCGAGGATCGCCACGAACGGGCGCTTGGGTTCGGCGAGTGCGCCGTGGAGATATTTGATTTCCTTCTCGACGAGGAAGCCCGCGACGGCCGCGCCGCCGTTGGCCTGGACGGCCTTGGGGCAGCCCCACATCGAAGCGTGCTTGCGGTGGCAGGTGCCAAACGCGTCGTTGACGTAGACGTCGCCGAGCGCGGCAATCTCTGCGCCGAACTGCTCGACGAGGGTGATGTCTTCTTTGGTGTCTTCGCGCGAGTCGAAGCGAACGTTTTCGAGGCAGACCACGTCACCGGGTGCCATCGCAGCGATCAGCGCCTTAGCGTCGTCACCAGCGATTGCGTCGGCGGGGCCGAGCTTGACTTCTTTGCCGAGGATCTCGCCGAGGCGAATCGCCGCAGGAGCCAGCGAGAATTCGGGCTTGACCTGACCCTTGGGCCGGCCGAGGTGACTCATCAGCACCAGCTTGCCGCCGTCAGCGATCACCTTCTGGATCGAGGGCAGCGCCGCCTGGATGCGGTTGTCGTTGGTGATGTTCCCTTCAGCGTCGAGCGGGACGTTAAAGTCCACGCGCATCAGAACGGTTTTGCCGGCGGTGTTGAGGTCTGCAATCGATTTCGTTTTCATGGTCTGTTCCTTGGTATTGAGAACGAGTTAGCAATCTTGGTTTCTCCAAAATCAAGGGGGACATTTTCGTCTTTTCCGCCCAAATTGCAAGCCCTTTTCCATACATTTTCCATGAAAGTCACGAATTCCGCAGAAAGTTCAGCGATCAATCCGAATTCATCGCCCACCTTGCCCGTTGCGATTCAGGATTGATTTTGGTATAGTTCGCGCTCAAGCGCCAGTAGCTCAGCTGGATAGAGCAGCGGTCTTCTAAACCGCAGGTCGTAGGTTCGAGTCCTGCCTGGCGCGATATGCCGATTTTCGAATACACATGCAGCGCGTGCGGCGCGTCGTTTTCCAAGCTTCTCCGCTCAGCCACAGCCAAGGTGGCCTGCAGCGAGTGCGGATCGAAGGACGTCGCCAAACAATTTTCCACCTTTTCCGCATCTGCTGGTGAATACAGCGCTTGCGAGTCGAAGGGTTGCCCGATGACCGGCCAGTGCCCCTCGGGCGGCGGCTGCGGCGGGCTCGGCTAGCCAAGACGTGTCCCGCAAGCCAACCTCCCTTGTTTCGCTTGACACTGGGGATAAGTTCTGCGCGAAAACCCTGTTTTTTCGTTTGCAATCCATGGAATGCCCAGAATATAATGCGTTCCGATGAAACCACTTCAGCGAGCCATCTTGATGTGCCTCGTCCTTGCCGCGTCGGCGACGGCCTATGCTGCGCCGGGAATGACGTATCGTGACCATCTGGTGTACAGCCACACGAGTGGGAACATTACCGTCCACGCGACGTCGCCCATCGAAGCCGAAGACGCAATGCGCCTGTTCCATAGCGAGTTCGACCGCGTCCGCAGCGAAATTCTTCACGAAGACGAACTTAAATTGACCCTGCCGATCAAGGTGTTCATTTGGGACGATGAAATCCTCTATCATACAAAAGTCGAGGTCGCCCCTGACCACGGCGGCGCGTGCAGTTTCCAAGTGAAAACGAGGAAAACCAAGCACCACGAAATTCACCTTTGCCCCAGCGCGCTGGCCGATCAATCCTACGACGAGGCTGTCCTGAATATGTTGCCCCACGAGATCTGCCATATCCTTCAGTACGAACAGTTCCAGCGCGACAAGCTCGTCGCCGCCAAACCCAAGTCCAAGCCCCGCGCAAAACCCGTCACGGCGACCTATCCGCTCGCGGTGGCCGAAGGGCTTGCGGTCCTCGCGGAACAGTCCGATCAGGCGATGCGTATCCGCCTTCTCGGAAAAACCCTCCGCCAGACCAAGGGCGAGTTGGCGACGAACCTCCTGCAGGTCACACACTATCATCAGGTCTCAGACATGACGCAGTTCTATGCTGAGGCCTACAGCTTTTCCGAGTTCCTCCGCTCGCGCATGTCCGAAATGCAATTTACCAGCTTCCTGGAACTTCTCCGCTCGGGAAAAACCGTCCCGGCCGCGTTTGGGACCACACTGGGCTACAAAACGACCCGGGCTGCGTCCAAAGCGCTGAACTATCACTGGCGTCAGCACGCACTGCTCCAGGCCAAGCTTCTTGCGGAGCTGGAAAAACGAAAAGCCAGCGACGCTGCCAAGACAGACAAAGACAAGAAGAACGAAAAGGCGACTCCGCTTCCCCCCACTCAGCCCCAGAATGCTCCCCTTCGCCGCGCCCTGGCCAAGTCCGCGTAATTCGTTTATTTCTCCTCGGGATCACTTCGCAGAATATCCAGGAATTTCTGTTCCGCCGGACTCGCTGCCTGTCCACGCTTGCGCAACACTGCCACGGGACGCGTCCACGGTTTGTCATCTTCGAGGGTCGCAATCCACAAATCGCCGCGCTCAGCCTCGGCCTCGACATTCTTCCGCGGCAAAATACTCACCCCGCCGCGCACCATCAAAGATCGTTTGAGTAGTTCAATGTTGTCGAAGACCGTCTCCACGCGCACACGAACCCGCGCCGCGCGAAGGCGTCGGTCGATTTCGCGCTGAGTCGGAATGTTTTCCTCGAATGCAGAAAAGGATTCCCCCTCGAGTTCACTGGGAGAAATGGTCTCGCGTCCGGCGAGGCGATGCTCCGGCGGGCAAACCATCACCAGCTCTTCATTGAACATGGGACTGTTTTCCAGCGAGCGGTCACGGTGCGGACAGGCAACCACGCCGAGGTCCATTTCCCCGCCAAGGATCGCGGCGTTGATGTGATTCCAATTCGTGTAGGTCACGTGCAGATCAACTTCGGGATGCTGCTCGAAAAAACGCCGCACATAGGGATCGAGCAAATAAAACCCGACCGAGTAAATCGTCCCCACCCGCAAAACCCCGCGGACTTCGTCGGAGACGGATTTGACCTCGCCGAGAAGTTTTTCATAGCGGCGAAGGATTGATTTTGCGCCTTGGTAGAAGGTCTTGCCCGCGTCGGTCGCAGAGATGCGGGTGCCGCCGCGCGCAACAAGCTGAACGCCGAGTTCGTCTTCGAGCTTGGCGACCTGCTGGCTGACGGCCGACTGGGAAATGTAGTTCGACTCGGCCGCGCGCGAAAAGCTGCCCGTGTCAACGAGGTCGCAAAATGTCTTCATCACATGGAGGTTCATGGCGCCTCTAGTTCGTCAGGAACATGTTGCCGGATTGTTCTGTGGCGATGGTGCTATCGGGGCCGTGCCCGGGGAAGACCTGCGTCTCGGCCGGCAGGGTCATCAATTCCGATTTGATTTTCGAGATCAGCGTTTCATGATTGCCGCCGGGGATGTCGGTGCGGCCAACGCTGCCCGCGAACAGAGCGTCGCCCGTGAAGACCCACCCGGCCGTGGGAATATGGTAGCTCACGCCGCCGACGGTGTGGCCGGCGGTGTCCAGCACATGACACGGCACGCCCGCGACCATCAGCACCTCGCCCGATTCCAGCTCGACGTCAGCTGGGGGGCTGGTGAGATGGAGCATGAAATTCGACGACAGATTCTTCACCGGATCGCTCAACATCTCCGTCTCGCTCGCTGGGCAATGGAGTACCGCGTCCGGCCAGGCCTCTTTGAGGTCCGCCACGCCGCCGATGTGGTCTCCGTGGGCATGCGTCAGCAAAATCCCCGCGACGGCCATCTCGTTTTCGCCCAGCCACGCCATGAGGTTCTTCGGCCACAGGCTCGGATCGACCACCCAGCAGTCCTTGGATTCATCGTCCCAGATCACATACGCGTTGGTATCCAGCGGCCCGACCACAAATGGTTTCATCTGCAATGTCATATCGTTTCCTTACGGTTTTGTCTTTTGGAGAGGCACGGGATTCCGCGCCCTTGTTTCCTCATTAGAATACCGCAACTCCCCCGCCCTTGCCATAAGAAAAGCTGAAACCCAGCGGTGCTTCAGACCAGATTCACTCTTCCGTCCTCGAAAATTCATTGCAACGGGGGTGGTGGATGGCGATACTACATAAAGAAGAAAGGATTCGGCCGCGGTTGTGGATTCGCGAAACGCGATGTTCGACGGCGGCAAACTGACATGGACGTCACCACTTCATCCCGGCCCTGGGAGGCGATCTGGCAAGCGGGCGAGAGAACGCCCCTGCCGACGGCCCCGCTCTTGCGCAAGCTCGTTGTGTGCTTCGGTGAGCTGTGGGATTGCAGCGACCTGTTCGCGAATGTTCGCGCGGGCTACAACCAGCGCCTTCGGACGACGCTCGGACGAGCATTTTTGCGAGAGCTGCGCGTCGAGCTGAACCCGCGCCTGCTCAACGACCACCCCGCCGAGCTGATCCCCACCCTCGCGCACGAATTGGCGCACCTCGTCGTGCATCACCGCTGCAACGCCGACGCCGCGAGCCACGGCTGGGAATTCCAGGCGCTCTTGCGGATGCTTCGCCTGCCCGAAGACCGGACGCACAATCTCCCCGTCGAACACCTCCGCCAGCGACGCGGAGCAGCAATTTCTAAAAAGAAGTCGAAATTCCTCTACCTCCACCGTTGCAGCGACTGCGGCCAGTTGTTCGTCGCCGCCAAGGCCAAGCGCAACTGCTATTGCCGCGCGTGCGGGCCGACGATGGAGTGGGAAATTTTCCGCCTGCCCAACACGGCCTCCGGCAAACAACTCGCCAACAAATTCCTGAACGCCAACGGCTGAACACACAACCCCACAAGCAACACTGCATGAGAAGGCTACCGCTATGAATTTTCTCGACTGGATTCCCGAAGACCTCATGATCACGATTGGCACGATTGCAGGCCTGTTCGCCTGCGCGACAATTTCGGTCCAGGTCGTCAAAGAATGGCGCACCAAGGCGCTCTCAAGCCTGGCCATCGCCTATGTCGCGGGCTGGCTGGTCATTTTCTTCTTCTGGATGCTCTACGGGATTCGGTTTCGCCAAATTGCGCTGTGGCTGCCGAACATCATCGCCGTCGTGTTGCAATCAACGCTGCTGGTCTGCATTCTGCGCAAGCGAGCCCTGCACGCCTGCGAAGAACCGGCCGAAGAATAATTTTCTTCCGCCCCTTCGGGGCTCTTTTCTTTTATCCGCATTCCGGGGGCTTACGCCCCCGGCTAAACCCTTTCGCGCCTCCGGCGCTTGAACCAATTCCGTTGCATACGAATCGGTCCCCTTTACTCTCCCATTGTCCCACAAAAAAGCCCGAACCTTCGAAAAGGTCCGGGCGAATATTGAGCTGCACCAGATCAATCCTGGTGAACGCCAGTGTTATTCAGCGTTATCTTCCATATGGAGATCGTGGTGATAGTGATTTTCCTTGAGTTCGTCGCGAAGCTCTTGTTCGACAACGTCGACAACCTTCGTGAGAATCTTGGTCATTTCTTCCTGTTCTGCGCTGCTCTTGCCGCGTGCCATCATTTCCTTGATCGTGTACTTGATCAGGGTTCCGTTGTTGACGAACGTGTGGCCGCCGAAGTGCAGCGCGTGGTGATTGCCAATGAATCGCATAATGGCAACTCCTTTCAAAAGAGTGAAAAGGGACTTGAATGGCCGGCGGAGCATCCTGCCGACACGTACATTATAAAGAGGCACCCACTGCATAGCAAGCCCGCGGGCACATTTTGTACATTTTCCTGGGGTGGAATGACCGGGCATTAAAAAAAACCGAACAATTCCCTGAATTCCCCTTTACTTCAAGCGTCTTTTCTGTATACTTCCCTGTCCAACCCAAGATGGGAACCCGGTATACCTGTATCTACACACAAGGAATCACCATGCCGAAAATGAAATCGAATCGATCGCTGCAGAAGCGCGTGAAGGTCACTGGAAGTGGCAAACTCAAGCGCAAAAGCCCCGGTGCAGGCCACCTTAAGAGTGCCAAGTCCAACAAGCAACTGCGGAACTTCCGCGGCGACAAGGACGTAGCACCTGGCTTTGTCAAAGGCTTCAAGCAACTGCTTGGCAAGAAGAAGTAGCGACCCCCAGAGGACGAGACTAGAACTAACCGCTGGATCGATGGGAAGCTCTATAGAGCTGGGCGAAAGCCTATGCAACAGCCATAATGGCGTCCATCGACCGAACCCAAGGAGAACACCATGCCCCGTATCAGCAACAGCCCATCCCGCAGGCGCCGCCACAAACGTATCATGAAGGCCGCGCGCGGCTTCTACGGTGCCGACAGCCGTCGGTACAAACTCGCGAAGGAAAAGATTTTCCGCGCGGGCGTATTCGCTACCCGTGACCGCAAACTTCGCAAGCGCACCTTCCGTCGCCTGTGGATCACCCGTATTTCCGCCGCTTGCAAGCAACGCGGCTTCCGCTACAGCCAGCTGATGGAAGGCCTGTTTAACAACGACATCTTCCTCAACCGCAAGATGCTGAGCGAAATCGCCATCGCCGACCCCGCAGGCTTCGACGTCATTGTCAAAGCCGCCCTCGGCGACGACGCGATCCAGGCCTAAACCGCAACACGATACCGGATTCCTACGAGCCACAGCATCGCATCGGCACCCCCGAGTGATACTGTGGCTCGTTTTATTTCAGCCCTAGTGAGGACGCATCATGGACTTCGTCACCGATCTTGAAACGCTGCAAACCACCGCGCTGGAGGCGCTTTCCGCCGTCGCCACGCCCGAAGCCCTCGAGGCCTGGCGCATCGAGTACCTTGGTTCCAAGGGCAAGGTCAAGGCCGCCATGGCCGCGATCAAAGACATCCCCAAAGAGCAAAAAGGTGCCTATGGCAAAACCGCCAACGGCATGAAGCAAGCCCTCACCGCCGCCTTCGACGAAAAGAAGCCCACCGTCGCCGCAGCAGGACCCAAAGGCCCGATCGAAGACATCACCCTGCCCGGCCGCGCCCCCCGCGTCGGCCGTCCCCACATCATCACCCAGACGATCAACGAGATCACCGACATCTTCGGGCGCATGGGCTTTGACGTGGTCTACGGGCCCGAAGTCGAAGACGAGCAGCACAACTTCATCGACCTGAACATCCCCGAGCGCCACCCCGCGCGCGATCCGCTGGAAAACTTCTACATCGACATCAAGGCCATGCTCCGCAGCCAGACCTCGACCGTCCAGATCCGCACGATGGAAACCTCCCAGCCGCCGATCCGCGTCGTTGCGCCCGGCCGCGTCTATCGCCCCGACACCGTCGACGCGACCCACAGCTTCATGTTCCACCAGTTCGAAGGCCTGTTCGTCGACGAAGGCGTCACGATGGTGAACCTTCGCACATGCGTCGATCAGTTCTGCAAGGCCTACTTCGGCGAGGAGATCGTCACGCGCTTCCGCCCGAGCTTCTTCCCGTTCACCGAGCCCTCGGCCGAGGTCGACGTGCTGTTCCACATGCCCAACGGCGAGACCAAGTGGATCGAAATCGGCGGGTGCGGCATGGTCGACCCCAACGTCTTCGGCGCCGTGAACATCGACCCCGAGCGCTACACGGGCTGGGCCTTCGGCTTTGGCATCGAACGCCTGGTCATGCGCAAACACAACATCCCCGACATCCGCACGCTCTACGAATCGGACGTGCGCTTCCTGCATCAATTCTAGCGGCGCACCCGCCATTTGAAAATCCCCTTGCAATTGTCCCCCTCCGGGAGGACAATTGTATTTTCCAGACTGCCTCACCAGGACCAACCCCCTACCGAGACCTATCATGACCCAGATCCAAGGCCAGAACGAAACCGTCATCATCCTCGACTTCGGCTCGCAATACTCCCAGCTCATCGCTCGGCGCGTACGCGAGAAGAACGTCTATTCGCTGCTCGCGCGCCCGGACGTCACACCCGACGAAGTCCGCGCCCACAATGCCAAGGGGATCATCTTCACCGGCGGCCCCAACAGCATCTACGAAGACGGCGCGCCGCGCTGCAACCCCGAGCTGCTGGAGATGGGGATTCCGGTCCTCGGAATTTGCTATGGCATGCAGATGTCCAGCCATCTTCTCGGTGCAGAGATCCAACCCGCCGAACACCGCGAATATGGCCGCGCGAACCTGACGATCTCCACCCCCGGCGAGTTGCTCAAGGGCATTCCCACCGATACGACGGTGTGGATGAGCCACGGCGACCAGGTCCAAGACCCCGGCGGCAATTTTGATATCCTCGCCTCGACGCCGACGTGCCCCTTCGCGGCCGTCAAGCACAAAACCAAACCGTTCTACGGCGTGCAGTTCCACCCGGAAGTCACGCACACCCCCCACGGCAACGAGCTGTTCGACAACTTCCTCTACGGGATTTGCGGCTGCCAAGGCCTGTGGCAAATGTCGAGCTTTGTCAATGCCGTCGTCGAGCAGGTCCGCGAACAGGTCGGCCCGGACGACAACGTCATCTGCGGGCTCTCCGGCGGAGTCGATTCGTCCGTCGTCGCCGCGATGCTCCACAAAGCCATCGGCGACCGGCTGCACTGCATCTTCGTCGACAACGGCCTGCTGCGCCTCAACGAGGTGGAGTTCGTCCAGAAGATGTTCGGCGACCACTTCAAAATGCAGCTGACCACCGTACCGGCCGAAGATCTGTTCCTCGGCAAACTCGCGGGGGTCTCCGAGCCGCAGGAAAAACGGAAAATCATCGGCCACACGTTCATCGACGTGTTCAAAGAGGCCGCGCAAAAAATCCCCAACGCGAAATTCCTCGCCCAGGGCACGCTCTATCCCGACGTCGTCGAATCCGGGCACAGCCTCGCTGGCCAGGCCGCGAATATCAAACTGCACCACAACGTCGGTGGCCTGCCCGAGCAACTCGGATTCGATCTGATCGAACCGCTGCGCGACCTGTTCAAAGACGAAGTGCGCCGCGTAGGCAAGCTCCTCGGCCTGCCCGAAGACATGGTCTGGCGCCACCCATTCCCCGGCCCGGGACTCGCGGTGCGTTGCCTCGGCGACATCACGCGCGACAAGCTCGACGTCCTCCGCCAGGCCGACCACATCCTGCTGGAAGAAATCGTCGCCGAGAATCTCTACCGCAAAACTTCACAGACCTTCGCCGTGCTGCTGCCGGTCCAATCGGTCGGCGTGATGGGCGACGGCCGCACCTACGAAAACGTCTGCGCGCTCCGCTCGGTGGACACATCAGACTTCATGACGGCTGACTGGTCGCGCATCCCCTACGACATCCTCGCGCGAATCTCCAACCGCATCATCAACGAGGTCCGCGGCGTCAACCGAGTCGTCTACGACATCAGCTCCAAACCCCCCGCAACCATCGAATGGGAGTGATTTAGAGCACTATAAGATTGAAAGTCTCCATTGACTCTCGCACAACTCCTTGCTGCGCATGGGAGTTTGCCCCGCTATAATAGCCGTCTCATCGTTACATACTCGATGACTTTCCCCTTACCGTTTGCTTTCTGAACACGCAAACGCTCCGAGGGCGATCCGCATAGAATCACCCGCACGGCGACACACAACCCGCAATCTAAAATTGACCAACTGTAGGGGCACGGCATGCCGTGCCCTTTTTTATAGCAAACTCGCCTCGTGTTTACTCCAGGACTTCCATGAGGGCATTGGCGAGGGTGTCGCGGGAATAGGGTTTGGAGATGAATGCGTTGGCGCCGGCGTCTTTGAATTTCGTTTTCAGCTCGGAATCAGCATGGCCAGACGCAATGAGAATCTTCACGGCGGAGTTTATCTTCCGCAATTCCTGGAACACCTTCCAACCATTAATCCCGGGCATAATCACATCCAGCAATACGCCCTTGATCTCGCTGGCATACGACTCGTACATCTCCAAACCAGTCAACCCATCCTGTGCAACGAGAACCTTGTACCCCATCCTCATCAAAATGGCCTCACAAACCTTTTGCACTGCGGGTTCATCCTCGATCAGCAAAATCGTCCCCTCCGTATGGAACATCGGAAGGGTGTCACCCACTCGGGTTTCGTCCAAATCGACGTCCGCCCGCGGCAGATAGATCTCGAAGCAAGCCCCCTCGCCCGGTGCAGATTTGAGCGTCACCGCTCCACCGTGAGACTCAATCATTCCATAGACGGCCGAGAGTCCCAGCCCCGTCCCGTGTCCGACTTCCTTGGTCGTGAAGAACGGTTCAAACACATGCTGACGCGTCTTCTCATCCATCCCTTCGCCATCATCCCAAACCGAAATCCGCAGATAGTCCCCCGCAAGCAATCCATCGCCCAACGTCTGCGCCTGTGAGGCACCAAGAGTGACCTCCTCAGAGCGTATGGCAAAGACCCCGCCGTTCGGCATGGCGTCGCGTGAATTGATTCCGAGGTTGATGAATGTGTTCTGGAGCTGGGAGGCATCGCCAAGAACCACTGGTTCGGAGGCCTGGAGATCGGTCTGAATCTCTATCGATTTGTCGACACTGCGCTTTAAAATTCGGATCGAATCTCGAATCACAGCATGGACGTCCACCGCTCGAGGAACAATGTGCTCCTTGCGAGCGAAACTCAAAAGTTGACGTGTCAGTTTCGCCGCGCGATGGGCCGAAGTCATGATTTCGCCACAATATTCCTTCTGATCCTCATCCTCAACACTTCCGGCCAATAATTCTGCAAACCCCATAATTCCCATCAGCATGTTGTTGAAGTCATGCGCCACACCGCCGGCAAGAAGGCCAACCGCCTCCATTTTTCGCGAATGGAGCAATTGTTCTTCCTTGTGAATTTCGTCGGTTACATCACGGAAGACGATCACCACTCCAAACGGGTTGCCTGAATCCTTGAAGATCGGCGAGGCACTGTCAGAAATCCAATGCTCGGTGCCATCGCGGGAAATCAAAATTGCGCGGTCGATCAACTGGACAGGCTTTTTCCCGGCTAGAGCTCGGGGGACAAGCTTATCCAACCGCTCGCGCGTACCGGGATCGATGATCCGCAGGACATCAGCAACATTTTGCCCCACCGCCTCGGTGGCCTCCCAACCCACCAACTCGGCCGCAACTGGATTGATTCGTACAATCTCACCAGAACACGTCGTCACAATCACGCCTTCGCCAATACTGTCAAGGGTCGTGCAAAGGTCATTCTCCCGCTCACGCAATGCACGCTGACTTCGATTCACTTCGCGCAGAGCCCGGCGCACCTGATACCGCAGCAGCGCCAGGAACAAGACCACCAAAAACAGTAACACCAACAAAACCATCACTGTTGCGATCAACCAGGGAGGAATGACTCGTGTTTCACGCTGAAACATCGGCTCACGAAGAGCACGATAGTGTTTGTAAAATACCGAGCTTGGGTTTGCCTTGTACTCTGCAATGCGCTTGTCGAGAGCCTTTCGCAATGCGACAGCCTTGCCCTTGGGAAATGCAATGCTCAACTCCGTTGGGTTAAAAACCAGCCCAGTGGATGTAAGATCATGTGCAAGCTCACCCAACAGCGCGACCTGTGGGCCTACAATCGCATAGACCTCTTTTCTGGCCAAGGCCTTGATCGCCGCACGATGAGATGCAAACTCTACGGGGTGAAACGGGATTTCAAATCCGCGGATAAAGGTCTGGAATCCTTTCGCGTTGTTGTCCTCGGCGACCAGACCAATCCGACGATTTCGCAGGTCGTCCAACCCCGAAAAGGACTCCCCTTTGCGGATATACATCTCGCTCCACATATTGAACAGGGGCTCGGAAAGAAAATCCAAATACTGTGCGCGCTCACGGGAAAATTGTGTGCCCGGCAACACGTCAATTTCGCCCGCCTTGAGTTTTTTGAGCAATTCGGCCCACGTCCCGTCAACCCATTCCAACGAAATGCCTTCGTCCCGGGCGGCCGCAGCAAGGACTTCACACGGGAAGCCCCCAGGAGTTCCATCAAGATTACGGTACATAATCCCCGGAACATGAGGTAGCCCAGCACGATAGGTCTTCTTGGCGACAGCAACATCGCCCACCCCCTCGCCACAGACGAAGTGAGCCACCAAACACATCACAACGATGAATCGACGAGTCTCCATTAAACTCCTCTTCCACATCATCCAACTGTATCCAGAGATTCAGCACCAAACTTGATCTTCGCAATCAATTCTAGACTTACCAAAACGGGCGGACAAATAATTAACGATATTTTTTTTGGTTTACCCTCAATAAAACAGGAAGAATTTCCTCTTTTTTCATTTTTCCATTGCATTTTTCCCCCAATATTTCTATTGTATCTGCCCGAACTGAACACTTTACCGCCTTTGAAAGGATAGAATCATGGGACAGCGCCGAGACCGAATGGACCAACGTATGCAAGACCAACAGGACAGCCGCACCAAGGGGCGTATCCCCAAGGCCAAAGAGCGCGTCCGCAAGGCCGCCCGCCTCGCAGCTCGCACCGAGCGCCTCGCTTCCAAAGGTCTGTAAATACGAACGACTTTACAATCAAAGCAAAGCCGGATACCATATCATGCGGCTTTGCTTTTTGATGCGCAAGGAAATGGAGTCCCCATGGACAATCGATACCGCCTCTGCCCGCAATGTGGCTCGACGGTTTTTCAGACCGCCGCTCTCGGCGACCGGATCGACTTTCAGGTCCGCCTGACGGGACAAGGGGCCCCGCTCGATGGGGGCGCGGACTTTCCCCCGCCCGCGACGATCTATTGCCGCGACTGCGCATGGCGTGGCAGCGGCGACGAACTGGACATTCTGCTCTAACGAAAGACCCTCATGGACCACAATACCACCATCATTCGCCTCGAAGAAAAGATTGCCTTTCAGGAGCAGACCATCGCACACCTCGAATCGACCATCGATGAGCTGAACCTGTTGATGTCCAAACTCGACACGCGTCTCGAACGCCTCGAAGACCAGCAGCGCTCCGGGACCGAAGAGGATTCCCTCGGCCGTCAGGGCGACACCCCGCCGCCGCACTATGGCGGGATCCACTCCGCCGTCTAGCCCATCTGTCTTGGGGCGCGGATTCTTTTCTTGCATTCCCGCCGCCGGACTTTTAGGATAGACCCACTATGAGCGAAGCAGACACCACACCCAATGATCAAAATCGCCAGATCCCCGGCTACCAGATTCTCGAGAAACTCGGTGCTGGCGCAATGGCCGTTGTGTTCAAGGCGAAGCAGATTTCCCTCGACCGCGTTGTCGCGATCAAGGTTCTTCCGAAAAAGCTCTCGGCCGACGTGGAATATGTAGAACGCTTCTACCAAGAAGGCCAGGCCGCCGCCAAGCTCAACCACCCCAATATCGTCGGCGCCATTGACGTCGCCGAGGCCCACGGCTATCACTATTTCGTGATGGAATATGTCGAAGGCCTCACCGTCGACGACATCATCAAGGCCGGGAAAGTCTATTCCGAGGCCGAGGCGCTGAACATCATCATCCAGATCGCCCGTGCGCTCGAACACGCTCACGCTCAGGGCATGATCCACCGCGATGTCAAACCCAAGAACATCCTCATCACCAGCGACGGCACGGCCAAGCTCATGGACATGGGTCTCGCGCGCGTTGCCGACGATGCCGATGCGATTGCCTCCGAACAAGGCCGCCTGTTTGGCACGCCCTACTACATCAGTCCCGAGCAGATCCTCGGCAAGCCTGACGTCGATTTCCGCTGCGACATCTACTCCCTCGGCGCGACGCTGTTCCACATGCTCACCGGCAAGGTTCCCTTCGAGGGCGAAGACGCCAAAGCCGTGATGATCAAGCACGTCAAGCAGGCGCTCACCCCGCCGGACCGCCTGAACATTGACATCTCGTTCGGGACGGTAAAAGTTGTCCAGCACATGATGGCCAAACACCGCCACGAACGATTTGACTCGACGGGCGAAATGCTCAGCGAACTCGAAAGCCTCGACTTTTTGCTCGAGGTCGAAAACCCGGCCGACTCGACCATCCGTGCCGATCTGAGCCACCTCAACGCGCTCAAACCAAAAACCGCGCCCGCGCCCAAAACCGCACCCAAGCCGAGCGTGGAATATGTACCGGTCAAAAATCCGACCAACACCAACCTCATTATCGCCCTCGTCGTCAGCGGCGTGATCAACATCCTGCTGATCCTCCTGCTGCTGGCCAAACTCTAGCGCGCGTAAAGCAGAAACAGAAAAATGGGGACTGGTACCCTTTATTCTGTCCGGTGTTCTCGAATTCTATCTGTTGTCAGGTACCTGTCCCCGTTTTTCCCGTGTCCTTCCGGTTCGGGTGGAATTGCGCGGGCAGATAGTTCGGCATGTCTTTGGCCGTGACACCCTTCCATAGACCGAGTTCCTCGCGACGGGCTTTTCGCATGGCGGCCTTGTACGCTTCCTGGCGCGGATGAGGATATCGCGTATCGGCATAGCCGTAGCCCTCGTCAATGAGGCGCTTGTTGAGGCACGTCCCGTCCGGCAGAACGAGGTACGCCAACAGCCGGCCATATTTGCAGCGCGTGTCGGCGAAGTGCAACTCAACGCGGACAGATTTCCCCGCGCAAAGCGTTTTGGTGAACGCGCTGGCCTCGGGGCCGAAGTGCTCGACGGGCCAATCCGGCCGCACACTTTCGGGCGTATCGACACCCCACAGCCGAATGCGCGTACTCTTCCATCGGCCGTCGGGGAGATCGATATCGACCGTGTCGCCGTCGACCACCTTCACGACGCGGAACGTCTTGCCGTGATAGGTCTCGACATCGCCGCCGCCCGTGCGTCGGCCAAACACACCCGCAGAATCCAGTAGCGACAGCGAACCCGCCGCCACCGCCACAATCAACACCATCAAAATTCGCCGCGTCCATATCGTCATCTCATTACCTTACCCCACAGCCCCCACTGATTGCAAGCCCACAAAAAAGCGCGAGGCAAATGCCCCGCGCGAAAATGTCATTCCCCACTCTGCACACTACTCATTATAGGACCACAATCCAAACACTGACGTATTGGGCATGGCCTTGCAAAACGCTTGATACCCCGCCCGGGTGACCTTCGTATTGGGTATGTCGAGCCAAGATAACTTTTTCAGTCCCACCAACTCTTCAAGACCGGCATCATCGAGCTCCGTATCCCTGAGTGTGAGACTTGACAATTTCTTCAACGTCTTGAGGTGTACCATGCCCGCACCGGTTACCTTGGTCGATGACAAGTCCAGTCGGGTAAGGGTCTTTGCTTTCGATAACTGCAATAGTCCACTGTCGCCGACTTGCGTGTTGAACAAATTGAGATAACGAATCTTCGGAAGTTTGGACAGATGTACCATCCCCGCATCCGTCAGGTTGCTCCCACCCAAATAGAGATTGGTCAATCCCTTCAGGTTTACGAGACCCGCCAGGCCCGAATCGCACATGGGCAGATTTTGCAGGTACAGATAGCGCAATTTTTCCAGCCCTTTAAGATACACCAAACCACTCCCCGTCACCTTCGTATCGCTCAGCTTGAGGAACATCAGATTTTTCAGCCCAACGAGATTCGCCAGCGCTTCATCACTCATCATCGAACCTTGGATTTCCAGACGAGTCAACTCCTTGCACCCTGCAAGCCCAGACAAACCCGCGCCCGTGATTGGAGTCTCGGAGAGGTCCAAATGCTTCAACGCGGTCAATGACTTGAGAGGCATCAGATGTTCGTCGAGTAAGGGCGTCCTCGCGAGACGGAGTTCCTTCAAGCAGGTCATCCCCTTGATGTGCTCAAGGCCCGTACCCGTAACTTTGGTATCGCTCAGATTCAACGTCGTAAGATTCGTGAGCGTTTCAATCGCAGACAATCCCGCATCGGTGATTTTCTTCGCGCCTGAAAGGTTCAGTTTTTCAAGTGCCTTCATCTCTCCAAGGCACGGCATCGCAAGGTCGGTAAGATTATCCGGACTGAAAGTAAATTGTTTCAATTTGGTTAATACACGAAGATGAATGAACCCGAAATCAGTGATCTCCTTGCATCGGTCCAGATACAATTTCTCGAGTTGTGTACAGGCAGCAAGGTGTTTGAAATCATCATCCACGAGATTCGAACAACAGGAAAAATAGAGGGCCTTGTACCCCTTGAGATAGGGAGCCATGTCGGCGAGACCCTTGCTGGTGATGGGATCGCCAATGCCCAAGGCCACCTGGCCAGGAATGTGTTGAATCGCCTTGGCCAAATCCACCCAAGTTTTGTCCGTCTCCACTCCCGTAGTAAAAAAGACGACGGAGTGATACGCAGGAAGTTTGACATTCGTCTGAGGCTTGCCATCAAGGCAACGATAATAAGATTCATTCGCCGCACGATATTGTAAGACGCAGGGAATCGGGACACTAAATTCAATTGCGGGATGGAGCGTCTCTTGGGACTTACGGCCTTTCCGTTTCGATTTCTTCTTCGGTCCCTTAGGGGAAGGAGCGGATGGAATACTGATCACATCATATTGAACCACCCCATCGATTGTGTACTTAAAGGTCACGCCTTCGGCTTGACTCGGTTCGAACAGAATCGAAAACAGGAAACCTACAACAAAAAGTCCAGCTGTAAATCGGGTCGAGGTCATGAGATTCTCCGCATAAGAAAAAGGGGTTGTCCGTTCCACAAGTTGACTATACGGCCCACTGGTTCGGCGGTCAACTGGTATTCCCCTCCCATCATAAAAAAGCGCGAGGCAAATGCCCCGCGCTGTAAACGATCTCGGAAGAAAATTTACTTCTTCTTGGTGGTCTTCTTTTTAGTGGCCTTCTTCGCCGATTTTTTCACCGGTTTTTTGGCGGCCTTTTTCGTCACCTTCTTGGTGGTTTTCTTCTTGGTGGTCTTTTTAGTGGCCTTTTTGGTTTTCTTCTTCGGCAGGAGTGTTCCCTTGCCGCCGAGGTCAAACGCGTCGTGCACCACACGCAGAGCCCGCGGGCCGTGGGCCTCGTCGATCAGGCACGAAATCTTGATCTCGCTGGTGGTGATATTCTGAATATTCACCTGGGCCTTGGCGAGCGCCTTGAACATCTGGTCGGCCACGCCCGTGTGCATCTGCATCCCGATACCCACGACAGACACCTTCGCGAGGTCCATCTGGTAGGTCTCATAGCAGTCCAGCTTGTTGCAGAGCTTGGAGATGATGGCCTTGGCGTCGGCGAGATCACCATATTCAATCGTGAACGCGATGTAGGCGTATTGGCCGTCGTCGCTGATGGTCTGAATGATGTCATCGACGACGACATTGCCGCTGGCGATGGTGTGGAAAATGTTCGCCGCCACGCCGGGCTTATTCGGCACGTCGCGAAGGGTGATGCGGGCGATGTGCTCTTTGAGCGCGCAACCGCGGACAACAATGCGTTCCATGGATTCGTCTTGAGTCACGATCATGGTCCCCTTTCGGTTATTCTGACTGTTTCGCAGGTGGATCGGTACGTTGTATTTGCTGGCGATCTCGACGGCCCGGTTGTGGAGAACCCCCACGCCCTGGGTCGCAAGTTCCATCATTTCATCATAGCTGATGCTGTTGATCTTCTTGGCGTCGGGCACGATCCGCGGATCGGCCGTGAACACGCCATCGACGTCGGAATAGTTCTCGCACACTTCCGCCTCGAGCGCCGCGGCAATGGCCACCAGCGAGACGTTGCTCCCGCCGCGGCCAAGGGTCGTCACGTCGCCTGCGGGGCTGATGCCCTGGAACCCGGCAACGATCACGATGTGACCGCTGTCGAGGAATTTGTGCAGCTTGCGTGTATCGATGTGGGAAATGCGCGCCTTGGTGTGCGCGGCATTGGTCATCACGCCGACCTGAGCGGCCGTAAAGCTGATCGCTTTGGTGCCCATCTCTTCCAGCGCCATCGCCATCAGCGAAATCGTCACCTGCTCACCGGTGGCCAGCAACTGGTCAATTTCGCGTTTGGGCGCAGACTTCCCGCGCATCACATCGTTGGCAAGGCCTTCGAGGAGATCCGTCGATTTCCCCATCGCCGACACCACCATCACCACGCTCTTGCCCTTCTTTTGATAGGCCAGGGCGCGCTTGGCTGCGGCGCGGATTTTATCGGGGTCGGCCACACTCGTGCCGCCAAATTTCATCGCAATAATGCTCATCAGAGTGAACTCCTTATCTGGTGCGGCATTGTAGCCTATTTTCCCGAAATTACAACTATTTTTGTCCGAAACCCGCCTCGATGGCCCGGGGACGCGGAGGCATACAAAATCGTGGTTTTTTTCATTCCACGGCCTCCAAATTGCCGATAAAAAGGAGTACCCTGCGAGCGATGATGGATTGTAAATCATGTCGCCGGCGGGTATCATAGGCAACGAAAACGAACCCTAACCCCTCCGGGAGTGAACCATGACGATGCGACTCATCTTAATGGCTATGGTATTGGTGCCACTGGTCGGCTGCCAACAACAGACCGACGGCACATGGAAACCGATCGAGCCGAAATGGAAGAACCCGAAGTGGGACTGGTGGAACACCTCCAGCGACACCCCCGCCCCCGCGTCAGATTCCAGCGCCACGACCTCCGACCAACCCTATTCCGTCGCAAAAGATGCCAAGGTCTATTCCGGCACGGAACTGGACACCTATCGCAAAACGCTCTGGCCGCATGTCCACAAACTCCAGGACCTCCGCAAGGCCTACCCTGTCCGCGCGGACCGTGACAACTACATCCACCAACTCAAGCGCAACCTGCCGCGAATGTACAGCCACCTCGAAGCGACGGCCCCCGACACCAAGGCCCTGCAATTTACCGTATGGAGTACCTATCTGATCTGGGACTTCATGCCCATCGACGACTACTTCATGGCCCGCGCACGCTGGGAAACGATCACGGAACTCGAAAACATCATCGTCCCGAAGATCCAAACCCGCCAGGACATGGCCAAGTTTGTCTTGGACTATCTCGACGGCCGAGGCAAACTCGCGCCCAACACCTCCAACTAGAATCGATACCCACGATGTCCCGAGTCATTCATCTTCTTGACCAGCGCACGCCTCCCTGGATGCACCGCCAGGTCTGCCGCCTCGCAGGCAATGACGAGCGAGTTCTCCTCCTCGATACCGAGCTGCTGGGCTCTGCCCAAGTGCCTGTGGTCGAAGTTCGCTCCGTTCTGCCGACGATCCAACGCATCACAACCCGCCATGCGGCGCGCCATCTTGGCGAGACGGAACTCATTCACGCCTGGGGCCTTCGCGCCGGAAAGCGCGCGCTGAGCATCGCCAAAGACCGGCGCGTCCTTGTCTCGCTGCCCGGAATGGATGTCATTGGCGTGCCCGACGATTTGCCGTGGCGCATTGCCGGCATGAAATTTGACGTCACCCTGCCCACCGCTGCCGACCGCGAAGCACTGATCGCTGCGGGAGGCGACCCACGGCGTATCCACGTTCTTCCGCCGGCCGGCCGTGCCACCAGCGAATCTCCCGAACGCATCAAGGAATTGCGCGACCACTTCGCGCCCCACGGCCAACCCCTCTGCGTGGTCGTTGGCGAGCTCACCGATCACTCCGGCGGCTATCAAGCCTCGTGGGTCCACGCGATTCTCTCCCACATTCAGCCCAACGTGCGCATCCTGTTTTCACGTCCCGGCCCGGGCCGTAAGCGCGTAGAGACATTCCTGCACAACAATGGCAACGATGACATGGCCTCGATTCTCGACCTGACGATTCCCACCGCCGATGTACTCGCGACGGCCGACGTGTTGATGCTCTTCGATCAGGGCGCATCCAACGCGGGCGACTTCGCCGATGCTCTCGCGGCGGCCAAACCCATCCTTGCGACCGACCTGCCGGGCTACGTGGACCTCGCCGACACAGGCCAGGCCGCATTGCTTGCCCCCACCACCGACATCCGCCAGGCCGCAGGAAACCTCCTGCGTCTGCTGGAAAACACCGATGAGATCTGCGCAGACCTCTCCGCACGCGCCGCCGACGCGGCCAAGGCCCTCGCCGCGCCCGTCGTCCGCGCCACACTGGACACCATCTATACTCCCACTCCCTAAGACCATCCCATGACCCCTTCCCAACCCATCCCTGCCGACCTCCAACTCGCCGACGAATCCCGGCGCGAGTTTGTTCTTGCCCACCTCGCCGAATTCGACGCCCCCACCGACGCGTGGACGCTCGTGAAACGCAATGCCTCGCGCAGTGTCTATTGCCGCGAGATTGATGGAGTGCGCTGGTACCTCAAACACTTCCACGGCAAAAGCCTTTCGCACAAACTCCGTCGCGCCCTCGGCCGCAGTGAAGCGCTCAAAGAATTCCGCTTCTCGGCAGAGCTACGCGAAAATCGAATCTCCTGCCAGTTCATCCTCGCCGCGCGCTTCGATCCCAAACGCCGCATCGAGTGGGCACTTTCCCAGGAAGTCCCCAACGCCGAAGAGCTGTCCGACTGGCACGCCAAAAACGCCAACGCAACAGGCGAGGCCCGAAACTCCCTGCGCAAAACCGCCCGCGCACTGGCCAAACTCGTTGGCAAAATGCACGCCGCGGGCATCGTCCACAACGACCTGCACTGCGGGAACGTCCTGCGCCAATCCGACGGGACACTGGTCCTGATGGACCTGCACCGCATGGGCCACACCGGCCTGCTGGGGCGGCGACAAATGGCGTCAAACCTCGCGCACCTGCTCCATGACCGCGAACATCTGTCCACACGCACGCAGCGATTGCGGGTTCTGCGGGACTATCTCGAATTCAACTCTGCCGCAGGCAGCCTGCGCGGGTGGCAATGGCTGGTCAGTCAGATTCTCCAGCGCCACCAAGCCGCTTTCTATCGCAAGCGCGACCGGCGAGTCCGCGGCGAAAACAAATATTTCCGCTCGCTGAAACTTCAGCAAGGCTGGCGCGCGCGGGTGGTCCTCGACTCCAAGCGTCAACTCGCCGGAAGCGTCGCCGCCCACAACAACTACACCGCCGAGCAATGGCGAGAGCTCCTCGCCGACCCGGGATCGCTCTTTGAGGGGCCCGACGTCCAGGTCGTCAAACATTCGCCCTCGACGACCGTCGTCCGCCGGACAATCCAACTCGGTGAACACGCTCTGGACGTGTACATCAAGCGCAGTAAAATCAAAACGCGACTCAAGCGCTTCCTCAGCATCCTGCGCCGCTCCAAGTCGTTCCTGGCGTTTCTCGTCGGGCACGAAATGATCAACCGGCACATCCCCACGGCCCTGCCGCTGTGCTCGATCGACCAGCGACGCGGCGGGGTTTTGATGGACTCGATCAGCATCACCGAAACCGTCCACGCCGACTTGCTCGACGCGTTTATGGACCGCTGGCTGTGCGTAAAACCCTGCGGGCATGACTCCCTCAACGCCACCCAACAACACACCCTCGCCAAGCAGGTTCTCCGCGAGCTCGGGCGGATGTTGCGAAAACTCCACTCCTGCCGCTATGCCCACCGCGACCTCAAGGCGACCAACCTCATGGTCCGCTGGGAGCCTGGCATGCAGCCGGAAATCGTCCTGATCGACCTCGACGGTCTGCGACGCGTGACCATGCTCACCGCCCGGCGCCAACTCCAGGGGCTGATGCGTCTGAACGTTTCACTGCTGTTGTGCCCGGCCGTCAACCGACCCGGCCAACTCCGCATGCTTTTGGGCTATCTCAGCCGCCCCGGCATCGGCCGAATCAACTTCAAACCCTACTGGCGCATGCTCGACGAATGGTCCCAACGCAAACGGCACCAACAAATTCGCACACGCCAGAAAAAGCAAAAAGCAATCCGAAAGCCCTCCTGACCTATGGTGTTGCCCCTCGACAATTTGCCCGCGCCACAGCGTATTTTGCTGATCAAACCCTCGGCACTGGGTGACGTGGTGACCGCCCTTCCCGTGCTACGCGGCCTGCGCCGGACTTTCCCCAATGCGGAAATCCATTGGCTGGTCTCGACGTCCTGCAGCGCCATTCTCGAAAGCGATCCCGACCTTGACCAAGTCGTTCTTTTCGATCGCAAGGGCATGGCAAAGTGGTACCGTTCGGCCAGTCAGTTCCGCACCTTCCGCGCGTTCAAGAAAACACTACGCGACGGAAACTATGACTGGGTCCTCGACCTTCAAGGCCTGTTGCGCAGCTCGATTTTCGCCCGGATGACTCGCGCCAAGGTCCGTGCAGGTTTCGCCGATGCCCGCGAAGGTGCGCCGCTGTTCTATACCCACAAAATCAAAACCTCGGCCGAGCACACCTGCGCGAAGAACATCGAATTCGCCCGCATGCTCGGCATCGATGCCCGCGACGAGGACATGACTCTTACCGTCCGTGACGATGCGGCCTCCGCCGCCCAGACGCTCCTCGCCGAGCGCAACATCGCCCCGGGCTATCTCGTCGCCGTGCCACCCACGCGCTGGGAAACCAAGAAATATCCCGTCGAACATTGGCGAGCGGTCCTCGGAGAACTCGCCCAAGAACGCGACATTGTGCTGCTTGGATCACCCGCGCCAGAGGAAACGTCCCTCTGCGCCGCCGTGGCCGAGGGACTTGGCGAGCGCGTCCACAACCTCGCCGGACAAACCACTCTGCCCCAACTCGTGGCAACCATCGCCACCAGCGCAGGGGTGATCTGCTGCGACTCTGCGGCCAAGTTTATCGCCCCAGCCGTCGGGGTGAACTGCGTGTGCGTACTTGGCCCCACACGCGTCAAACGTACTGGCCCGTTCCTGCGAGGCAGCGCCGTCGTCAGCGACGTCGATTGCCAAGGCTGCCTCAAAAAGCGATGCCCCAAACCTCACCAAGACTGCATGGAAGCCATTTCGCCGCCGGCCGTTCTCGCCGCCGTGCGCGCCATGCTGGAGACCCACTGACCATGCCACTGATCCGCGCATCCAAAGCCATCTGGCGCAAGACCTGCTATTTCATCGTCCACAAAGTTCTCATGCTGGACGACACGCCCCACCGCATCGCGCTGGGCGTATCGATCGGCATGTTCTGGACGTTCATGCCGGTCATCGGCCTGCAGATGATCCTCACGGGCCTGACCAGCTTCGCGCTGCGGGCGAACAAACTCGTGGGCATGCCGTTCGTGTGGATCTCCAACCCCGCGACGATTATCCCCTGCTACGTCCCGAGCCTGTTTTTGGGCCAATGGATGCTCGGCAAACCCGTCGGCGAATTTGAGGCACTCAATCAGGCCTTTGAATTCGAGGGTGGCCCAATCGATACCGCGATGCAATGGCTCGAAGCCGTATGGTCCGTGGCAGGAGAACTGTTCCTCGGGTGCTTCGTGGTCTCGTGCATCATCGCCGTGGCGAGCTACTTCATTTTCTACCGCGCGATCATTCTCTATCGTCGCCACAGGGGTCACCTCCACGCCAAACCCGCGATGGGGCCTGAGATTCCCGCCACGCCCGACGACCACTTCGACTCGCCGCCCGGGCCATAGCATGGCCGCGAGCGATCTCTCCATCCCGCCGGTCAAGGCCTTCGCGCTGCATGTCTATGCCCGGAGCGTGCACCCAGAATTGTTCGACCCGCACGAATCGATCCACTTTTCCAACCCGTCCTGCAAGGGCGTCGCCTCGCTGGGGCCCTACCACCACATCGTCACGCTCCACATCGGCGCACACACCCTCACCGAGGTCGTCGCTCACGACACCATGGCGCTGCCGAGTCATCGCGAAATCCTCTCCGAACGCTTCGGCCGAGAAACCACCTTCCGCCGCACCACCGTCGGCGACGTGAGCTATCTCACCAACACCCAGCGCGAAACCGTATCGGAATCGATCTATCGTCAAATTCATCGCGACCTGCGCGCAATGACCACCCGCCGGGGGCTGTATCTCCAGCCCAAAGGGTTCCACCGCGCCCTCTCGGCACCGTTCGGCGCGATGCGCATCGCCCTCGAGGCCCACGCGCTTCATGTGACCACGTTCCACGGGCTGGGCGACCAGTTCACCTTACTCAAAACGCAATCCATTTTTGACCTCACCTCGTGAGAAACCCTACCATTGTTCAGATTGCATAGGTAAGGACTTGACTTCCCCCCTCCAAGGGCGGACAATGAGGGGAAGTGAATCCACAGGGATACATCCTGCGAATGCTCTATGCTTTTCTGCACAACCAGATTGAGCAACACAAATACTACTCGGATACCAAGAAGGGTACGCCCATGCAAAAATTTCTTAAAACCTTTATGACCGGGATCTTTGTCGTTCTGCCACTGGCTGCAACGGCCTGGATCGTCTGGTGGGTGGGAACGAAACTCGGAGGCCTCGGGGTCGACCTGATCGCCAGCCTCGGCATTAGCGTCAAGGACAATATTCTCGCACCCATTGCCGGGGGGATCATGGTCCTCCTGCTGGTCTATCTCGTGGGCCTGTTGACGAACCTGTGGCTGTTCAACAAGCTCCTCTCGCAGGTCGACAAACTCCTGTCCAGAGTCCCCGGGATCAAAACGGTGTACGAATCGGTGCGTGACCTGCTGAACCTCTTCGGCGGCGACAACCAGCAAGGCTATGCCGTACTCTATCATCCGCCCAGCCTGCCCTATAAGCAACTCGGCGTGGTCACCAACGAGCATCCCGATGGCATCGATGAACCCGGTATGGTCCTGGTCCACCTCCCCATGGGCTACATGATTGGCGGCCAGATCATTCTCGTGCCCATCGAGCACACCACGCGCCTGGATATGCCCGTCGAAACCGCCATGAAACTCGCAGCCACCGCCTTTGTTTCCAACAAACCGGCCCTCGAAGGCGACTCGGCCACCCCCTCAGACACAGAAGAATCAACACCCGAAACGGAATAATTTCGTTTAACGATAAAATGAGGTTGACAACAATCGCCCTAAATTCTATCCTTCTACGACACTCTAGGAAACCAATGACTCCCGAAAACCAAACCATTATTGAAAACGCCGTCCGGGCCATCCTTCAGGCGGTAGGCGAAGACCCGCAGCGCGAAGGTCTGGCCGCAACGCCGCAACGCGTCGCGAAGATGTATGGCGAGCTGTTCGCAGGCCTGGGCACCGAGCCCGCCACCCACCTTGACGTAACCTTCAACGAGGACTACGACGAGATGGTCGTCCTGCGCGACATCCCCTTCTACTCGATGTGCGAGCATCACCTCCTTCCGTTCATGGGCAAGGCGCACGTGGCCTATCTCCCCAACGGCAAGGTTGTCGGCCTGAGCAAACTCGCGCGCGTGGTCGAAGATTTCGCCCGCCGTCCGCAGCTTCAAGAACGCCTGACCTCGCAGATTGCCGACCTGCTAATGGACCGTCTCGACGCCAAAGGCGCGGCCGTCATCATCGAAGCCAACCACACCTGCATGACCATCCGCGGGGTAAAAAAACCCGGCGCGACGATGGTCACCAGTGCCATTCGCGGCCAATTCCGCAAAAGCCCCGCCACCCGCGCCGAGGCCATGGGCCTGCTGACGGGCGGCCGGGGCTACCGATCCTAACCAATACTTCCCGATACATTGATCTCATTCGAAAGGAATCATTATGACTACGCAACGCAGAAACTTCCTGAAGACGGCCGCGCTAGGCGCTGGCATTGTTGCTTCGGGCGCCATGGCCACTGGCGGCTGTGACAAAAAATCTGAAATCAAGGCGCAAGTCGCCAAAAACCCTGGCCCGCAGAAGCGCAACATGTGCGGCTTCCGCGCCGAACCCATTCCGACCGTCCGCGTTGGGATCGTCGGCCTCGGGATGCGCGGCGGCGGTGCTGTCGGCCGTCTGAGCAAGATCCCCGGTTGCAAGATCGTCGCCCTGTGCGACCTGCGCCCGGAGAAGGTCAAAAATGCAGTGGCGCGTCTCAACAAAGACGCCAAATCCCCCCCCGCCCCCAAAAGCAGCGCTCTCTATTCTGGCGAAGAAGGCTGGAAGGCGATGTGCGAGCGTGACGACCTGGACCTGATCTACATCTGCACGCCGTGGCGCTGGCACACCCCGATGGCTGTCTATGCGATGAAGAACGGCAAGCACGCCGCGACCGAAGTCCCCGCCGCGACGACCATCGACGAAGCCTGGGAACTCGTGAACACCTCCGAGGCCACCGGCAAGCACTGCGTGATCCTCGAAAACTGCTGCTACGACTTCTTCGAAATGATGACCCTGAACATGGCTCGCCAGGGCGCGTTCGGCGACGTGATGTACGGCGAAGGTGCCTACATCCACCAGCTCGTGGGCCTGAACTTCTCGCAGAAGGGCTATCAGGGCATGTGGCGCCTGAACCAGAACTTCACCAAAGACGGTAACCTCTACCCGACCCACGGGTTCGGGCCGGTCGCGCAGATCATGAACATCAACCGTGGCGACCGTCTGGACTTTATCTCCAGCCAATCGACCGCAGACGTGACGATGTTCGAAGAAGCCAAAAAGCGCGCCGCCAAGGACGCGTTCTACAAGCCGTACGCCAAGAACCAGTACCGTGGCCAGATGAACAACACCATGGTCAAGACCAAAAACGGCAAGAGCATCCTCATTCAGCACGACGTGAGCTCCCCGCGCCCCTACAGCCGGATTCACCTCGTCAGCGGCACCAAGGGCATCGCCCGCAAATGGCCGTCCCAGAAGATCGCACTCTCGGGCCACAAGTTCGAAACCCAAGATGACGCGACCCGCGGCGGCACGAAGATCGTCAGCGCCCACCGCTGGCTGGACCCGAATCAAATGAAGCAGATCAAGGCCCAGTTCGAACACCCGCTCACCAAGAAGATCGGCAAGTGGGCTCGCTCGGTCGGTGGCCACGGCGGCATGGACACGATCATGGACTACCGCCTGATCCACTGCCTGCGCAACGGCCAACCCGTGGACATGGACTGCTACGATGCGGCTGCATGGTCCTGCATCATGCCCCTGAGCGAATGGTCCGTCGCCAACCGCTCTAACTCCATTGACGTACCGGACTTCACCCGTGGCGCATGGAGGAAGAACATCCCCCTCGCAATCGTTCAATAACGATTCGAATCACGCAATTCAAACGGACGGCTCACAGCGAGTCGTCCGTTTTTTTTGTGAATACGGAAAGTGGCACGGTCGACGCGGACCATTCATTTCCAATAATACTTTGACAACCGAGGAATATCTGGCTATTATTTTCGTTCAACTAATAAATCACCAACGGATGGCTATAGCCAAGGAGACATTGATGACTAACGAACGCAGAAACTTCCTGAAGACCGCCGCACTGGGTGCTGGTATTATCGCGGCTGGCTCGATTGCCAAGGCCGAATGCGCCAAGGCCGCAAAGCTTCCTGAAATTCTTGACCAGGTCAACAAGGATCAGGGCAAGCAGGCCCAGAACATGTGCGGGTTCGCCGCGCCGCCGATCAAGAATGTCCGCATCGCCGTCATTGGCCTCGGCAACCGCGGACCCAATGCCGTCAACCGCATGGCCAAACTCAAAGGGGTCACCGTCGTCGCCCTGTGCGACCTGATCCGCAACCGGGCCGAGAAATGCCAACAAACTCTCATCAATCTCAAGCAACCCAAAGCAAAGATCTTCTCCGGCGAAAATGGCTGGAAGGACTTGTGCAAAATGGAAGACCTCGATCTGGTCTACATCGTCACCCCTTGGCGTCTCCACACGCCGATGGCTGTGTATGCGATGGAATGCGGCAAGCACGCGGCTGTGGATGTTCCCGCCGCGACGACCGTCGAGGAATGCTGGCAGCTCGTCAACACGTCCGAGCGCACCAAGAAGCACTGCATGCAGCTGGAAAACTGCTGCTATGACAACTTCGAAATGATGACATTGAACATGACCCGCAAAGGCGTGTTCGGCGAGATCGTCCACGCCGAAGCAGCCTACATCCACGATCTGATCAGCCTGAACACCACCGGCCACTATCAAGGCAGGTGGCGCCTGCAGCAGAATCTCAAACGCAACGGCAACCTCTACCCGACCCACGGTCTGGGCCCGGTCAGCCAGTGCATGAACATCAACCGCGGCGACCAATATTCCTATATGACCTCAATGAGTTCCAAAGACGTCAACCTCGGTCCGGCCGTCAAAGCCCGCCTCAAGAACACCCCCTACGCCAAATCCGAGACCTTCCGTGGCAACATGAATACCTCGATCATCAAGACGGCCAACGGCAATACGATCATGGTCCAGCACGACGTCAATTCCACGCGTCCCTACAGCCGGATTCACCTGCTCAGCGGCTCCAAGGCCATGTGCCGCAAATATCCCATTGAAATGGTTGCCTTCACCCACAGGGGTGGAGGAAAACGCGGTAAAGAGCTTATCCCGCTGAAGCGGAAATACGAACACCCGCTGTACAAACGCATGGGAGCGGTTGCCAAGTCCCTCGGCGGCCACGGCGGCATGGATGGAATCATGGATGCCCGCCTGATCGAATGCCTCAATAATGGCGCGCCGCTTGACCAGGACGTCTACGATGCAGCTGCATGGAGCGTCATTGCCCCCCTGAGCGAATGGTCCGTCGCCAACCGCTCTAACTCCATTGACGTACCGGACTTCACCCGTGGCGCATGGAAGAAAAACACACCCCTCGCCATCGTCGAGTAACGATCCGAATCGCAACAATTCAAACGGGCGGCTCATCGCGAGTCGTCCGTTTTTTTTGCGCATAGCAAGACGATTTCCTTCGCCCCAGAGACTCACTTCCAAAAATAAACTTTGACTGGCAGCGAAGAAATCACTACCCTTTCCGTTACACTATTACCCCATCTATGGATGGTTATACCCAAGGAGACATTGATGACCAACGAACGTAGAACATTTCTGAAGACCGCCGCACTCGGTGCTGGCATTGTGGTTGCGGGATCGATTGCCCGCGCCGAAGCTGCCCAAGCGGCCAAACTTCCCGAGATTCTTGAGCAGGTCAATAAGGACTCTGGCACGCAAGCTCAAAACATGTGCGGGTTCGCTGCGCCGCCGATCAAACAGGTTCGCGTCGGCATCATTGGTCTCGGCCATCGCGGCCGGCGTGCGGTGACACGCATGGCCAAACTCAAAGGAGCGACCATCGTCGCCCTGTGCGACCTGATTCCCGCCCGCGCCGAACAGTATAAAAAGAGTGTCGTCCAACTCAAACAACCCGAGCCGAAGACCTTCTCCGGCGAAGATGGCTGGAAGGCCTTGTGCGAGATGGAGGACATCGACCTGATCTACATCGCAACGCCCTGGCGGCACCACACGCCCATGGCCGTCTATGCGATGGAATGTGGCAAGCACGCAGCCGTGGAAGTCCCCGCCGCGACGACCATCGAAGAGTGCTGGCAACTCGTGAACACCTCCGAGCGCACCAAAAAGCACTGCATGCAGCTGGAAAACTGCTGCTATGACAGCTTCGAAATGATGACATTGAACATGGCCCGTCAGGGTGCGTTTGGTGAACTCTGCCACGCCGAGGCGGCCTATATCCACGAGTTGGTCACGAAAAACTTTGATAAGAAGTCCTATCAGGGCCTCTGGCGTCTGAACCAGAACATGGCCCGCAACGGCAATCTCTATCCCACCCACGGTCTGGGCCCGGTCAGCCAATGCATGAACATCAACCGCGGCGACCAGTACGGGTACCTCACCTCAATGAGTTCCATCGACGTCAACATGCGCCAAGCCGGGGCGCGCCTCTATGGCAAAGACAGCAAATATGGAAAGCACGAGACCTACCGCGGAAACATGAATACCACGATGATCAAGACCACCAACGGCAAAACGATCATGGTCCAGCACGACGTGTCCAGCCCGCGTCCCTACAGCCGGATTCACCTGCTCAGCGGCTCGAAGGGGATGTGCCGCAAATATCCCAACGAGATGGTCGCCCTCGGCCACAAGGCGCTGGAAGGCAGAGCGCTTGTCAATTTGAGAAAGAAATATGCCCATCCGCTCTCCAAACGCATGAACCCGATCGCCAAAACCCTCGGGGGCCACGGCGGCATGGACGGGATCATGGATGCCCGACTGATCGAATGCCTCCAGCGAGGCATTCCGCTCGATCAGGACGTCTACGATGCAGCCGCATGGAGCGCAGTTGGCCCGCTGAGCGAATGGTCGGTCGCCAACGAGAGCAACTCCATCCGCGTGCCAGACTTCACCCGCGGCGCATGGAAGAAAAACACACCCCTCGCCATCGTAAAATAACGATTCGAGTGGAACACGATTCCAACGGGCGGCTCATCGCGAGTCGTCCGTTTTTTTGTGCGCACAAAAAAAGAACGACCCGAAGGCCGTTCTGTCCCGTCTATTCATTCAAGCGGATCGGTACTATTATTTGTCGTTAGACGAACTGGAACAATCGCTGTTCAAGTTCGTCGACGGTGCGACGCTCCTCGTGCGACTGGCCACGGTGGTACCAGTAGTTCACGGTCTCTTCGCCCTTGGCCCAGCTGAGGTAGATTTCGCGCCCTTTGTCCAGGCTGGAAAATACCACTGCGCCGCGCTTGAAGTCGGACATTTCCACGCCCAACTGTTCGAGTTCTTCCAGGCAATCCTGCAGGCGGTCAATCGCCTCGACCAGCCGTCGGCGGCTTAGGTCCACCGCCCGATCATCACCGACACATTCGGCCAGCTCGATTTCTCCTTCGAGGTCGATCAGGTTGCTGTACAATTCCAAAACGTCATCGACAATCCGCTCGACCAGAACCAACGCCTTGCGCGCCTGGCTGATGGTATAGAACGGTTTCGTCTCGTGGGTGGTCGATTGCGTTACAATTTTGCTTAGCGTAGTCACAGGGTTCTCCTTCATTGTTGTATGATCTATATCGGCCAATTCGCCGCTAGAGTTGAGAAATTTTAGCGCTCTTCATGACGTAAGTTCTTTCCATATACGGATGTTTCGTGTATTCTTACTCGCATGTTCGGATTTCTCATCATCGCCAAGCCCATCGACTGGACCAGCCACGACGTTGTCTCGCGGGTGCGCCGCTTGCTGCCGCGCAAAACCAAGGTCGGCCACGCTGGTACGCTCGACCCCTTCGCCGACGGCGTGCTTGTTTTGGGCGTTGGCCAGGCGACGCGACTCCTCGACGAAGTCCACCACTTCCCCAAGACCTATCGCACGACGGTCACCCTCGGCGCGACGAGCGACACCGGGGACTGCACGGGCGAAATCACTCCGACCCCGGGCGATTGTTCGGTCCCCACTGCGGCCGAAATCGAAGCTGCCCTCGAACCGTTCCGCGGCGAAATCGACCAGGTTCCCCCTGCCCACAGCGCGATTCACATCAACGGCCGACGCGCCTATGAACTTGCCCGCGCGGGCGAAGCCGTCGAGATGCCGACGCGCCGGGTGACGATTCACGAGCTGACGCTGTTGCGGGCCGAGGGCCTGGAGGTCGAGCTGGAGATCACCTGCTCGACGGGGACCTACATCCGCGCCATCGCGCGCGACCTGGGCGAGGCGCTTGGGCTCGGCGGATATTGCAGCCAGCTTTGCCGCACGGCCATCGGCCCGTTTGCGCTGACCGATGGTGCTGAGGTCGAAACGCTCACGGCCGAGGAAGTTCCCGCAGCTCTGCTCGCGCCGACGATGGCGCTGACGATCCCCACACTCACACTCTCCGAAGAGGACATCACCCTGCTCCGCCACGGCAAACAAATTCCCTGGCCGGAACCGATTTCCTCACGCGTGGCACTGCTGGACGAATCGGGCGCACTACTCGCTCTGGCTCAGCCGGGGGAATCGCCAACCCTGCTCCAACCCAAAAAAGTATTCTGCATCAATCCGTAACGTGGACTACAGCCCCAGCTCCACACGCAGGAGTGCCTGGGCCTCGTCAATGTCCTGTCCGTGCAAATCCACGCGCACCTCGGCGAGATCGCAATACGCTGCTTCGCGCCGCTGGACCTGATCCATGAACGACCCGTGCGGATCGTCGGCATCGAGAAACGGCGGAATGCCGCCGGCCATGACACGCTTGTACAGCTCCTCAGGATCGTTGGCGAGATATACCACCGTCCCCATCTCCCGAATCAGCGGGTGAAGCTCTTCGTGCATCGCCGTGCCGCCGCCGAGAGCAATGACGCGCTTTTGATTCTGCGCCACCAGCGCCCGGATCGCCTCGCACTCCACATCGTAAAACATCCGTGCGCCATGGTCGCGATAGATCTCGCGGCAGGTTTTCTTCTCGCCCTGAGTCTCGGCAAAAATCGACTCCACCACGTCGTCGGTATCGATGAACGCCCCGCCGATGTGCTCGGCGAGAAGTCGGCCATGAGTACTCTTGCCGCAATGCTTCATTCCCAGCAACACATAGGAGCGACTCATGGTGTCTCCTTTTGGAAATCGCAGCCGATTTTGGCGAGTTCTTCGACGAAGCGCGGGAAGGTTTTCTTGACGCATTCGATGTCCGTGATCGTCGTTGTTCCCTTCGCGCCCAATGCCGCGACGGCCATCGACATGACCATCCGGTGATCGTGATAGCTCGAAAGCTCGGCCCCGCGCAGGGACGACTTGCGGACGACGAGGCCGCTTTCGCGTTCCTCGATCTCCGCGCCCATCGCCGAAAGGGTTTCGCAGCTCGCGGCGATGCGGTCGCATTCTTTCTGGCGGCAGATTGCGGCGTTGGTGAGAACGGTTTCGCCCTCGGCCGCCGCGCCCACGACCGCCAGCAGCGGAAGTTGGTCAATAAAATCGTTGCAGTCAATCTCGCGTCCCGTCAGCATCGACGAGCGTGCGATGACGGTATCCCCCTCGACGGTGATGTCCGCGCCCATAGAGATCAGCACGTCCACAACGCCCTTGTCGCCCTGGCAGTCGTCCATGTCCATGCCGCTGACGCGCACTTCGCTGTCTGGAGTAAGGACCCCCGCGACGATCGGATAGAGCGCGGCCGACCAGTCGCGCGGCACGGTGTACTCCAGCGGGGCAAACCCGCGAGAGCCCGTCACGCGATAGCGGCGATACTCGGTATTCTCTACGGCCACGCCCATGCGCGCCAGCCACCACAGTGTCATATCGACCCAGGGCATCTCGCCGGGATTGTCCACCTCAAGAACGGTCTCACCCTCGACCAGCGACGCCGCAATCAGCATCGCCGAGACCCACTGGCTGTCGGTCCCATCCAGCCGGGCGGTCCCCGGGCGAATCGGCCCACGAATGATCAACGGAGCTTTGCCGTCCTGTTTGGTACTGACCGCCTCGCCACCGAGGGCGTTGATGGCGTCGAGAATCGGCTGCATCGGGCGAATGTGGCGGAGCGATTCGTCGCCCGTCAACACCGTTCTGCCCTCGCAGCAGCTCGCCAGCGCGGTGAAGAATCGAAGGATAATCCCACTGTTGCCGCAAAAAAGGACATCGTCGGGAACGCGGAGAACGCCGCCCGTACCTTGGACTTCCCATCGGCCTTTGCGGTGGGGTTCGATGCTGGCACCGAACTTCTCCATCGCCTCAATGCCCAGGAGCCAATCGTTGCTCTCGGCGGGGTGAGTGATCTGGCTGGTCCCCTCGGCGAGGGCAGCAAACAACAACGCGCGGAACGAGTGGCTCTTGTTCGGCGGAATAACGACATTGCCGTGAATATGGGGCGATGGCCCTACGATAAGATTCATAATCCTGTCTCCTTTTCCGTATCTATATTATATCCATCGACACCACGCTTGCAAAGCAATTTGACAACACATCTTGCGTTAGCCATAATACATAGAGACCGAATAAAGGAGATTTCCATGAAACGACTCTGTCTATGCCTCGTTCTTCTACTCGCCGCGATTGCTCTGGGAGACACTGTATTCCTCGCGGATGGGAGCAAACTCGTGGGGACCGTGACCAAAGACGGGACGACCGTCCACGTTCAAACCCCCGATGGCAAACGCGTCACGCTGAAGTCTTCGGATGTCCTCTATGTCAGTACGGGCGTTAAAAAACCGACCGGCCCCGATCCGCTCAAGCCCTCCCTGAAACCGAAGGCCACGCCAACGACGCCCGGCCCGGCCAAGCCCAATCCAGCCAGCCCAAGATCAGCGTCAACCACGAAGTATCACTCGACAGATAAGACCACCGTCATCAACCGCCCCCAAAGCCGCGTGTTTCTTGCGATGCGCCTGCTCGCTGCCAACAAAGCCGGTCCAGAATCCAAAACCGCCGTCACCGTCCGCCACTATCGCTCCCTGGTCCATGACCGCAAGCGGAACATTGCAGGACGCTGGTACGAGCCGAAAGACTATATCGATCGCCGCGAAAAAGCGCTCGCCATCGCGCGTGACGCTGCGGCCGATCTGAAAAAAGGCGCCAAAAAGCTCGAACCGTTCAAACTCAAAACCACGACCACCCGCAATCGCACCACAGGCCGGCTCGAACGCGGGGTCAGTACGAGCGAACGCAACCGCGCCCTGCGCTACAATCAAGAACTCCAGGAAATCAGAGTCGCACAGCTCGAAGGCCGCAAAAAAATGAAGCAGGCCGGACTCATGTTCCCCGAATATGAAGTGCGCGTATTCATGCTCGGCTGCGGCGCCTATCAAAGCGGTGCCTATCCCGACGCCCTGATGCACTTTTCCAAACTCGCCAAGGAACGCCCGAACATGGTCGTCTATCAACAGGCCTATGCGATGGCCTGCATAAAACGCAAATCCTATGACCGCGGCATCAAGGCGCTCATCGCGACGCTCGAACTCGACCCGACCAACGGCGAATTGCGCGAGCTGATCGCCAGCACGCTCAAACAACTTCCCGGCAAAGAAATTCACTCCGACACCGTCAAGCTCGCCAAGGCAGCCCTCAAGAAGACCAAACCCTTCAGCAAAACCCGCAGCGGCTATTCCTCGCTCGCGAGCAGCTCCTCCGGCGACGAGTCGATCCGCTGGCTGTTCCCGGCCAAGCCAGTGACCAACGCGCAATACCAACTCCCCAATCACCCCTACGACCGCTTCAACGACTATCAGGGCGTCGCCGTCCCGATCGGCCCACACACGCTGATGGTAGACCGCAACGTCGTTTCCGATGCGGCACAGATCATCATCCACATCGATGCGAACACCAGCGTCGTCGGCAAGGCCAAAACCTCCTATGCCCGCGGGCTGCCGGTGACGACCGTCGAAGTGCGTTCGCACGTCTTCAAGCCTGTAGAGCTCGTTGGGCTCGAAGAGCGCGATGCCGCCAAAAATACCAGCGTGTTCTCGACAAACTATCTCCCAGAAATGAACAAGACGAACATCAACCTCATCCGCCAACAGCAGATTGATTTCAAAACCATACTCGACGGCAAGACCAAGCTCTTCATGCCCGGCGAATCGGGCGGGCCGATCATGACCGCCGATGGCAAATTGCTGGGCTTCCTCTCTGGCTGGACCGACTGCCTCGAAGACGATCCCGAGTTCATCCTCGCCGACCACAAAGACCTCGAGCGCACCATAAAAAGTGCCAACCGCGACCCGAGCAAATACTCTTCTGCCCCCGTAGTCGATACCTCCAAGCTCCCGCGCGCCAAGGGCAACACCTTCCTGATCTATTCGCTCGGCGGCGAAAAATTCGAACTGAAAAAATAGATAACCCATGTTGGGTGCCATGGCCTGCACTGCGGAGCTTGCGACGCAGGACAGCCATGATAGAATCAAAAGGAGAGATATGTCCAATACAATTACATTGCTTAGTGAACACCGCGAGATTGAACAATCCGTTTGTGATGCAAAAGTAGTAGCAGTTCGTTGGGATTTGGTCCCGTGGGGCCTTGTCATAGATATTGATGTCCCCCTGTCCGAAGCCGAAAACGCCCCCTTACACCGTGCATGGATCGTTTTTGATGGTATGAATGAAATCAATTGGAATTTCAATAATTCCAGACTCCCTGATGGAATCTGGCTTACGAGCAACGCCCTCGTTAAGCAACAAACAAATGGGGGTTTGAAGTTCACAATTGCGACACTTCTCCCCAAATTCTCCGAAAACGAGCCACTGCCTGATACTGGTGAAGATTTCGGGCTATCCATAACTGCAAAAAATATTCTTGTCTTTCGAAGTGACAAATCCATCTCGCCTGGAAAATACGGCCTCACTCGCCAACAACGCCTCTCACTGGCTGATGACACTTGTCTTCTTGATACTGTCACACGCTGTTTATAGTTGGGGAAAGAATAAGTTCGCAAAATTATAGGCAGAAAATCAATCATGGCTGTCCGCGACGAGTACGTCACGTGCAGGCCATGGCACCCAGCATTCAAATAGTAACTTAGTGCCTATCCTACTATGCGCTATCGCACCGTAAGGAAATATTCCATGAGGCGGAAGCCGCGGTCAATGTGAAGGTCGCCGCGAGCATTGGCGACTGCTTCGCTGAAACCACCCGTGACGGTATGGGTCATTCGTTCGCCAGCGATCACCACGGGAACGTCGTCGCGGAGATAGTTGCGCTCGTCGCACCCTGCGGCAATGCCGGGCGTGACCATCATGCGCCAAGGCTGGCCCATGCGGCGGACCGAGTCCAGCAACGGGCCGATGACGTGGGCGTCGATCTGTTCAATCGTGCGTACTTTTTCGGTAGGATTGCCCGCCAGCGATGCCAGCGAGGGCCCTTCGAGGTGGACCGTCACTAAATCGTGCGTGTCCAGAGCCTCAGCAGCGGCCTTGCCGACCGCGGGATAGTCCACGTCCGCCAATTCCAGTGCATACGCGGGCGCAACCGGCTGGATCCAGCCCAGCAACGACGTCAGGCCGCGCATGTAATTACTCGATGAAATTCCGAACGCTTTGAGATTGTAGCGCCCCTCAAATTTGCTGAGCGTCGGCCGTTTCCCCTGGCCCCAGATCCACGCGTCGGTAACGGTGTTCTCGCCAAGGTCTTCACGGACATGGTTGATCTCGCTCTGGGCAAGAAATTCGCGAACACGTTCCATCAGCGCCAGCAGCACGTCGGCCGAGCCGCTGCGCGGGAGGTGCGGGCGATAGCGTTTGGAGAGGAATGTCTGCGGTGCGGTCGTGGTCACCGCCCACTCGCCGGGGAACAGCACAAGGTTGCGATATTGCTGGGAATGGATCAGCTTCACACCGGCCTGTTTGAGCGCGGCACTGAGCTGTTCGAGCAGCGCGGTGGCCTCGGGCGTGCTGAGCGATCCGGCGGTAATGTCCTCGAGGACCTCGTCGATGATCGTGACAAAATCGAAGCGGAAGACCGTCTTGTCGCGCGGCAGATTCACGCCGGCACCGATGGCTTCGAGCGGCGCAATGCCGGTAAAGTAGCGACACGGATCGTATCCCAACAGCGACATCATCGCCGTTGACGCGCGCGGGGCAAGCGCGGGCGACTGCGTACGGACCACTCCGGCGCGGCCAAGTTCGACCAGCGCATCCATGTTCGGCGTCTTGGCGGCTTCGAGGGGCGTCTTGCCCTTGAGGTCGGCGAGAGGCTTCTCCGAGGCGCCCTCAGGAATCACGATCACATATTTCATGCTAGATTTCCGTTAGTTCTTCGGGGTGTTCGTCAACGATGCCAATCACGACACTCGGGCCGTCGATGTCATCGAGCGCGTCGATGCGTTTCATGGCGTCCTGAAGGTCGCCTTCTTTAGCGCGATAGGTTGTAATCACCAGCGGGCGGAAGTCGTCGGCCTCGCGGCGTGTTTCATGCTGGAGGACCGAGCAGATGCTGATGTTGTGCTCGCCAAGGATCGTCGAGGCCTGAGCCAACACGCCGGGATGATCGTCGACCATCATGCGGATGTAGTAGCGGCTTCGGACACTGCGCAAGGGCAGCTGGACGGCCGGAGCGTTGCGGTCGGGCCAAACGCCCAACGATGCAAATTCGTGTGCTGCCGCGCCCGAGGCAACCTGGCAGATATCGCCCACCACGGCACTGGCGGTCGGCATGCCCCCCGCCCCGCGGCCATAATACATCGTGTGACCGGTAGCGTGGCCATAGACACTCACGGCATTGAACGGGCCGGAAATCCAGGCCAACGGGTGTTCGAGAGAAATGAACACCGGCTTGACGCGCAGGGAAATCCCATCATGGAACCGCTGAGCAATCGCCAGCAGCTTCACGACGTAGCCCAACTCGTGGCCCCATTTGACATCACACGATTCGAGCGAGTCGATCCCCTCGGTGGGAATCTGATCGACGTCGACCTGCATACCATAGGCCAGTGAAGCGAGGATCGCGAGCTTGTGTGCCGAGTCGCCGCCGCCAACGTCGAGGGCGGGATCCGCTTCGGCAAGGCCATCGCGCTGAGCGTCGGCCAAGGCCTCGTCATAGCTTTGGCCCGTCTGGGTCATCTCAGTGAGAATATAGTTGCACGTGCCGTTGACAATGCCATACAGCGCGTCGATGCGATTGGCGAGAAGTGAATTGAGCGAACGGATCAGCGGAATTCCGCCGCCGCAGCTCGCCTCGAGAGAAATCGTCACGCCCTTGGCGCGAGCAAGGCCGAACAGCTCTACGCCATATTTGGCCATCAAGGCCTTGTTGGCCGTCACGACATGCTTCCCGGCGGTGACCGCCTGGGTCACGATGTCGCGCGCGAGTGTCGTCCCGCCAATGAGTTCAACGATCAGCTCGACGTCATCGTCGGCCATGACCGTTGCAATGTCATCACAGAATTTTGTTTCCGTCAAGTCCAGCTTGCGCGCCATGTCAAAATTTACATCGACAATGTACCGAAGCTCAATCTCACGCCCAACACGCTCAGCGAGCGCTTGGCGCTGGGAATCCAACAAGACGCAGGTCGCGCCGCCTACGGTTCCACAACCGACGACAGCAACAACAAATGGGGGTTTCGCGGTCTCCATCAGGAGGCCTCCTTCCTTTGAGGAAAAGTCATATAAGGCATACTACGAATTTGGGCAGAAAATAGCAAGATGCCTCAAGAAATTCTGCCAAGTGTCCGATAAGTAAGGTAGAAAGGATTTCTTATGAAAACCCACGAAACGAACACGGATGTTCCGATGGCCTGGGAGTTGGTTCTGATTGCCGCTTGGTTTGCTTTGGCGATCTTGACTATTACCGTCAGCTAGTGAAACCGTAGTTATTCAAACAAGCTGCTTCCGATACGGACGATGGTTGCCCCCTCTTCCACGGCCGTGATGTAGTCGTTGCTCATGCCCATCGAAAGATGCGCAAAATGCTCGCCGACATTCCGGTTTGTTTTCATATCGGTAAACAGTTCCCGCAACCGGCGGAACGAATTTCGCGGCTCGCCTTCGGCTCGCTTGAGAGGCCCCATCGTCATCAATCCGCAAAGACGGATGTGAGGCATCTGGGACATTTCTTCCCCGAGCGACTCGGCCGCCCCCACGGCGCAGCCATATTTTTGATCTTCCATGCTGCAATTGACCTGAAGGAGGACGTTGACAAACGGAATGTCCTCGGCCTTGGCGCGGGTTGAAATTTCTTCTGCCAGGCGTAGCGAATCCACGGAATGGATCAAGCAGACCTTGCCGAGAATCGCGCGGACCTTGTTGCGCTGAAGATGGCCGATCATGTGCCAACGAATCGGCTTGGGCAATTCCGAACGTCGCCGCGAAACCCAACCAGTGATGTCATCCATGCGATCCACCAGTTGCTGTACGCGACTTTCGGCGATATCAAATTGCCCCGCTTCCACGAGGTTGCGGATGGTGTCAGGCTCCACCGATTTGCTCACACCCACAATGTGAACCTCGCTCGGGTCTCGCCCGATGCGTTGGCAGGCCTCGTCAATGGAGACACGAATCGTCTGAAGATTCTTCGCGATTCGATTTTTCGTTACAGCCATATCAACATCCTTTTTGCTTTGGCCTATCAGTTCCATCCATGGTGCGCATGCGCCATCATCAGCCGCGTTTCGACCCGGCGGCACAATAGTCATTGTAGAAATCAGTGATCGTATTTTCCCGGTAGAACAGGTGGTGCGACGAAGGTCCGGCCGCCTTGAGCAACGCGGTCCATGTCGCATTGACTGTTTCAAGCTTTTCATCATAGGTAATCAGGATCAGGGTGCAACCCGCCTTTTTGATTTCTTCGCCGAGGGCCTTGGCATCCACAATTTCGCGCGGGCCAGGGAAAAGGACCAACGTTTTTGGCTTGTAGGTAAGCGCCTTGCGAATGGCGGTGGGAACGTCGCTACGCCCCTCCAACTTCAACGTCCCGCCTTCAATTTCACGCGAGACCCGTTTTCGAATTTTCGACAAGTCCGCACGCCCCCTCGGGCGCAACGGCACGATCTGCTCGGGCTCACCCTCGCGTGCGAGAATAATCCCCATCTTCCTCTGTACGGTGGTGATCGCGCTCAGGCGCACCATCGCCATCGACATGTCATACTGTGGCCGCATCGCTCCGCCGCCGTCGACGCAATAGATCACTGGCGCCTTGAGCGGAATGGTCCCCGCAAACGTCAGTGTGGATCCGACGACATAGGGATTGATCTCAGAGTATCCATCGTCGAACACTTTCAAGCGTTCGCTGGGTTCGCCGGAGCCGCCAGTGCTGCCGGGACCCACCGGAACATCGTCTCCACCGGAGAGCTGGATCATAATGATCACAGACGTCACCAGCATCAGAACAATCGCAGCAAGCATCACAATCACGGCAATGCCTTGGAGCTTGACCGGGCTGGCCATGGGAATCGACGCAAGTTGGTCATCGGACAGTTGAGACATGTCGACCTTGGTCGTCTCGTACACGGTTCCGGCCGATTTGCGAGCATGACGGGAAGAAATTTTCGGGCTCGCGAGATTTGAAATTTTGGTCTGTGCAGGGCGCGACGGGCGCTTGGGGGATTTCGTTGAAACTATCGGGCGCGGTTTGTTTGCCGCGTGACGCAGGCCACTGCTGCCCGGACTCGACGGGCGGGCGCCGGGGCTGTCGGGACGCGAGAGAGGTTCGGGACTGCTGCGGCGCAACAAGCCACTCCCCGCAAGACCGCTCAGGCCCGTGCCACCACGTTTGGCGGCCGACTCTGGAACGAGTACAATCGCCTTGCAATAGGGGCAACGGCACATGCCGCCCGCAAATCCCTGGTCCACGGAAATCCGTTTCCTGCAATCGGCGCAGCGAATTTTAATTGTCATCAAAATCACCTCGCATTAGTAACGATGGTCTCTGTACCATTTTAGCTTACCGAAAAGACTGGCGGATAAAAAGAAAAAAATCGAATCACTCCCCCGCCGTGTCCCCATCCACAAATCAAGATGGCATCGCATCGCGCACGATGAAATTATTTTTCCCGCAAAGATGCGTCGCCAGCGAGGACAGAGATGCGTTCGCCGGCGGGGTTGAGCAGGATCAATTCGCCGCGCGGGCCGATGTCGACAAACTTCCCGCCGAGGCGATTACTCTGGCCCTCGGAGACGACGAGGTCTCGACCGATCCACGCCGCACGCGCCAGCCAATCTGCCCGGACGGCCTCAAAGCCCTCCAGCGCCCACTGGCCCAGTCGCGATTGCAACCGCGCCAAAACTCGCGCAAGAACCGCTTCGGTCTCGAACTCGCGGCCTGTCTCAATTCGCATCGACGTCGCGGGTCGATCAATTCCCATCGCGGCCGACGACGTCATATTCACGTTCAGGCCCACGCCGACGACCACGCCGCGTCCGCCTGGAGGCCTCTCGCACAAAATCCCGCATAGTTTGCGCCCCTCGACCAGCACGTCGTTGGGCCACTTGACCTCGGCAGCAATGCCAAACTCATCGAGCGATTCGCACACCGCCAGTCCCACCACCAGCGGCAGCGTCATAGAGTGCTCGGCCTCGATCGGCAGGTCCAGAAACACCGAAAAGGTCAGATTCTCACCCGCGCCGGATTGCCACTGCCGGGACAATCTGCCCCGCCCGGCCGTCTGGCGACGCGCAGCCACAACCGCGCCCGATTCGCCCTCGCCACGCTCGGCAAGGCCCAGCAGGTGTCGATTCGTCGAGTCCAGCTCCTCAAACCATTGCACAGGATGAAGTTCCAACCATGTCATGCCCCTAGAATACCCGCCGCGAACGCCCGATGAAACAAAATAAATCCGCAGGCTGATAAAAAATCTCTCGCATCATTCTCTCGAATCCTTATAATGTTTCCCGATTGAAGGTTGCGTTCCGCAATTGCTCAATCTACAGACCGCGAACACGCCTGCTGGGCAGGTGAAACCCCTATCGCAATGGAGACTCCAACATGACTCAAGGTTTCGTATTTCTCGTAGTCGGGATGGGAACAGTGTTCCTGTTCCTGCTCCTCATGGTCCTGACCATGAACCTCTCGGGCAAGATCTGCATGCTCTTCCCCGAACCCGTCGTCGAAGAACCCGCCCCACGTCCGGCCGCCGGTGGCGCCGAAGCGGAAATCGCTGCGGTCATCGCCATTGCCCGCGCTCAATAACACTCCCGAGAGACACTCTCATACCCTTCCATATAAAGGATTGCTGAAATGACCAAGAAAGTTGATGTCATGATCACTGCCTTCCGCGACGGCTTCCAGTCGTGCGTTGGCGCCCGTGCAAGAACCTCCGACTTCCTCCCCGCCGTAGAGGCCACCCATGCCGCTGGCATCGAACACTTCGAGTTCGGTGGTGGTGCGCGCTTCCAATCGCTGTTTTTCTACTGCGGCGAAAGTGCGTTTGACATGATGGACCAGTTCCGCGGTGCGGTTGGACCGGATGTCAATCTCCAGACCCTCGCCCGTGGGATCAACGTGGTTGGCCTCGACAGCCAGTCCTCGGACGTGATCGACCTGCACGCGAAGACCTTCGCGGCGCACGGCACGACGACGATCCGCAACTTTGACGCCCTCAACGACGTCAACAACCTGATCTACTCCGGCCAGTGCATCAAGAAGCACGGCCTCAAGCACGAGATCGTCATTGCGATGATGGCTCTGCCCCCGGGCTGCGATGGCCCGTCGCACTCCCCCGAATTCTACATGGACCGCCTGGACAACATCATGGCCGCCGATGTCGAATTCGACTCGATCTGCTTCAAGGATGCCTCGGGTACCGCGACCCCCGCGACCGTCTACGAGACCATCAAGCAGGCGCGCGCCAAGCTCGGCCCGGATGTCCACATCCGCATGCACACGCATGAAACCGCTGGCACGAGTGTCATGACCTATAAGGCGGCCCTCGATGGCGGTGCCAATGGCATTGACCTCTCGATGGCACCCCTTTCCGGTGGTACGGCCCAGCCCGACGTGCTGACGATGTGGCACGCTCTGCGTGGCAGCGAGTACGATCTCGGAATTGACCCAGACAAGATGCTCAAGGCCGAAGAAGTCTTCGACGCCTGCATGGAACCCTACTTCATGCCCCCCGAATCCAAAACCGTCGCTCCGCTGATCCCCTGGAGCCCGATGCCCGGTGGCGCACTGACCGCCAACACGCAGATGCTGCGTGACAACGGCATGATGGACCGCTATGACGAATGCCTCATGGCCATGGGCGAAGTCGTTCGCCGCGGCGGCTATGGCACGAGCGTCACGCCCGTCAGCCAGTTCTACTTCCAGCAGGCGTTCGCGAACGTCATGCAGGGCCCGTGGGAAAAGATGACCGAAGGCTATGGCAAGATGTTGCTGGGCTACTTCGGCAAGACCCCCGTCGCGCCGGATCCCGAACTGGTGAAGCTCGCGAGCGAACAGCTCGGCCTCGAGCCCACCACCGAAGACCCCCGCGCGATCAACGACCGCGACGAGAAAAAGGGCGTCGCTGCGGCCAAGGCCAAGCTCACCGAAGCTGGCATCACCGACCACACCGACGACAATGTCTTCATCGCTGCTGCATGTGGCGACAAGGGCATCCGCTTCCTCCTTGGTGATCGCCCCATGGGCATCCGCTGGAAGAAGGACGTCGAAAAGGCCACCAAAAAAGCCGACGGCCCCGAAGCCTACTCCGTCAGCCTCAATGGCAAAGCCTACAACGTCACCCTCGACGGCGACAACGCCGTGGTCAACGGCAAGAGCTATGACGTTGCCGTCACCGAAGGCGAAGTCCAAGCCGCAGGCGCAGCCGCATCCGGCGGCGGAAGCGACCACATCGTCACCGCGCCCATGCCCGGTGCCGTCGTCCGCGTCCTCGTCTCCGAAGGCGACAGCGTCATCGAAGGCGACGTTCTTCTCGTTCAGGAAGCCATGAAGATGGAAACCGAAGTCAAGAGCAAGTACTCCGGCACGGTCAGCCGCGTCGAAGTCAAGGTCGGCGACAAAATCACCGCCGCACAGGAACTGGTTCACATCTCGGCCTAAGGCCTCCCCTACACACTATCCGCTAAGGAGACAATAGAGTGATTGCTACTACTGAAACATCCGTTGCTACGGAAACATCCGTGATGGACCAGATCGCCAACAGCTTTTCGACGCTGTGGAACGAAACTGGTCTCAGCAGCTACTGCAGTACAAACTGGACGATGGCCATCATGGTCGCCGTTGGGCTGCTGCTGCTGTATCTCGCGATCAAGAAGGGCTTCGAGCCGCTTCTGCTGATCCCCATTGGCTTTGGCTGCATTCTCGCGAACATCCCCGGCGCTGGCGTGGCCGACATGGAACCGCCCGCACCCGAGTATGCCGCGTACATCGCCAAGCAGACCCAGACGAATCCCGCCTTCGACGTGACGAAGAAAAAAGCCGTCCTCGACGGATTCAACGCCATGAAACAGGCCAACTATGACGCTGCCAAAGTGTCGTATGAAGTCGACCACAAGGAATGGGAAACGAAAAAGCTTGCCGCCGCTACGGCTGGCACAGAGTTTTCCGACCCCGCACCCCACGCGCCCAAGACATTCAAGCCCTACGCAATTCAAATGGGCTTTATGCAGCTGATTTATCAGCTGGGTGTGCAGACGGGCTTGTTCCCGCTTCTGATCTTCATGGGCGTTGGCGCGATGACCGACTTCGGTCCGTTGCTGGCGAACCCGAAGACCGCCCTTCTCGGCGCGGCCGCCCAGGTCGGTATTTTCGGCGCGTTGTTCCTGGCACTGATGGTGTTCGGATTTAACATCGCCGAGGCTTCGGCCATCGGGATCATCGGCGGCGCAGACGGACCGACGAGTATCTTCGTCGCCCGCAAGCTCGCTCCGGATCTTCTCGGTGCGATTGCCGTCGCGGCCTATTCCTACATGGCGCTCGTTCCGATCATTCAGCCGCCGGTCATGAGGCTTCTGACCTCCAAGGCCGAACGCAAAATCAAGATGGAACAGCTCCGTCACGTCAGCAAGCTCGAAAAGATGCTCTTCCCGCTGATCGTTCTGGGCCTGTGCGCTCTGCTGCTGCCGAGTGCGTGCCCGCTGATCGGGATGCTGATGTTCGGCAACCTCGCGAAAGAATCGGGCGTGGTTGATCGCCTGAGCAACACGATGCAGAACGCTCTGATCAACATCGTGACGATCATGCTCGGCCTCGCGGTCGGTATGAAGCTCGCGGCGGACAAGTTCCTCAACCCCGAAACGCTGTTCATTCTCGCCCTCGGCCTGCTGGCCTTTGTGGTCGGAACCGCATCTGGCGTTCTGATGGCCAAGCTGATGAACCTCGTCAGCAAGCGCAAGATCAACCCGCTGATTGGCGCCGCTGGCGTCTCGGCCGTCCCGATGGCCGCTCGCGTGGTCAACAAGGTTGGCCTCGAAGAGGACGAACACAACTTCCTGCTGATGCACGCAATGGGCCCGAACGTGGCCGGCGTGATTGGTTCGGCAGTTGCGGCCGGTGCCCTGCTCGCCCTCTGCGGCGCGCTCGGCTACTAAGCCACACGACAGACAACAAAGCCGCCTGGTGGAATTCTCCATCAGGCGGTTTTTTTATGCCTACCCCATTTCCCTTTTTCACTCTTGCACATCCTCGCGAATTCCCCTCTAATAGATCGCTCCAAAGGAGACTCTCATGCAACGACGCGCTTTTCTAAAACTCACCGTAGGCGGCACACTCGCACTCGCAAGCCGCGGCTGGGCCAAGGCGGCCAACCCCGCCAAACGCCCCAACGTCCTAATCCTCATGACCGACCAGCAATTCGCCGATGGCATGAGTTGCGTGATGGGCAAGACATATCTCCACACGCCAAACATGGATTCGCTCGCCGCCAACGGCATGCGCTTCACGCGCGCCTATGCGCCCAATCCGTTATGCATGCCGATGCGAACCTCCATGATCACCGGCCTGTATCCCCACCAAACCGGCGTACAATCCAACGGGGCCCAAAAATGGAAATCCTCGCCGTCGCCCTTCCTCGGTAAACTGTTCAAGGACGCCGGTTATGAGACCGCTTACTTCGGCAAATGGCACATCCCGCTGAACATGAAGAAGAAATCGATTCACGGATTCGATACCTTCCTCGAAAAAGAGGCTCGCCTCGACCCCAAGCACGCCGCGAAATTCCTCGCGAAAAAGCACACCAAGCCCTTCCTGATGGTCGCATCGTTCCTCGGCCCGCATGAAATTTGCGAGTGGGCACGCAAGCAGGAAATCCCCGGGCATCAGCTTCCCGACCCGCCGCCGCTGGACAAGCGCCCACCGATGCGCGAAAATTATGCAATCCCCAAAAATGAAACCGACATCATCGCCTATGCGCGAAAGTCGATGCAGGCCAATTCGAAATTCCCCGTCGGGAACTACACCGAAGCCGACTGGCGCCGCCACATCTGGGGCTATCTCCGCCTGATCGAGCGCGTCGACGGCTACATCGGCACGGTGCTCAAAGCCCTCCGCAAGGCGGGACTCGAACGCAACACACTGGTGCTCTTCCTCAGCGACCACGGCGACTGCCACGGCGCACACCACTGGAACCAGAAAACCGTCTTCTACGACGAGTCCGCTCGCGTGCCGTTCATCCTCAGCTGGATGGGCGTCACGCCCAAAGGCACCAGCGATTCGCTGATCAACACAGGCGTGGACGTCATCCCGACGTTGTGCAATTTCGCCGGAATCAAACCGCCCAAGGCCCTGCTGGGCATGAGCCTCAAGTCCGCCGCGATGGGCAAACCGCTAAAGCAGCCCCGCGAGTATGTCGTTTCGCAAAACCACATTTTCCAAGGCGACCCTGTCGACAGAAAGCACCTCAAGCCCCAAGGGCGTATGGTCCGCAGCAAACGCTATAAATATTGCCTCTACGACATGGGTACACGGCGCGAATCGCTGGTGGACATGGCCAAAGACCCCGGCGAGTTGGTCAATCTCGCGAACGACCCCAAACACGCCAAAACACGGCAGCAGCACCGGGACTATCTTGCGCAGTTCGCCAAAGAGACCAAAGACACCCTCGCAGCGAAAATGCTCAAAGCGGTGAACTGAGAATCGCCCGCACACGACGCAGACACAAAAAAACCAGATCATTGATCTGGTTTTTTTTATGCGGCCGAGAGGATTCGAACCTCCACCTCACTATGTGAGACTAGGACCTGAACCTAGCGCGTCTGCCAATTCCGCCACGGCCGCGGGGAATTCTTCAGGTCGGGATAGTTTACGGATTCCGCGCAGCAAGTCAAGGCCTGATTCTCATTTTTTCCAACCAACCCAATGCTTTTGTTCATCTTGCCTCATCGAAGGAGTCTTGGTATACTTTCAGGATGATTATCACCATTGACGGCCCCGCGGGTAGCGGCAAATCGACCGCCGCCCGAAATCTGGCCAAACAACTCCAATTCGCATTCCTCGACACCGGCGCGACCTATCGCGCGACCACCCTGCGCGCCCTGCGCGAAGGGGTCGATCTCACCGACGAAGCCGCCATGGCCGACTGCGCGGCGCGCCTTGAATTGCGCATGCAGCGACGCGGGGACGACGTAGCCGTCTTCGACGATGGGGAGGACATTTCCCTCGCCATTCGCACTGAAGAGGTTTCCGCCAACGCCCGCTACGCCGCCAAGCCCCCGGCCGTCCGTGAAGTCCTCGTCGCCCTCCAGCGCGACATGGGCCAACAGCTCGGCGACTTCGTGACCGAGGGACGCGACCAGGGAACCGTCGTCTTCCCCAACGCGGAAGTCAAATTTTTCGTGACCGCCTCGGGCGAAGAACGCGCACGTCGCCGCGTGGAACAACTTGCGGAGCAAGGTGAGATCGCCGACTTCGAAACCGTCCTTGCGAACATTCTTGACCGCGATGAATCAGACTACAGCCGCGCCGTCGGACCGCTCAAGCAGCCCGAAGATGCCATCGTCATCAACACCGACCCCAACACGCCCCAGCAAACCATCGAGCAAATGCTCGCGCACATTCAAGGTAGCCGATGAGCCTGCGATTCCCAAGCCATCCCAACCACGAGCTCATGCGCAAACTCCGCAAGAGCGACCATTCCATGCAGAAATGGTCACTGCTCTATCGACTGGGTGTGCTGACCTGCGAGGCGTCCCTGACGTTATTTGGCATCAAGATGCGCGCCTATGGCCGCCACCACGAACCCACCAGCGGCGGCGTGGTGTTTGTCTCGAACCACCAAAGTTACCTCGACCCGCCGATGGTCGGCGTCGCGACCCAGCGCCCGATGAACTTCATGGCGCGCGATTCGCTCTTTCGGGTCCCGCTATTGGGTCCGATCCTGCACCGAGTGAATGCGTTTCCCGTCAAGCGCGGGACGGCCGACACGGGCGCGATTCGCGAGGCGATGCGCCGGATCAAACGCGGCGGCATGATGACCATTTTCCCCGAAGGCACACGCAGCTTCGACGGCATCATTAAGCCCTTCCGCCCGGGCGTGTCGATGCTCGCTCAACGCGCGGCCGACTGGGTCGTGCCGGTCTGTGTGGATGGCGCGTACGAAATTTGGCCTCGGCAACAAATCCTGCCCTCCGGTGGAGAGGTAACCGTGGAATTTGGCGAACCCATCGACGCGAAAACCATCCGCAAACAACCCCCCGAAGAATTTCTCGCCGACGTGCGCCAACGGGTCATCGAGCTGCAGCACTCCATTCGCACGCGCGAAGGAAAACCGCTGCACCGCTACGACGACTAATCCCAATGGAACGCACTACAATCGTTCGGCGAGGATGCACCGTTCCTTACGTCCAAACCGGCCCCAGAATATTGCGATGCGTCGCTCGCCAGTCCCGCGAAATTCTCGTTGCAGCCGGGTCGTGTTCACCTGAATGCCACGCGGTTTGATCGCGACCTCGCCCGCGTCCAGCCCTCGCAATGCCGCCCGCAAATCTCGGGGTCTCGCTGGGCATTCGCCCAAGACCGAAAACGTACGTAGCGCAGGATGCTCGAACAAATTGTCACCCGACAACCAGTCCAGCCGCGCATCAATTCGCCACAACTCGCCCAACGCCGCCAGGTCATCCACGCCGTCTGCAGCGATCACCGCCGGATCCAATTCGTAGAGATATGCACCCAACGGCTTGACCGAACTCATGCCCGCCTCGCCGCACACCACGCGCGTCACCGTCAGCGAATCCGCCTCCCCCGCCACCAGCGTCGCACACCGCGCCGGACGAGATGCCGCAGCCTCGCCCCACCACGCCACCAGCTGTCGGCACACGCGCTTCTCGCTGACATACTCAATGTTCACGCCCCACTCCTCCAGCGCACCAAACCCCAGCGCCGGCGAGAGTTTCATCGCCCCGCCTGCGGTCTGATCGATCACGCGGCGCAGAATGTCTTCGCTCGGGGAATAGTCCGACAGCGCGGCTGAGCGTTTTCCGCTGGCGCGCCGGTCAGGATCGATATGCACCCACGCGCCCGCAGGAATTTCGCCCAGACTCTCTTCCACACGCCCAAGGCGAAACTCGCACTGCTGCGCGCCCGCAATCGCTGCGTTGTGCTTGGCGCAGAGCACCGCCACCGGATCACAGTCCAGCCCCACCGTCGGGACATTGGCGCCAGCAAGTCCAATCGCATCCACCCCCATTGAGCTGCACAAATCCCAGACGGCATCGCATCCGGCCGCGGCGAACTCGCGTCCGAGCCAAGTCGCCATCCGCCAACTCGACGCTTGCTGGAGCATCCGGTCGGTCAAAAACGCATCATGGGCAAATGATTCGGGAAACTTCCCCGCCGCTTTTTGACGCGCCTGCCACAGCGAATAGACCGCCGCCGCCTGCTCAGGCGCACACCGCTTGCGAAGTTGGCCAATCGCAGCAAGCGATTCGCCCGACCAATCTTCTGCCAGCAACGCCGCACCGGCATCGCTGGTCAAGAAATTCCAAATGGTGATTTCGTCTTGGTGAACAGTCATGAAGACTCCTTCGGCAGTGGGCATAAAAAATCCCGGCGGCCCGCGTGGACCGCCAGGAGAATTGCATTAGACTTCGGTTTGCAACTTGGCGTCCTTTGCGAGAACCGTGCTGGCCATATCGGCCTTGTACTTGGCGAGACGGTCGGCCATCGCGGCATCGCAGACGCCGATGATTTCTGCGGCAAAGATCGCCGCATTTTTCGCGCCGGCCGAGCCAATGGCCATCGCACCGACCGGGATCCCCGGGGGCATCTGGAGCGTGCTGAGCACGGCGTCCATGCCGCCAAGCGGGCCGGACACCATCGGTACGCCAATCACGGGCAACGTCGTCGCAGCCGAAAGAACACCCGAAAGCGCTGCGCTCATGCCGGCCGCCGCGATGAGAACCTTCAGGCCCCGATCACGCGCCGTAGCGGCAAATTCGTGTGCCTCGTTGGGCGTGCGGTGCGCGGAGAGAATCCGCACTTCATAGCCCAGCCCCAACTCTTGGAGAAGTGCCAAACATTTTTTCATCGTGTCCAGGTCGCTATCGCTTCCCATCACAACGCCAACCGTTGCTGCCTCTGTCATCGTCGATCCTTTCATTAGGGTTCTTTGAATAATAGCGTTTCGACTTTGAGTATTGTATAATGCGGTC
>JABGPZ010000005.1 GCA_018644725.1 Phycisphaerales bacterium
GCCGTCCAATCACATCCCTCACCCCGAAAAACGGTATTTTTCAAGATGCCCTTTATAAGGATAGCACTTCAACCGGCCTCAAGCAAATAAAAACAGCGCACGGAGGTCCATGCGCTGTGGGGTTGCGTGGTGATTAATAGCGGATGCGTCGAACTTTCTGTTTCGGCCTCATGCAATTCACGAAGAAATACCGCAGTGCGTCGATGGCGTGGTCCGGGCCGTCTTTGACTGGGCGGTCGGGTTCAGCCGTGGTTTCCGGCGCGGGATAATGGTAGGTCTGGAAACTGTTGATCAGGATTTTGCAGCGCGGATGGATCAGCAATTTGGGTGCCCCGATGGCCGGGGAGAGCGCGGCGCGAATCAATTCCAGCCCTTCCAGAATCCGACTGGCGCACCAGCGGCACGGGATGCCCATCGACGCGAGCAATTCTGTACTCGCCGCCCCGGAGGTCCCTTCGCGCTGGCGGCCTGCGGGGTCGACAAACGTCGCATTCACCGTCCCCATATCCCGCGCAATCAGGTTCCCCGCATGCTTGGTCAGCGGCAATCGCACGCGGGCATATTCGTCCAGCACATGAACCGTGCCGTCATCGGTGACCTGAATCCACAGGCACGTCAACGGACTGGCATAGCCGAAGTCAATCGCTCGATAGAGCGGCAGCGACGTGCAATACTCCATCTCGCGAACGTGCAGCGCTGGGTCGAATTCCTCGAAGACGAGATATTGTCGTTGCGGCCCTTTGCAGAGCATTTCCGCCTCCCATGCGCTTCGGCTGGAGCGGGCCTTGATGGTAATGGCGTCATCAATTCGGAAAAACCCTTCGCCGTCTCGCGCAATGCCGCCGCAGTCTTCTTCGAGCGGACAACTCGCACACTCGCGCTCGGGCGGACAGCGCTCGATGACCTCCCACAAACACCAGTTGATCAGACGATAGCCCGCCTGGGCGGGATCGTCGCCGCTGGCGCGTTCGCGGGCTTCCTGGACGAGCTGGTCCATCAATCCCCCGCTTCGGTGCAGCGTCGAAAGGACTTCAATCGACCCGCGCGTTTCGGCCTCACTGCGGGTGGCAAATTGGACCGCCTGCCACACTTCCGAATCGAACAGGTCGACTTCGTCACACCGAATTTTCTGAACGTGTTGGCCGCGAACGGCGCGTTGGGACTGGGCAAGCATTCGGATTTCACTGCCGCCGACAATGTTCACACGATCACGCCGAATCGTGCCGTCGAGCATGTCCGGCCGATCATGGCAAAACTCGCGAATGTATTCCGCCAATCGCGCGGACTGCTCAAAGCTGCCACCGAGGATGCGGATTTTTGACCCGGGCCGATAGATCGCGTCGAGGAGTGTCGCAATCGCGGCAACCATGGTCTTGCCGCCGCAGCGATTCGCCCACACCAACAGGTCGTGCTGCTGGAGGAAACTCGCGACGAGATAGTCCAGCGGCGTGTCGTGATGCGGACACATTTTTCGCCCGGGCACTGTAATGCCGAGCAATTTTTTGACGGCGGCTGCGAGCGTGTGGCGCTTGGTTGGGCGAGATGGAATCATTTGGCCCGGAATTAAAATCTGAGGCTTGGCGTCGGGTTTGGGTGCGGGTGTGTTGGACTTGGAACTCATGCGGGCTCTCCTTGGGAACAGTGGAACAGGTACGGATGGGTACTTCGCGTCGCGAGGTAATACCGGTAATAGTGCTTCGGGCCTCGGAACAGCCCCACGTCGGCCATTCCCGAGCGCGTGAACATGGGATGCAGTTTTCCCATGGCCGCGAGTGCTTCGACAGATCGTGCGGGCGAGGTTGCGATGGCGTGGCGAATCAACCGCACCGCCAGGCCGCAGCTGCGGAACATGGGGTGGACGATGACGCGGCTGATGGCTTCGAAATCGGTGTTCAGCATCGCGAGGCCTTTGCGGCGACGGGGTGTGCTGTAGTGGCCGTGCGTGGCGATGTTGCGTCCGCGCACACAGCCCAGCGGCGGCGAGACGATGATCCCGCCCGCGATGTCGGGCGCGCCGAGGCGACGGTAGGCCTCGGGTGTGCGGATGACGTAGACGCGCTTGTGCAGCGCGGGCAGCCCGGCGACATAGTGGTAGCGTTCGAGGGGTCGGAACTCGCGCAATCGGCCACGGACGACGGGCCATTTAGCCGGGTCGGGCATCGGCGCAGCGAGGTAGGAATCGGATTCGAGTAATTTGCCGCCGGCCGTCAACGTCCAAAGGCGATCCGGCTTCAAGACCGAAAGCAACTCCGCGCGGTGCGTGACCAGAAGTGCGCCCCAGGGGTGTTCGTCGTCATACTAAATGGGAGTGTTTTGGGAGAGGAGCTAAGTTATAGAT
>JABGPZ010000079.1 GCA_018644725.1 Phycisphaerales bacterium
ACCTTTCCGCCTTGGACGAAGGCCTTGCCAAACTCCTCCGGATGGCCACCCAAGGCCACGATGGCGACAAACGCGACCGCACTCCACGCGGCGGATTTGCCACTCGCCTCGGCGATGGGACCCTGACCCTCCTGAACCGCAGCGGCGACGTGCTCGAGTTTTTTGGCGAGCTGACGTTGAGCTTCGGACGGCTGGTACGCGGCAAGGTCAATTTCCGAGGGAGCGATTTTCTCGAATTCCTTCAGGGCTGCAGCATCAGCCCCATCGGCATCATCACCCTGCTGAGCTTGCTCCTGGGGATGATTCTCGCCTACATTGGCGTCTCCCTGTTCAGCGCCTACGGGACGGAAATCCTCATCGCCGACGTCGTGGCCATCACCATGATGCGCGAAATGGGGGCGATTCTCGTGGGGGTCGTGATGGCGGGCCACACCGGCGCGGCCTATGCCGCACAGCTCGGAACGATGGAGGTCAACGAAGAAATCGACGCGCTGCGAACCTTCGGGATTTCGCCGATGGACTTCCTGGTCCTCCCGCGCGTGCTGGCGACCGTGATTATGATGCCGCTACTGGTGGTTTTCGCGGACCTGCTGGGGATTCTCGGCGGCGGCCTCATTGCGATGGCCATCAGCGACCTCACTCTCACGCAATACGTCGAAGAAACACGCGCGATCTTCATCCTCAACAACTTCTATCTCGGCATCGCCAAGGGCGCACTGTTCGGCCTGATCGTCGCGTTGACGGGCTGCCACGCCGGAATGCGCTGCAAACGCAATGCCTCCGCCGTGGGCCACGCCGCGACCTCCGCCGTCATCACCGCCATCATCTGGATCATCATCGCCGACGCCGTTTCGGCGGTCCTCTGCAACCATCTTGGAATCTGACATGACCACCCCCGCCGCACAATCTCAGCCGCTGATCACCGTCGAGAACCTCACGATGGCCTATGAGGGGTTCGTCGTCCAGCGCGATCTGAATTTCACCATCCGCCGCGGCGAAGTGTTTGTCGTGATGGGCGACAGCGGCTGCGGAAAAAGCACGCTCCTGCGTAGCCTCGTCGGCCTGCTGGAACCCACCGCCGGACGCGTGCTCTATGGCGATGTCGATTTTTGGGCGCTCTCACCGCAGAAACGCCAGAAACAGATGCGCCGCTGGGGCGTGTTGTTCCAGGGAGGCGCGCTGTGGAGTTCCATGTCGCTCCGAGAAAACATCGCCCTGCCGCTGAAAGAACACACCCAACTCGACGCGGCGTCCATCGACGAGCTGGTCCATCTCAAACTGTCGCTGGTGGGCCTGGGCGGATTTGAAGACTTCTACCCGTCCGAGCTGTCCGGCGGCATGCGCAAACGCGCCGGCCTTGCGCGGGCAATGGCCCTCGACCCAGACATTCTGTTCTTCGATGAACCGTCCGCCGGACTGGACCCCATCAGCGCCAAACGCCTCGACGAGCTCATCCTCAACATCCGCGAATCGCTCGGCACGACCATCGTCGTGGTCACCCACGAACTCGCCAGCATCTACGCCATCGCCACCGATTCGATCTTCCTCGATTCGGACACGCGAACCATGCTCGCCAGCGGCCAACCCCGCCTCCTGCGCGAGAATCCCACGCACCCCAAACTCAAAGCCTTCCTCCATCGCGAAGACTACGACCCCAACGAGGTATCCTCATGAGCCAACGCAAACTCTACCCCACACTGATCGGCGTGTTTGTTTTACTCGCGGCCGGGCTTCTGGTTGCGAGCATTCTGCTCGTGGCGCGCTCCGAACGCTTCCGTCAGCGTGTCCCGTTTGTCGCCTGCTTCGACTCGTCCGTCGCGGGCCTGCGCACCGGCGCGCTGGTGACCTATCGCGGCGTGAGCGTCGGCGAGGTCACGCGCATCAACGTCCGACTGAACCACACAAACAACGCCCCGCTGATCCCCGTTCACTTCGACCTCGACCCCGCCCGCTTCAAACACACCGGCGACCCGCGCGAAGCGACCGACGAAGAAGTGTATCGCCGATTCAAACTGATGATCGACAAAGGCCTGCGCGCACGGCTGAAACTCGACAACTACCTCACCGGCCAACTCTCGGTCGAACTGGACTTCCTCCCCGAAAGCGAAGTCGTCTATCGCAAACCGTTCTCTCACCCCCACCGCCAATCCGTGCCGGAATTTCCCACCGCCCCGGGCGACTTCGAAGCCCTGATGGGCCAACTCAAACAACTGCCCGTCCAGGAACTCTTCACCAAGCTCGACCGACTCGTCACGGGCCTGGACAAACTGGTCAACGACGAAGACTCCAAGAAGATCCTGGCCAACATCCGAAAGACCACTGACGAGCTCCCCAAAACCATCGAAACCTTCCGCGGAGAAATCAAGCCGCTGATGGACACCGCCAAAAGCACCCTTGCGGGCCTGGGACAAACCTTCATTCAGGCCAGCGCGACGCTGAAGCAAATCCAGACCCTCGCCGAGAAAATCACCGACTCGGCCGACCCCGCCCTCAAACTCTACAAAGACACCATGACTCAGGCCCAAGAGTCACTCGCCCAGGCCAAGGAAACGATCAAGACGTTCGAAGGCGCGATCAAAAACGCCGACAAAACGCTGCTGTCAGACAAGTCCAAGCTCCAGACGGAATTGGTCACGACCCTCAAGGACCTCCAGAAAACCATTCGCAACGTCAACGTCTTTGTCGAATATCTCCAAAGCCACCCCGAAGCCCTCCTCAAGGGCAAGAAAGGAAAATAACCATGCGCAGATTCTTCCTGTTTGCATTTTTGGTCGGACTCTCCATTGCGGCCGGCGGCTGTGAGTACTCGGCCGAGCCGACGTTCTATCTCCTCAAGGCCGAAGTCCAGCTCGCCGAAACCTCGCACATTGCCGAGGGGATTTCCCTCGCGGTGGACATGCCCGAATATCTCAACCGCCCGCAGCTGGTGCGCCGCACGAGCGACTATACCCTGCGCTATGACGAGCAACGCCGCTGGGCCGAACCGCTCGAAATCACTCTCAGCGAAACCCTCGCCGAAAATCTGCGCAACGCCGCCGTCCGCCCCGTCACCATCACCGACATCGACGAGGCCGAGGTAGTCGTCACCGTTCGCCGGTTCGACGACGATGGACGATTCGCCTATGCCGAGTTCAAGTGCACGATCACCGATGCCAAGAGCGCGCCATTCTGGGTGAAACTCAAACAGCCCATCGACCCGCTCAACCTCACTTCCATCGCCGCCGCACAGTCCAACGCCCTCGCGGAACTCGCCAAAAAACTCGCCGAAAAACTAAAGTAACAACCGCTCTCGAAACCAAAACACTCACAATAGCGGACTAGGTATTGTCCGCCAGCCTCAGCTGCAGAGTTCGATGAGGAGTTGTTGCATGGCGGCGGCGGGTTTGACGCCGGACTTCATATTCAGGTCGACCTGGATCAGGCGGCGCATGTCTGCGCGGAGTTTGTCCAGTGAGCGACGGCTGAGCAACTTCCCAAGCTTCTGCTTGACGAACGGGTGGACCTTCATCTCCGTGGGAATCCCCGTGGCCATCTCCTGGCCGACGGCGAGCGCCTTTTGGAGGTGGCTGCGAATCATGCCGAGGATCATGAACTCCGCGCCGCGCATGGTCATGCTCGCGGCAAGCTCGACGAGCGCCTTGCGCGGGTTCTGGTCGATCAGCGCGTTGGTCAGGCCGAAATCTTCCGGCCCGGCAGCGACAATCGTGACGATCGCGGAAATGTCGCGCGGGGTCACATCGTTGCGGCCGTGGGTATAGCTGATGAGTTTGTCGATCTCGTTGCGCAGGCTCTGGAGGTCACTGCCGACCGACTCCAGCAACGCCCGCGCGGTTTGCGGCGTGACGGTCCGGCCGTCCTTGGCGAATGTCTCAATCACCCAGCCGGTCAGATCGGCGGCCTCGGGGGCTTGGCAGGAAATCAGCTCACCCGCGCCGGCCTTGAGTTTTTTCGCCAGGCGCGTAGATTTGTTCCACGTCTTCGCCATCAAAATCAGCGTCGCCGTCGCGCTGGGCTTTTCGAAATAGCCGTCGAGCGATTCGCGATGCTCCTTGATAAAGTCGTCTGCGTCGCGCACGATCACCACGCGGTGCGGCGCGAGAAACGGCAGCGTCCGCAACTCGTCGAGGACCGTCGCCAGCTCGACATCGCCGTCGAAATCGCTGAGGCACATCTGCACATCCGCATCGCCGAGCGCGGCGGCGAGGATGCCATTGCGCGCCTGATCGCGCAGATATTCGTCTTTGCCCTGGAGGACATAAATCGATTTTACGGGCTGTTCAATCACGAGTGGTCCTCCAGAATGCCTACCAGCATGGCCGCGAATTTTCGCAGGGCCTTGCCGCGATGGCTGATGGCGTGTTTTTCGTCGGCGGAAATTTCCGCGCTGCTGCACCCGTGCTCGGGCAAGAAGAACAACGGGTCATAACCGAACCCCCCCGCGCCCGCTGGCGTGGCGGAAATGCGTCCTTCCATTTCGCCGCGCGCCTCGGCAAGAATCGTCTCGCCGTCGCTCAGTGCCAACTGGCAGACAAACCGCGCGGTCCGTTTTTCGTCCGGGACCCCGTCGAGCTCGTCGAGCAGTTTGGCGTTGTTGGCTGCGTCCTGCGTTTCGCGCGGGGCATCGTCGCCGCACCGCTCGGCCGCATAACGCGCACTATAGACCCCCGGCGCGCCGTCGAGGGCATCAACGACCAGACCCGAGTCGTCCGCGAGCGCCCACTGGCCCGTCGCGCGGGCATAATAGGTCGCCTTCTGGCGAGCATTGCCAACGAACGTGTCGCAGGTTTCCTCGGCCTCGGGCATGTCGGGGTAGGCGTCGAGCGATTCGCACGCCACACCGCACGCGGCGAGAACTTCGTTGAGTTCGCGCAGCTTTTTGGGGTTTTTCGAGGCGACGACAATCACTCGATTCATTACAGCCCCTCCACCGTGCGACGCCATGCGCCGGGTTCGTTGGTGGAGGCGGGACTGTGTTTAACGGTCCGCCCGGGGATCACGCTGACATAGGTCGAGCGGGGTTTGCGCGCGGCCGTGCCGGTGTCGACATTGACGTGGTTGATGTACTCGACCATGCCGTTGATCAGCAGATCGGGATACTCCTTCATCAATGCCTTGAGTTTCACATCGCGCACATCGAACTTGTCACGATAGCTCACGTCGTTGGTCACGGGGTGGCGCACCGGGACATGAATTTTTATCACTGCGGATTCGGGAAATGCGCCGACCATTACGGCTGAATAGTTTTGTCCGTGATAGAACCACGCCTCGACCCCCTGCTTGCGAAATTCGTTGACGGTGTACTGGCACTGTTTGTGACGGTCATAATTCTCGGCAACGCTGGATTGGAACATCGCGACGACCATCGTATAGCGCGCTTCATGGGGCGCGTTGCGGATGTCATATTTATCGTTCGCGTCGCCGGTCAGGGTACCCATGTTCACCGGAATCGCACGGCGAAACACGTCCACGCCGCTCTTGTTTTTCCATGTGCGTACCTGCTTTAGGCGCGGCTCGAGCGCAAGGCGCGAGGTGAAGCTGCCGCAATAGACGCGGGACACGTTGTCTTCATGGAGAACGTACAGGTCATCCCACTTCGTCACGCCCTTGGCAGCTTTGAGATAGTTCTCGGCGGCGGCGATGTGGGTCGCAGCGTTGCGGTACTCGGCGAGCTGGATCGACCAGTCACCCTCCGCCTCGGGCGTTGCGGGAACCGACGTCCCCATCTGAGAGGGGCACCCCAGGCACAGCGCACTCGCGGCGCACAGCAGAACGGTATGGATCAGTCGATTCATCAAGAGCCTCCCATGGCCTGTTTGACGGCCTGTGTTTGGAGTCGGAGAAGTTTGCGGATTCCGGTCCCGGCCACGTCGAGCATCGCGTCAAGTTGATCGCGGTCAAACGGTGCGCCTTCGGACGTGCCTTGGACTTCGACGAACTGGCCTTTCTTGTTCATCGCGACGTTCATGTCGACTTCGGCGCGGGAGTCTTCGATGTAGTCAAGGTCCGCGACGACTGCGCCCTTGACCACGCCCACGGACACAGCGGCGACCTGGGAGGCCAATGCCCCGCGCTGGATGGTGCCCTCGATGAGTCCGCGGCGGACGGCGATTTCCAGTGCGACCATCGCGCCCGTGATCGAGGCGGTTCGTGTGCCGCCGTCGGCTTCGAGAACGTCGCAGTCGAGATGGATTGTCACGCCGGGGAATTTTTCGAAGCAGATCACGCTGCGCAGGACTCGGCCGATGAGGCGCTGGATTTCCACGCCGCGACTGTCGGGCTTGAGCCCCGGTCTTGATTTGCGGCGGCCTGTGCTCGCGGGCAACATGCCATACTCGGCCGTCACCCACCCCTTGCCCGAGGCCTCGCGCCAACGCGGAACGGACTGCTCGACGCTCGCCGTGCAAATCACGCGCGTGCCGCCGACCTCGATGAGGCAACTGCCCGCCGCGCTGGAAACAAAGTCAGGGGTGATCTTCACGTCGCGCAATTGATTCGCGCGCCGTCCGTCATGTCGTTTGGTTCGTGTCATGGTCTCAGTGTATCATATGCTTGCGTCCGGCTCAACCGTTGGGATTCTCTGGTTTTTGATTTCGGTTGGCCCATAAAATCCGTATAATCAGCCAGCGATGAACACTCTGACCTGGGCCATCTTGATTTTCACTGCTGGCAACGCCTTTGAATGGCTGTTGCGGGCGCTTTTGACGATCCGCGTCTGGCGCAGTCAGTTCCACCTGCGTCCCGACTATATACCCGAGACTTCGTCCGTTGCGCAAAAATTAAGCGTGGTTGTCGCCGCCAAGGACGAAGAAGACAACATCGAGGCGTGCGTCACGTCGATTCTTGCCCAAGACTATCCGAATTTCGAGCTGATCGTCGTCGATGATCGCTCCACGGACCGCACGGCCGAGATTCTCGAACGTCTCGCAGCCGACGACCCGCGCATGAGTGTCTATCACATTGAGGAGTTGCCCGAGGGCTGGTGCGGAAAAAATCACGCCATGCAGCACGGCATTACCCGCGCCAGCGGCGAGTGGGTCTGCATGACCGATGCGGACTGCCAGCTCACCAGCCCCAACACGCTCAGCCTGACCGTGGCGCGCGCGACGGAAACGAGCGCGGACATGTACAGCATGATCCCCTCGCTGGAGCTGCACTCGTTTTGGGAGCGGCTGCTGCAACCGGTGCTCGGTGGAATTTTAATGATCTGGATGCCGCCGAAAAAGGTCAATCGCCCCGAAACGCCCCAGGCCTACGCCAACGGCCAATTCATGCTCATCCGGAAAGACGCATGGCAGGCCATCGGCACCCACGAAGCGATCCGCGGCAGCCTGATCGAGGATATCGAACTCGCCCGGCGGATCAAAGCCGCCGACAAGCGGCTGTGGGTCGACGCGTCGGACGACCTGCTTTCCACGCGAATGTACACCTCCCGCCAGCAAATCAACAAAGGGTGGGCGCGAATTTATCGCGGCGCATTTGGGTCGCTGTGGGGCCTGACCAAGGCGTTTATCGTCCTCATCGCGCGCGGGCTCACGCCGGCGATCATGCTGACGATTGCGATCTCCAGCCTCGCCGCCGGGCCGGAGCGGCCGGATCTGTGGCGATGGACGCTGGGCTTTGCCATCGCGGGCCAAACACTCCAGTGGGCAGCGATGATGCAATATTACCACGTCCTCCGTTCACGATGGCGCTATGGACTGCTCTACCCCGTCGCGTGTGCGTGGAGCGGCGGAATCCTCCTCGCAGCCAAGACACTCCTGCGCAAAGGCGCGACGATCACCTGGCGCGGCACGGACTATTCCTCCAAGAAGCACAAGACGTAATTCATCCTGATCTCTCGCAAGCGAGAGGGCAGGCGTAAACCATAAAAACTGTCCCGGTTTCTACTCTCTGCTTTCTACTCTCTATTTCCCTTGTTCAATCGCCTTGATCTCTTCGTGCGATGATTCGCGCACTTCGCCCTTCTTGCCGACCCAGCGGATCTTTTTGTCCAATGGCGCGAGTTGAATCTTCGCAGGATTCTTAGTCCAATTATATTTGAAATCCAACAGATGTCCGCCGGCGCTCCGGTCAGCCGTAAGGAAATGCAGATGGAACCCAACGACATTTACGCCCTTGAACGACGGTGGAAAATAAAATCCAACAATCGTGCCCGGCGCATCAAGCCAGCCTTTGGGATCAGGATCAATATCGAACACCACCTGCCCTGTCTTGACCACATCAATCAATTTCCTGTAGGGTTTTGACTGCTTCGGAACCGACCGCGTTTTCACCGAAGCAAATCTCGCGTCGATTCGGATCGCATAGGGGCGAGTCGGATCGTCAATCTGCGAGAGCACATATTTCTTTAGCGAGGCATAATCCGTAACGTCGTGTTCCCACATATTCCATTCGGAAGCATGATCAATACAGGCCACATTGGCAAACGGCGTGGTGTCAGTCGGCTTCATCACTGTCACATGGCCCGTCGTCGGCACGCGATAGCACACGCCATCGATGATCACCATCTCACCATCGAGCGCATCGAACGTTCCCAGGCCGATCATGCCGTACCAACCACTACCCGGCAAGTCTTTCAGCGTGACCGTGCCTTCATATTCACCGGCGAGGAGCCCCTGAAGCGTGCCGACCTGAATGAGCGGCTCGGTATAGGTCGAACATCCGCCGACGAGGAACAGGCCAACCAGCGCGATAAGGAACATTCGATTTCGTTTCATAGCGATCTCCCGTAAGTGGTGTTTGGTACGCCTCCGACGATACCGCAAGACCAGCGGACATGCAATCTCAAAAAAATTGAGAACCTTTCCGCCCCTCGTGCATCCAAAGCCCGGAGACACACACAGCACCACGAAAGGAGCACCCCATGACCTCCCGCATTCCCCTGACCCTCACTGCACTGCTACTTCTCTCAGCCGGCCTGATTGGCGCGGCGGCCAACCCCAACAACGAGACCATCGAAACCGTCCCGGTCGTTCCCGTTCCGCCCGGCGAGGAGGTCAAACTCCCCGTTGCCAAACCCGCCCAGCCCGTTGTGGAAGTGTGCTTCGTGCTCGACACCACAGGCTCGATGAGCGGGCTGATCGCCGGCGCGAAGAAAAAAATCTGGGACATCGCCAACCACATCCTCTCGGGCAATCCGCGCCCGAAGGTCCGCTTCGCGCTCGTGCCCTATCGCGACAAGGGCGATGCCTATGTCACGAAGGTCTTCCAGATGACCGACAACATCGACCAGATTTACACCGACCTGATGAAGTTCCAGGCCCAGGGCGGCGGCGACGGGCCGGAAAATGTCAACCAGGGCCTGCACGACGCGATCACCAAGGTCCAATGGTCTGCGGAGAAAACCACGCTGAAGATTATCTATCTCGTCGGCGACTACCCGCCCCACAACGAGTACACAGACGTGCCCACCTACGACAAGCTCGCCAAGAGCGCGATCACCAAGGGCATCTACATCAACACCGTGCTGTGCGGTAGCAACGCGGCCACGAAGAAGGTCTGGATGGAAATTTCCCGCGCGGCCGAGGGCAGCTTCATCGCACTCAAACAAGATGGCGGCGTGAAAGACATCGCCACACCCTATGACAAAAAACTCGCCGAGTACAACACCAAACTCATGAAGACGGCCATGGCCTATGGCACCGCCGAAAAAAGAAAACGTCAGGAAGAGCTCAACGTCGGCGCAGAAAAAATGGCGGACAAAGTAGCCGACGAGCCCAAGGCCGCGATGCGTGCGAGCGTGGTCGCCAAAACCGGAACCGTCGCCAGCAACGACCTGCTCGACGCCGTTACAGACAAAGACGGCAAACTCGACGACGGTCTGCTCAAGGAATTCAACCAGAAGGAAAACGTGGCCAAGCTCCCCGAAGAACTCCAGGGCAAAACCATCGCCGAGCAAAAGGTCATCATCACCGCCAATCAGACAAAGCGCACCCAGCTTCTCAAGGAAGCCGCCGAGCTGACGAAGAAACGCGATGCCTATGTCCGCACTAAACTCGTACCCGGCAGCACCGGCTTCGATGTTGAAGTCGTCCGCAGCCTCCAAGACCAGGCCGCCCGAAAAGGCATCCACTACAAACCCATCACCCCCGAAAAACCCGCAACCAAACCTGCGGCAAAAACACCCGCAACGACCCTAAAGAAATAACATCCCTTCTCTAAAAAAGAACGCCTGATGGAACAATCCACCAGGCGTTTTTATTTGCTCACGTTCCCGCTAGAACGCGGTACGCGGTGTGCGGGGATATGGGATGACGTCGCGGATGTTGGCCATGCCGGTGCAGAACAGCACCAGCCGCTCGAGGCCGAGGCCGAAGCCCGCGTGGGGGATCGTGCCATAGCGGCGCAGGTCGACGTACCACCAATATTCCTCCGGCGTCAGGCCGCACTCTTTCATGCGCTCTTCGAGCACGTCGAGGCGGTCTTCGCGCTGGGAGCCGCCGATGATCTCGCCGACCTTGGGCACGAGGATGTCCATCGCGCGGACGGTGCGACGGCCTTGCTCGTCGGGCTCGTTGCGATACATATAGAACGGCTTGATCGACTCGGGATAGTGCATCACGGCCACCGGTGTTTTGAAATGCTCCTCGGCCAGATAGCGCTCGTGCTCGGTCTGGAGGTCGCAGCCCCATTCGGGCGCGAATTCCCATTCCTTGTCGGCGGCCTGGAGAATCTCCATCGCGGCGGTATAGCTGATCCGCTCAAACGGCGTGGCGACGATGTGAGTCAGCGTTTCGATCAGCGTTTTGTCGATGCGCTGGTTGAAAAACGCGAGGTCCTCGGCGCACTCGTCGAGCACGGTTTGGAAGACATACTTCAGCATCGCCTCGGCGCAGTCGGCATCGTCGTCGATGTTCGCGAAGGCCAGCTCGGGCTCGACCATCCAGAACTCGGCGAGGTGGCGCGGCGTGTTGGAATTTTCAGCGCGGAAGGTCGGCCCAAAGGTGTAGACATCGCCGAGCGAGCAGCAGAACGGCTCGACTTCGAGCTGGCCGGAAACGGTGAGGAAGGTTTCCTTACCGAAGAATTCCTTGTCATAGTCCACCGCGCCGTCATCGGTCTTCGGCAGGTTGGCATGGTCGAGGGTGCTGACGCGGAACAGCTCGCCGGCGCCTTCGCAGTCGCTGGCGGTGATCAGCGGCGTATGAACGTAGAGAAATCCGCGCTGCTGAAAGAAATCGTGCACCGCGCGGCAGATCACATTCCGCACGCGGAAGACCGCGCCGAAGCTGTTGGTGCGCGAGCGCAGGTGGGCCTTGGTACGGAGAAATTCGAAGGTGTGACGCTTCTGCTGGATGGGGTTGGTTTCGTCCGCCCCGCCCAACACGGTCAGCTCGGCGGCCTGGAGTTCGACGGCCTGGCCCTTGCCCTGGGACTCGACCAGCGTGCCGCGAACCACCAGCGAACAGCCCGTCGTCAGGTGCAGCACGTCGGCATCATAGTTCGCAAGTTCGCCGCCGGCCACGAGTTGAATGTTGGCCATGCATGAGCCGTCATTGAGGGCCACAAAGCTAAACCCGCCCTTGGAGTGGCGCGCCGTGCGAACCCAACCCGCGAGCGTAACTTCGGTCCCCACCGCGGCGGGGTTCAATGCGTTGACAATCTTCATCCGTTCCATGGAAACTCCTTTTTCAATGCGCTTTGGGAACGCCATTTTTGAGGCTGGGCCTTGTAATTCGAGGGGCAAGTTCATAGCATAGCGTTCAGAGATTCGAATTTCATCCTTTAACCACGAAAATCGGCGAACCGACCGCAAAAAATTGCAAAATCACTGACCATGAGCGAACTTGACCAACAACCCACCGAATCGACCGACGCGCCGCAGGACCTCTGGTTTCTGCCGACGGTGATCGTGTTACTGCTGGCGGCGGTGGCTGGCATCGGCTGCCTGGTCGCGCGCAGCAATGCCAACGACTCCGCGCACCTCATTGCCAGCACCACACCCGCTCTCACCGCGCCCGGCGCGACGCCCGCCGTCTCGCTCCCTGCCGCGCCCAAAGGGGTCACCATCGAAACCATCGCTCCGCCAAACCAGCTCCGCATTCACACCCCCCCTGTGGACTATTTTTCCCGCCCACTGCCCGCGCTTGGTTCGCCCTCGATCCTCATCGACAAATCCGCGCTCGTGCTGAGCGTATTCGACGACGGGACACTCGTGAAGCAATACCGCTGCATCATCGGCTCCAACGCGGGCGACAAAGTCAAAGAGGGCGACATGAAAACGCCCGAGGGCACATTCTATGTCTGCGTGAAGAACCCGAATTCGAAGTACACGCGCTCGCTGGGGCTGAGCTATCCCGACACCGAAGACGCCCAGCGCGGCCTGCGTGCGGGGTGGATCACGCGCCCCCAGCACGACCAAATCGTCAACGCCATCGCCAGCCGCCGTCAGCCGCTTTGGTACACCCCCCTCGGCGGCGAGATCATGATCCACGGCTGGCGCGCCGACAAGCGTGGCCGCGTCCGCTCTGGCACGCTCGGCTGCGTCGCGATCAACGATGAATGCATCCTCGAATTATTCCCGAAGATTTCGGCCGGCACAAAAGTGACCATCCGGCCGTAGACATCCTGCCTACAATGGTTTGCACCACATCCACTTCGCCCTCGGGCACAAAGGAGCACCCATGGCCTCATATCGATTTGCCTCGCGTTGTTCGATTCTTCTGCTTCTGGCGACCCTCGCAGGCTGCGCCGTTCAGCCGAGTGCCAAAATTGCGGGCATCAAAGTTGGAAACGTGTCCCTCCAGGCCGCGACGCTGATTATTGACGTCGATGTGACCAACCCCTACTTCGTGCCGCTGCCAATGACGAATCTCGACTATTCCCTCGCGACCTCCGGGCAGACATTCCTCGACGGCCAGGCCGACACCCTCGGCACGGTTCCCGCCAATGAGAGCAAGGTGCTTTCGCTGCCGATCAAGGTCAGCTATCTCGATTTGTTCAAAGCCGTCCAGGGCATCCAGGGCAAGTCCGAAATCCCCTACACCGCCACCCTCGGCCTCGGTGTCGATGCACCGCTGCTCGGCGTGATGCGCCTGCCGATGGAAAAATCGGCCGTCCTCAAACTCCCCACCAAACAATCCCTCATCAACGACGCCACCGACGTCCTCAGCGACTACCTCAAGAAATAGCGGACAATTCTCCCGCGCCCAGCACGACATTTTTCTTGTTCTTTTCTTGCGACGGGCTATACTTAGGGCATGAAACTTCCTCAATTCATTTTGCTGGCGGCCGTAAGCGCTTTGCTCCTGATCGCTGCCAATGGAAAGGCCGAAGGGCCGGTCCGTCTTCGTGACCTCAAGCCCAAAGATACCCCCCCCGCCAAGGATGAAAACGAAACTGCCGCCCCCGACGCGACCGCCAAAAAATCGGACACCCCCAAGACACCCGCCAAGCGCTATACCCTCCGCGACGACGTGCCGTCCGTGATCCAGCCCACCGGCCAGGTCAAGACCGCGGCGAATTCGTCGCTGCTGCGCGACGGCGAACCGATCATCTCGCGCACGATCCGCGTGCGCTACAACGATGCCGCCGGCCTGTGGATGGCGACGGTCCTCCCCGCGCCCAAACAGCGGACCTACCCGTTGCTGTCGCTGCTGCCCTGCCGGTTGCTCGAAGCGCTCGAACCCGTCGCCAAGAAAACCCCCGATGCGCAATTCGACATCACGGGCGAGATCTGCGTCCACGAGAAAAAATCGTACCTGCTGCTCCGCCGCGCGACACTCCTCGACCCCGCCATGCCGAAGGTCGCCCCGGCCAAACCCGCCGCGCCCGTCGCGCCCAAGCCAGACCCCAAAAAGCCCGTCTCGGACAAACCGGCGCCCAAATCGCTGACCGTCGAACCCGCCACGCTGCCCGCTACCAAGTCGGCCGAAGCGTCGAGCGACACCGACGACCTGATCAAGGGCATGCTCACCGAAGCCGCACCGGGCAAGGCCATCCTCACCCCCTCGGCCAAGGCGCGCACCAAAGAAGAAAACACCTCCCCCGTCGCGCCCACCAGCAAGGCCCCCGCCGCCACGAGTAGCATCCTCGTCGACCGCATCGCTCGCGTGATCCGTGTCCGCCGCAGCCTGGCCGATCAAAAAGCGGGCAAGAAACCCGAGCCCTTCGAATACGAACTCCGGTTCGTCGGCGACAACACCCTCCGCGAGCCGCCCATGCGGATCCTGCCCAATTCCAAGCTCGCCGAAGCCATCAAACTGACCACCCCCCTCGGGCGCACCCGCTGGAAACTCCACGTCTCGGGCGAAGTCACATCGTACCAAACCCGCCGCTATGTCCTGCTGCGAAAGGTCATGCCCTCCCGCGACATGGGCCAATTCTAACGATCATCCCCGCCACGATCGCAACCAATACGAGGGAGATTCGAAACTCGTCACGCTATTTTTTGAATTCATGACAGAGTAGAGTGAAATGATTAGTATGCGACAAGATTGGTCCAAGCGCCGGAGGCGCGAAAGTATTTAAGCGGACTGATTATGCAACAAGATTGGTCCAAGCGCCGGAGGCGCGAAAGTATTTAGCCGGGGGCGTAAGCCCCCGGTACGTGGCGACCAAAAACCGGGGCCTTAGTTTCCTGGAAAAAATGGGGACAGTTGCTCTTTGTTTGTATTGTT
>JABGPZ010000096.1 GCA_018644725.1 Phycisphaerales bacterium
GATAGCCTCGCACTCTAACGTCGCACGTGTCACGTTAGAGACTTGAATCCGCCTATTGTGTTCTCGTCTTATTCCTTTTGGCATTGCAACTGTCCCCGTTTTCCTGGAAGCGTAGATTCACAAAAAAAGGCAGGCCGAAGCCTGCCTTGTGGGGTGTGTGGGTTACCAGTTGAAGGTGCCTTGCCATGCGGCCTTGGTGTCGGTGTTGGCGAGGTCGATGGCCGAGTCGATTTGGACGCGGCCGGTGTCGGTAATTTCGCCAATGGCGGCGCAGGCGGTTTCGCCCATGGCCGCTTCGAATGCGGCGGCGTTGTCGGGGGTGACTTCCACGAGGAAGCGCCCGGCCGATTCGCCGAAGAGCTTCGCCGTTTGCGACGCGTCGCCGTCGACGATCATTGCGTCGGTGGAGAGCTCGATACCCAGCCCGCCGGAGAAGGCCATCTCGGCCGCGGCGGCAGCGAGGCCACCTTCGGAAAGGTCGTGGCAGGTGCGTGCCAGTCCGCTGCGGATTGCTTTGCCCAGCGCGACGAACGTGTTGAAGTTCGTCTTGCAGTCGACCGGCGGAACGTCGTTGCCGGTGTCGAGGCCGTTGGCCAGCAGCAGGTGCGCGCCGCCGAGCTCGGGACGGGTGGTGCCCACGAGGTAGACTTTGTTGCCGGCGGCTTTGGCGTCGGAGGTGATGCACTTGGACGCGTCGTCGACCAGGCCAAACGCGGAGATCAGCAGCGTCGGCGGGATGGCGATGGTTTCGCCGGTGTCGGTGACGAATTCGTTATTGAGCGAGTCCTTGCCGGAGACGAACGGCGTGCCATAGGTCATGGCCGCTTCGTAGCAGGCCTTGGCGGCTTGGACGAGTGCGCCCATGCGGTCGGGCTTGTTGCAGTTGCCCCAGCAGAAGTTGTCGAGGATCGCGGTGGTTTCGACGTCGCCGCCAACGCTGACGAGGTTTCGCAGCGCTTCGTCGACGGCGTGGAGTGCGGATTGATATGGGTCGAGGTCGCCGAGGGTCGGGTTCATGCCGCAGCTGATGGCGACGGCCTTGTTGCTGCCGTAGATCGGAGTGACCACGGCTGCGTCGCCCGGGCCGTCTTCGCCGACGCCGACGAGCGGCTTGATGGCGCTGGTGCCCTGGACTTCGTGGTCGTATTGGCGGATGACCCATTCCTTCGACGCGACGTTGGGACTCGCGAGGACCGCGAGCAATTCGTCGTTGTAGCTGTCCTTGGTGGCCGGCGCGGGGGTCGCGGCGGGAACAAAGTCCCACAGCGCGTCCTTGGTCGGGCGGGGCGTGCCGTCGTGGAGGAATTCCATGTCCAGCTCGCCGACGAGGGTTTCGCCGTAGTACAGCTCGAGCAGCCCTTTGTCATTGTCGTCCGTGAGGCCGAAGGTGCCGATGTCGGTCGCTTCGACGTCTTCGGACGCGAACAGTGCGAGGAGTTCGTCGACTTTGTCGGGCGAAACGGCGAGGACCATGCGTTCCTGCGCTTCGGAAATCCAGATTTCGTCATAGCTCAGCCCGGCGTATTTGATCGGGATGTCTTCGAGCTGGACTTTCGCGCCGATCTCTTCGCCCATTTCACCGACGGCCGAGCTCAGCCCGCCCGCGCCACAGTCGGTGATGCAGGTGTAGAGCTTTTTGTCGCGCGCCTGAAGAAGGGTGTCGAGAATTTTCTTTTCGGTGATGGCGTTGCCGATCTGCACGGCGTGGGAAAATTCCGATTCGGTTTCGTGGGTCATCTCGCCGGAGCTGAAGGTCGCGCCGTGGATGCCGTCGCGGCCTGTGCGTCCGCCGACAACGACGATGGTGTCGCCGTGGTTGGGGTGTTGCTTGAAGGCGGCTTCGCGCGGCATGATCGCCACGGTCCCGCAGAACACCAGCGGATTGCCGATGTAGCGGTCGTCGAAGTAGACCGCACCATTGACCGTCGGGATGCCCATGCGGTTGCCATAGTCACGCACGCCCGCGACCACGCCGCGCATCGTGCGACGCGGGTGAAGCACGCCAGCGGGGACATCGGCCAGGTCCATCGTCGTGTCGCCGAAGCAGAACACGTCGGTGTTTGCGATCGGACGCGAGCCCAGGCCTGTGCCCATCGGGTCGCGCACCACGCCGCCGATGCCGGTCATGCTGCCGCCGTAGGGTTCGATGGCCGAGGGGTGATTGTGCGTTTCGACCTTGAAGCAGATCGCGTTCTCTTCGTCAAATTCGATTACGCCCGCGTTGTCCGCGAAGACGTTGAGGCACCAGGGCTTGTTGAGGTCCATGGTCGCCTTGAAGACGGTATTCTTGAGAAGGTTGGGGATTTCCTCGACGACTTCGCCCTTGGCGTTCATTACCTTCACGTCCGAGCGGAAGGTTTTGTGGCCGCAGTGCTCGCTCCACGTTTGAGCGAGCATTTCCAGTTCGACGTCGCGCGGCTCGCGGCCTTTTGCGCGGTAGTAGTCCTGGATGGCTTTCATCTCGGTGATATTGAGGAACATGTGCCCCTCTTCGGACAGCTTCATCAGGCCCGCTTCGTCGAGCTCCAGCAGGGAGACGATTTTGAGGTCGAGCTGATAGGGCGTGCCGGGGTGCTCGTCGGGGGTGTGCGCGTCGAGATAGTAATCTTCGATCACCGCATTGGCGAGCAGCTTGGTGGAGATGGTGACTTTTTGCTCTTCGGTGACGTCGCCACCGAGTTCATAGCGCCGGCCTGTTTGGACGGTGCGCAGCTCGATGCCCATTTCCTTCGCGGCGGATAGGATCGACGCGGCCGTCGGGTCCATCACGCCGACCTGCATGTGGGTCTCGATGACGTTCTTGCCATCGTCGGCGGTCGTGCCGAGTACGACGCGCTCGGTGACTTTGTCAACGAGGAGTTCGCCCGCGAGAGTGGCAACCTGCTCGTCGGTGATGTCACCAGCGAGGAAGAACAGCCGCGCGGAGTCGACGGCTGAAACCGTGTCGATGCCGAGTTCGCGAATATGAGTGAATACGCCATCGGCGTGGGGGTCGCCAAAGCCGTCCTTGGGCCAGATTTCAATTCGATTCATGTCCGATTCCTTTGGGGGAGAGGGAGGGCCTCTGATAGTCAGCCAAATCTGACTATACCAAGGCAAGATTATATCAATCCGGGCGCGGGATTGCAAACCGCCGCCGCCTGTGGTAGTCTTGACCCATGAATCAAGAACAAGCAATGTCCCAAGCGGCCTATGTGTGCGATGAACTCTACCGGCGAGGCTGGACCGAGGCCATCGGCGGAAACGTCTCCCTCCGTATGGAATGCGGCGGGACGTTGGTGACCGTCAGCGGCTGCCGCATCGCCGATGTCAGCAGTGATCCGCAGCGATGCCTCGGCGTGGTGGATTCGCAAGGTGAGGTCGTGTCTGGGTTTGCAGGCGGAGGCTGCCCAACGAGCGAACTGGGGAGCCATCTGACGACCTTGAACATGCTCGAAGCCGACGGCCGATGCGAACGGGCGATGCTGCATTGCCATCCGCCGGCGATCTTAGCGCTGGGCGTGACACTGGGCGAGATGACGGGCGAGGCGCTCACGGAATTGCTGTGGTCGATGCACACCGAATGCGGCCTGATTTTTCCGCGCGGCGTGGGCGCGCTCGGCGCGATGGTCCCCGGCAGCGAGGAACTCGGCGCGAAAACGGCGGAACAATTCAAAACCCGCGATCTGGTATTCTGGCCTCACCACGGCCTCGCGGCCATCGGGAAAACACTCGTCGAGGCATACGATCGGATCGATATGGCCGAAAAGGCCGCCGGCATTGCACTCGCCGCGCTCCAGGCCAGCGGGATCAATTCCAAACTTCCCGAGGCCATCGTCAACGCCACTCGCGCCATGGCGAAATAAAAAAGGGCACCCATACAGGATGCCCCTGTCATTGTGGTTTGCGTAATTATATTTTGACGGGGAGTAAAATCTGTAATTGCTCGCGAAAAGTGGGTTTTATGACGCGGGAGTTGTGGTAGACTTGGGGCGATGAGTCAAACCGCGACCATTTTGATTGTCGACGAGGACCAGGCACTTTGCGAGTTGCTCGCCGCCCAGCTCCGCCAGGAAGGCTATGTGGTGTCGTTCTGCGGCGATGGTGTGACCGGGTTTGCCGCGCTTCGAGAGCAGGTGCCGATGGTATTGTTGATGGCGCAGGGTCTTCTCGGGCCAAGCGGGGCGGAACTGCTCGCGGAGATTCGCAACGAAACCACTCTCGCGGATTTGCCGGTGATGGTGCTCTCGGCCGAGGCCGATGCCGGCGACGAAGTGCTCGCGCTGCTGGGGGGAGCGGACGACTATCTCGCCAAACCATTTGTGATGCCCGTGCTCAAGGCGCGTGTGGCGGCGCTCTTGCGACGAAGCCGCCAAAGTCAACCACCCGAGAAAGATTCCATTCTCATCGCCGGCCCGGTTCGCGTCGACCTCCATCGTCACCAGATCGAAATTTCCGGCCAGGGCGTGAGCCTGACACGGACCGAGTTCAAATTGCTCGCCGCGCTCATCGAAGGCCGAGGCCGCGTCTTTGACCGTGATCTACTCATCGACAAGGCACTTGGTGCCGACGCGATTGTCACCGACCGCACCATTGATGTTCATATCACCTCGCTACGGAAAAAACTTGGCGACGCACGCTGGCTGGTCGAAACCGTCCGCGGCGTGGGCTATCGACTCTCCGAAGGTAGCTAGGCCAGATCGGTCTACTCCAGGCCGAGGGCAGGGCGGGGGAGGAGTTCGATTCGCGTGGTGTGTTTGCCGCGCGTACGCACCGCGAGTTGGCACAGTTCCAAATGGTCCAGCGCTTCACGCGTCGCCCGCCGCGTCACGCCCAGTGCCCGCGCCAGAGCCGATTCGCTGTGGCCTGCTTCGGGCGTGTGTTGGAGCGTTGCGAGAATCGACGCAGGAAGTTTGCCGCGAAACAAGGCGCGCAGTTGTAACGATGGATTGCAATTCATGATCCACTTGGCCGGGCGAATCGCGTCGTCGGACAATCGTTCTTCCGGCGACCACAACCCCCAGCGAATCGCCAGCAGGCTCGACGACTGGGCGGCCATCTGACGAAGCTGTCCGTTCTCGCGGTAGACATCGAACAGCGGTTCGGGAGTTTTAAGCGGCGCGCAGGCCTCCAGCACCAGATTGAAATGATCGCTGCGAGAGTGTTCTTTCGCATAGGAAAGGCTGAACCCCAGCGCGGCCGACTGGAGCGGGGACGAGATCTGCCGGGCCATCCGCGCGAGGCGGTGGCGGCAGGTCAGCTCGCCATAGCGAATCAGCCACGACACCATCACCGCATGAAGCCGAGGCATGCGCTGCATCACCGACGCCGAGTCGACAATCAGCTCGTCGAGGTCTGGCTCTTCCGCACACGGGCCCACGCCGAACATCGCGCCCAGGCGAACCCATCGCGAGAGAGTCGCGTCCAGTTTTCGTTTCAGAGTCGTCATGACTTAATTGTATACTTTTAGTATACAAGGTCAATAAAAATTTAACGATCGCCAAGATCGATTTCCTGAGAGTATGATGCAGGAATCCATTTAACCTTTATTTTTCAGGGTGAATCGAGATACTGTTTTCTGTTGATTAATGCTATATGAAGTAATAATTTACATTCAATCGCTACTATTTTCTTGACTTGTTACTGGGGATGGCATACATAGAATGTGCGTTGTGATTCATTTCACAGCCGCGTGATTTGGACCCGGCTGCGCCGTGGCCGGGGGATGGAACCGAACATGGGAAAGACCTCGATTTGAGCTTGCTTTGCCTGTTCATGTCACCTGATCCCGTTGTGGAAGGAGAGATTTATGCCCCGTATTCTGGTAGTTGACGACGATCCTGATGTTGTGGAAGCGTGTCGCATGGTTCTCGAATGTGAGGGCTACGACGTTTCGGAAGCGAACAACAGGGCAGATGGAATGGCACAAGTCACCGAGGTCACGCCCGATCTGATTATCCTGGATGTGATGATGGATCAGCCTGACGACGGGATTGTGATGGCCCAGCAGCTGCGGTATGAAAAAAACGCGACACCGATCCTGATGCTCACGAGTGTCAGCAAAGTCATCGGCCTGGAACTGGGGCAGGATGACGAGGTCGTTCCGGTCGACGCGTTTTGTGAAAAACCGCTCGAGCCCGCGACATTGGTTCGCAAGGTGGCCGAGCTTCTGGCCCGGGGAGGTGCCGCATGACCCTGATGACCCAACAAGAACGCCTGCGTGGCGAGCTGGAATCGTTGGTCGCCCAGTATGGCACGGCGCGCAATGCGCTGATGCCGATTCTGCAGGAGGTCCAGCGCAAATACTATCGCATTGACGATTACGCGATCCAGGTGATCGCCGACCTGCTGGACATCCACCCGGTGGAAGTTCACTCGGTCGTGTCGTTCTACAGCTTTTTGGACTTCAAGCCCAAAGGGCGCTTTGTGGTTCGCCTTTGCCAAACGCTTTGCTGCGAAATGGCCGACAAGGACCGCGTCGCACGTCAGCTCAGCAACGACCTGGGCATTGAGTTCGGCCAGACCACACCCGACGGGAAGTTCACCCTCGAATATGCAAACTGCATTGGCATGTGCGATCAAGGCCCGGCGCTGCTCGTGAATGACAAGGTTCACACGCGCGTCACCCCCGAAATGGTCAACCAGATTATCGAAAGCTGTCGCCAGGTCTTCGGCCTGCACGCGACCCAACCCATGGAGCATTGATATGATTACCTCTACCTGCAAAAATCTGACGTTTGCGACGATCGAAGCCGGTGCGGGTCTCAAGCGCGCATTGGAGTTGGGTCAGGCGGGCATTATCCGTGAAGTGACCGACTCGGGCATCAAAGGCCGCGGTGGCGCGGGATTCCCCTCGGGCGTGAAATGGAATTTGTGCGCGGCCGCGAAAGATCCTCAAAAGTACATCGTCTGCAATGCCGATGAAGGCGAACCCGGAACGTTCAAGGACCGCATCATTCTCACCACCTACGCGGGGCTCGTGTTCGAGGGCATGACCATTGCGGCTGCGGCCGTCAATGCGCCCAAAGGCATCCTCTATCTCCGCGGCGAATACACCTATCTTCGCGAACAGCTCGAAGCCGAACTTCAGGCCCTGCGCGACGATGGCAAGCTCGGCGAGAACGCCTGCGGCAAAAAAGGCTTTACCTTCGATATTGAGATTCGCATGGGCAGCGGTGCCTATGTCTGCGGCGAAGAAACCGCGCTGATCGAATCGCTCGAAGGCCACCGCGGCGAGCCGCGCAACCGTCCGCCGTATCCGGTCAACACGGGATTTGACGGCCATCCCACGGCCGTGAACAATGTCGAGACCCTCGCGTGGATTTCCTGCATTCTCAACAAGGGCAGCGACTGGTTCCGCCAGCACGGCACCGAAAAATCGACCGGCCTGAAGCTCTTCAGCGTCTCGGGCGATTGCGACATGCCGGGCGTGTATGAATTGCCGCTGGGCATCACCGTGGATCAATTGCTCGCCGAGGTCGGCGGCAGTAACGCCAAGGCCGTGCAAATCGGTGGCGCGTCGGGGCGTTGTGTTCCCGGCAGCCAATTCGATCGCAAGATCGCCTACGAAGACATCCCCACCGGTGGGTCGGTAATTGTGTTCGGCCCGGGTCGAGACATGCTCGACGTGGCGCAGAACTTCCTGGAGTTCATGGTCGAAGAAAGCTGCGGCCAGTGCACACCCTGCCGGTATGGCAACCCGACGCTGCTCGAAGGCGTCGAAATGCTCCGCAACGGCCGCTGTAGCGCGGGCTATCTCAAGGAACTCGTCTCGCTGGGCGAATCCGTCCAGATTTCCAGCAAGTGCGGCCTGGGGCAATCCAGCGCCAACGCGTTCCTGTCGATCATCGAACACTTTAAAGAAGAGATCATGGGGCGCACGGTTGACGCCGTGTAACTCTTTGAAAGGAGTTTCCAATCATGTCAGATAAACCGATTTCTCAAGATACCTCCCGCGCCCCGACGTCCCAGAAGCGTGCCACTCCAATTCAGGCCGGTGCCAAAGATGCCATCGGCGGCAGTGTCAGTGTGACGATTGACGGCGAGAAGACCAAAGTGCCCCTCGGCACGACCATTCTCGAAGCCTGTCGCGAGATGGGCGTTCACATTCCTACTCTGTGCCATCACTCCGACCTGTGCATCGCTGGCGTCTGCCGCGTGTGCGTCGTCGAGGTCGAAGGCATGCGGACGTTGCAGGCTGCCTGCGCGTTCCCGATCACCGCACCGATCACCGTTCGCACACACACCGCCCAGGTGCGTCGTTCGCGGCGGCACATCATCGACCTGATGCTGAAGTATCACTATGGCGAATGCTACGCGTGCGGGCGCAATAACAATTGCGAACTGCAGGCCCTCGCCAAGGAATATGGCGTGGACTTCTTCCGTTTCGGCCATCCCGACAAGCCCATGCACGACGTCGACCGCTCGAGCCATTCGGTCGTGCGCGACATGAACAAGTGCGTGCTCTGCCGGCGATGCGTGCGGACCTGCATCGACCTCCAGGAGGTCGGCGTTCTCGAAGCGATCGAGCGCGGCGAAGAGACCACCATCTCGACCTACCTCGACAAGCCCCTCGGCGACGTGGTCTGCATCAACTGTGGCCAGTGCATCAACCGCTGCCCGACTGGTGCGCTCCGCGCGAACGACCCGACGGACGAAGTCTGGGCGGCGATTGAAGATCCCACCAAGCATGTCGTGATCCAGACCGCGCCGTCTCCGCGCGCGGGCATTGGCGAATGCTTCGGGCTCGAGCCCGGCACGCCGATGACGTATGAAATGAACACGGCGTTGCGGCGTTGCGGGTTCGACAAGATTTTCGACACCAACTTCACCGCCGACTTGACGATCATCGAAGAGGGCACGGAACTGCTGATCCGTCTCTACAAGGCGCTCGTCGAGAAGGACACCGAAGTGGCCCTTCCGCAGTACACCAGTTGCTCGCCGGGCTGGGTGAAGTACCTCGAGCACTTCAACCCCGAGATGATTCCGAATCTCTCGACGGCCAAGAGTCCGCAGCAGATGTTTGGCGCGGTCATCAAGACCTACTACGCCAAGATGCACAACATCGACCCCAAGGACATCGTCACCGTCGCGCTCATGCCGTGCTCGGCGAAGAAGTTCGAATGCAACCGGCCGGAAATGTGCGACTCGGGCTTCAAGGATGTCGACTACGGCCTCACGACGCGCGAGCTGGGCAAGATGATCTCCGAAGCCGGGATCGATCTGCCCGCGATGCCCAAGAGCGATTTCGACGATCCGTTCGGAACCGCGACGGGCTCGGGCGTGATCTTTGGCGCCACTGGCGGCGTGATGGAAGCGGCGCTGCGGACGGTGATCGAACTCGTCGTCGGCTGCAAGGTCGAAGACCTGTTCGAACATGCCGACATTCTGCCCGTGCGCGGGTTCGAAGGCGTACGCTATGTCGAGTTGCCGATCACCGAGGTCGGCCCGGTTCCCGAAATCGTTTCGCACCTCGTGCCGAACTGGGACTGGCTCAAGGGCGCGACGCTCAAGGTCGCCGTCGCCCACGGCACGGCCAACGCCAAGAAGGTCCTCGACGACATCAAGGCCGGCGGCAAGTTCAGCGAATGCCACTTCATCGAGTTCATGGGCTGCCCCGGCGGCTGCATCGGTGGGGGCGGTCAGCCGATCCCGACATCGCCAGAAATCCGCGCCGCACGCGCCGCCGCGATTTATGCCGAAGACGCCGACTGCGAAGTCCGCAAATCGCACGAAAACCCGGCCGTGCTGAAGATCTACAACGACTTCCTCATGGAAGGACCGTGCGGGCACCTCTCGCATAAACTCCTGCACACCGGCTACACCGCCCGCGGGAAGTACATCTCATAGCGAGATGACAATTTGAATCGAAAACGGCGCTCTTCGGGGCGTCGTTTTTTTTTTTTGAAAGAGGAAAAGAGTTGCAATACTGTGGAAGTGTGGTATGATTGTTGGATAGGAAGGTACAGGGCCTCCCTACTCGCTACTTGTGTTTGGAGATCAGAAATAATGAAACATACGAATACCACTCTTCTCGCATTGTTTGGATTGCTGCTCGTCGTCTCTGGCGCACACGCTGCAACCGTGTACACCGGCAATCCTAGCACGAATCATGATGCCATCTGGATCGCGGGCAACTGGGACGACGGCATGCCCGGCGTGAACCAGAACGCAGGGACCATTGCGATCGGTGCTGAGTTAAGTGGCGCGAACTTTAATAGTGCCAATAATGTTGTGATCACCCACAGTGCCGGGAACCTCGGCGACTTGAACAACGAGTTCGCCTATGTCGATGGCAAGTTTGAGAATTCTGGCGCGGGGACTCTGACGTGGAATATGACGGGCGGGTCCCTAAGCGATTATCGTGTTTTAACGATGGCCACAGGCGCAGGCTCGACCGCGAAGATTACCGGTGGAACGATTACGGGTCATGCTTCTGGTATTGGAGATCGCATTCAAGCGGACAACGGCGGGGTTGTGACTTTCGGCGGCACAGCCGTAATGGACAGGTCGTATTTTAATGCCATTGGTACCGGCGAAATTAATCTGACTGGTGGCACGCACAATGATGCGAATGGTGGCTTTACAACGAGCCACACCGGTTCGGTGATCAACATTAGCGGCAGCTACACCCTCACGAGTTGGCTGAATGACAGAAACCACACCCAAGTGTTTGTGTCGAATGGGACGATTGACTTCAAGACGGGCTGGACCGGGAGCATTGCTGATGCCAATGCTACTAATGTTTGGGACTCGGGGACCTGGATCGATACGATGACGGCGGGTGATGTGAGCGTTGACGGCGAGGACATCACGGCTGATAACTTTTCGACCTACTTCAACGTCGATGAAAATGGAACGCTGACGATGGTTCCCGAACCCGCGACGATGAGCCTGCTGGCTCTCGGCGGAATGGCGATGCTCAAGCGCCGGAAACGCGCATAGCGAAAACGATAAAACGAATTTTGTAGGGGCGTCCTTGATGGGCGCCCTTTTTTTGTGTCCACATGGGTCGGCGGCGGATATACTGATATAGACACAAGGAGAATGATATGCCCCGACGAATTCTATTGATGGTGCTGGTGGGGTTGATGGCCAGCGGATGTCACTATTCCAAATCCACGCGGGACTCTGCCAAGCGCGAGACGGCCAAGCTGTTGTTTGAAGTGTATCATAGGACACGGGTGGCCAATACCCCGTTTACGCCTCCGGGCGGGCACAATTTGATGCCGGTACTCTCGGCCGATCCCACGCCGCCGCCCACGGGGATCCCCAAGACACCCATTGTTCGCGCCGCCGTCCTGGCATATCTGAAAGACGTTCTTCTGAGTGGCCCGGACATGGCCAAGCGCGAGACGGCCGCCGAGTTGTTGGCGCGGGAATTCCCCGATCAGATCGCGGTCATCCGGCCACAGTGTGACGCCGCGACGCAAGCACTCCTCGACGCCGCCAAGAAAAAATGGGTGAAAGAATAGGAGAATTTGTTTTTGTCCCGAAGGACAACAGGAAGTAGGCTTGAAATGAAGAAGGATTTGTCTTTGCCCCTCCGGCGCTAAATTCAACAGCAATCCTTGCGTGCCTTTGGCGCTAAATCCAACAGAAATTCTTATGCACTTTCCGCTAAATCTTTACGCGCCTTCGGTGCTGAAATAGGCACAGGGAAACCATACGAAAGAATTCAAGGACAACGTGTGTCTTCAATAAAGAAGAATAATCGTTCTAGTTCTACGCAAGCGGCACTTGCGGTGCGTCGTCGGGGATGGGTTGGGGAATGGAGAACGAAAACTCTGCCCATTCGCCGAGGTTGGACCGCGCCTGAATGTGGCCGTGGTGGAGCGTGACGATGCGCCAGCAGGAATAGAGCCCGATGCCGGTGCCTTTGCGCTTGCGCAGCTCGGGCGTGTCGAGTCGGCTGAAGCGCCGGAACAGTTTGCTGCGTTGGTCGGCGGGGAAGCCCGGGCCCGTGTTGTGCACCGTCACTTCCAGCCGAGAGCTGCGGCGCTTGATGCGCACGTCGACGGTTCCGTTCTCGTCGCCATATTTGTACGCGTTGCCCAGCAGGTTGATCAGCACCACGAGCATCAAATTCGGATCACACTCGACCAGTAGGTCTGCCTCACAGTCCACCGTCAGTTCGATGTTCTTCTCGAGGCGCTGGGGTTCGAGCATGTCGATGGCCTGGGTGAGGATGTCTTCTTCGAAGCGCACTTCACGGTGGAGCGAGGGCGTCATTTCGCCGCCTTCGAGACGGGCGAGGTCGATGTATTCGCGCACGAGGTTTAGCAGGTATTTGCTTTTGTTGACCATGCGCTGGATTTTGACTTCCTGCTTTTCGGTCAGCTCGCCGAGGTAGCCGCCGAGCATGAGATTCGCGTCCATCACCAATGAGGCGATGGGGCTTTTGAGTTCGTGGCTGACAAAGCCGAGCATCTCGGTGTAGACGCGGTTGGCTTCGGAGAGTTCTTCGATTTGATAGGCGTTGGAGACGGCCTGGGAAATGCGTTCGGCGACGGCCTGCCACATGCGCACCTGCGTGTCGTCATAAGCATACGGTTGGGTCGAGCTGCGGAACAGCAAGCCGACGTGTTTGCCGTTGACCGTCAGCGGGCAGGTCATCGACGAGCGGATGCCTTCCTGGACGATCAGGCGCGTGGAGTTCGATTCCGGGCGGACGGCGAGATAGACCTGCAGGTCGTCGATGATGCGCGCGCGGCCAGAGCGGATGACGTTTTCCAGTGAGCTGTCTTCGATGTCCTGCGTGAAGCCGGGCTTGAGGAACAGCTTGTTGTAGTCGGCGTGGGCGTGATAGGCCACCACGCGCTTGCCACATTCCTGAACGAAGGCCAGCGCGACGCGATTGGTCGGCGAGTGGTCGCCGAAGGTCTCGAACAGAAAATCGAGGATCTCTTTCAGCGAGTCATTGGCGGCGATGTGCGTATTGACAGTTTCGAGCATTGCCCGGATCTCCGGGGGGAACTCGGTGATGTCCACGTGCGCGGCCGCGGGGACGTATCGGATGACATGACTGTTGGGCATAGGCCTCTCACGAATGAAAAACCCACCTCGAAATGAAGCAGGTTCAGAGATTCATTATCCCGCGAATCGTGAACAGTGTCAAGGCATTTTGAACTGCAGCCCGGTTCGCGGGAATGTTTTTCTTTGCCTGAGGTGGGGGAGAGTGGTACAATTGCATCGATGGGATGAAAGAACGATTTACCCTTGATTCATGGAGGTTCTTATGAAAATTCTCCAGATGGCGTTGCTTGGCGGATTGATGTTGAGCGTGGGCTGTTTTCACGATTTGGTCGACCTGCCGCCCGCCCGGGACGAAGTGATGTACTATTGGGGCGATACGGAGGCTCCGCTGGTCGCCCAGCCCATCGAAGAGCGCATCTTGATTCCGCTGGACGAAGTGTGGAATCGGCTTTCGAGCGAGATCGCTCAGATCAAGGGCCCCCAGCGCTCTGCCGCGCGGAATGCGTTTGGCCCGCCGGTGGTCAATGCGCTTCGGGTGCGGTGTGGAGAGTGGGAAATCACATCGATCGATCCGGCGTTTAACGACAAGGACCCGTTTGCGCTGGTCGTGCGCGAAGAGGACGAGGACGAAAAAGACAAGTGCTATAAGGATGGCCGTTACTATCTTCTTGGTGAGCATGACGAAAACACGTTCTATGCCCGCCGGAAGATCGACGACCCCAAGGCCCGCCGGCCTCGCTATCAGGAATATCGCATTCGCTATCAGTGCGCCCAATTTGTCAGCATCACCCAGACAACTCGCCCCGGCCGGAGCAAAAAGAAATAAAGGGCCTGCCATGAAGGGAGATATGTAAATGGAATTGCTGATATTGCCATTGCTCGCTGTGGTGGCCATCTACTTGGCGGTCAAGCCTGGCCCGCGTGTGTCGCTTCGGGCGCTTCTTGTGATGGGAAGCTTGGCCTTTCCAATGGTGATGAGTACTCTTTTATTTGAGATTTCCATGCTCGGAGTTCCGCCCGAGAAGGAGATGAGCGTGGATGCTTCCGTGGCGATTCAATCATTGGCGGCGAGCATCTTTTGGCAGGTGTACTTCTGGCCGGTGACGGTTGGGGTCGTGGTGGTGTTGAGCCGAATGAAGAAGGATAGACGCTTTATTCGTTCGTTGACGGTGTTTTATTGGATTTGGGCGATCATCACCTTGGGGCTGAGTTGGGAATATTCCGTAACGAGTCAGGATATGGTCTTGGGGATTTTGCTCTTTTGTGGGGTGAATCTGGGCTTTATCACTGCCGTTTTGCTTGTTTGGAAAGTAGGGTGTGCGTTGCTTGCTTGCTATGAAAAGAATATGGCGCCTTCAAAAAAAGACCAGCGCGAGGCTGGTAAAGGGATTTCTTGACAGAGGATGTGATGAATGGTAGTATTGACTTATCGGCTGTGCAAGTTTTTTTCTGTAAATTTTTTGTCATGTCATAGGTGGCTCGTTCG
>JABGPZ010000044.1 GCA_018644725.1 Phycisphaerales bacterium
CGTCTTCGATCAGCTTCACCGCCGCCGCACCCGCCGCCGCGCAGACGGGATTGCCGCCGAGCGTGCAGCCGTGCGTGCCGGGGACGAGAACGTCGGCGTATTTCGGACTCGCAACGCACACGCCCACAGGCATTCCGCCGCCGATGGCCTTGGCGAGGGTCATTACGTCCGGTTCGATACCGAAGTGCTGATAGGCAAAGTATTTACCCGTCCGCGCCGGGCCGGTCCACACTTCGTCGCAGCAAAGCAGTAAATCCTTGTCAGTACAGAGTTTACGCAATTCTTGCATAAATTCGACCGTCGGGACATTCATGCCGCCTTCGGCTTGGATGGGTTCGATAATCACGCCAGCGGTTTCGTCGTCGATGGCGGCTTTGACGGCTTCGATATCGCCGTAGGGGACCATGACATTGCCGGGGAGCATGGGCTCGAAACCCTTCTGGAACGACTCGGGCGTGAGCGACAGGCTGCCCATGGTTCGGCCGTGGAAGCAGCTGTGGAAGCTGATGATTTTGTAGCGGCCTTCGCCGGCGGCGAGGCGCATGAGCTTCAGGGCGGCTTCGTTGGCTTCCGCGCCGGAGTGGCAATAGAAGACCTTACCGCCGAATGCGTGTTTGGTGATGCGCTCGGCGAGGTCGACCTGCGGGGCGTTGGTGAAGAGGTTGCCGTGGGAGACGAGGGTTTGGGCCTGGTCAACGATGGCGGCCGTGATGGCCGGGTGACAGTGGCCCGCCACGCCGCCCGCGCCGAAGCCCGGGAAGAAGTCGAGGTACTCGCGCCCGTCGGCGTCGTAGAGTTTCACGCCGTCGCCGCGGGTCATCGCGAGGGGAAGGCGGCCATAGTTTTCGATCAGCACAGCCTGCGAGGCCGCGACGAGTTGGTCATTGGTCATGTGAGTCTCCATGGGAAATGAGAATGCCACAGTATACCCAAAAGCGCGAAACAAAAAAAGCCCACATTGTCGCATCTGCCGTGTGGGGATTGTGGAAAGGCCTTGCAAACAGGGGCGTTTTCTGCGAAAATGCCTCGCTAATTCTATTGACTTTTAAGGAGACCCACGATGGGCAAGAAAAACCAGTACAAAGCGACTCTCAACCTTCCCAAGACCAGCTTCGACATGCGCGCGGGGCTACTGACCAAGGAACCCGCGACCCAGCAGCGCTGGACCGAGGAAGACCTGTATGGCCAGATTCGCGAAGCACGTAAAGGCAGTGAACGCTTTATTTTGCATGACGGTCCGCCCTATGCCAACGGCAACATTCACATCGGGCACGTGCTGAACAAAGTCCTCAAGGACCTCGTGATCCGTACGAAGACGATGGCTGGATTCGACGCGCCGTTTATCCCCGGGTGGGACTGCCACGGTCTGCCGATCGAGGCGAAGGTCATGGAGAAGCTCGGCGAGAAAGCCAAGACGCTCGACGCGGTGGTCATCCGCCGAATTTGTCGTGAGTACGCCGAGAAGTTTGTCACGCTGCAGAGCGACCAGTTCGAGCGCCTCGGCTGCTACGGCGAATTTGATGATCCCTACATCACGATGGATCCCGGCTACGAGTCGGCGACCCTTGGCGTGTTTGCCCAGCTCATCGAGCGCGGGCTGGTCTTCCGCCAGCTCAAGCCGGTCCACTGGTCAATCGCGAACCAAACCGCGCTTGCCGAGGCGGAACTGGAATATCAGGACCGCACCGACACGAGCATCTTCGTGGCGTTTGACGTGGTGGCTGGGCTCGAAGCGATTCCGCACACCCCCGGCGATACGGTCGGGCTGCTGATCTGGACGACCACGCCCTGGACGCTGCCGGCGAACCGCGCGGTGGCCGTTGGCCCGAATATCGAATACGTCGCCGTTCGCACCACCACGCCCGACGGGCCGATGACGGTGGTCTGTGCGGCGGAACTGCTCGAGAAGGTCAAAGCCGCCGCCGAAGACGGCTGGCTGGCAGACGCCGAAATCGTCGGCACGGTGCGCGGGGAAGACCTCGCCAGCGCCAACATTCAATATGCCCACCCGCTGTCCGAGGGCATGACCTGCCCGTTGGTCGCCGCGGATTATGTCACGCTCGAAGACGGCACGGGCCTGGTGCACACCGCGCCCGGCCACGGCACGGATGACTATTTCACTGGCCTGAAGAACGGCTTGGAAACCTACTGCCCGGTTCTCGCCGATGGCATGTTCGACGCGACCGTGCCGGGCTGGCTGACCGGGAAAAGCGTGTGGGACGGCAACACGGCCGTGATCGAATTCCTCCGCAACAAGGCCCGCCTGGTTTCGGCGACGGACATCGAACACAGTTACCCCCACGATTGGCGCAGCAAGACGCCGACGATTTTCCGCGCGACCGAACAGTGGTTCATCGGCGTGGATCGCCCGCTGGGCAGCGAGGCCGACGCGTTCACGCTCCGTAGCCTCGCCCAAGACGTGACGGGCAAGCCCCTCGCCGAGGGCGGCGTGGACTTCATCCCCGACTGGGGCCGCAACCGCCTCGGCGGGATGCTCGAATCGCGCCCGGACTGGTGCGTCAGCCGTCAGCGCAGCTGGGGCCTGCCGATTCCCGCGTTCTTCACGCCCGATGGCGACGTGCTGTGCACGGCCGAAACGGTTCGCACCGTGGCCGCGTGCTTCGGGGAACATGGCAGCGACGCATGGTACACGATGACTCCGGCGGAAATCCTGTCGGGCTATGATCTTACCGAAGACGACGCGGTCGAAGATGCGTCGAAATTTGACCTCGCGACCCTGACCAAGGGCGGCGACATTTTCGACGTTTGGTTCGAGTCCGGCAGCAGCTGGGCCGCCGTCGCGAAACTCCGCGGCCTCGTCGAGGACATCCCCGTGGACCTCTATCTTGAAGGGTCCGACCAACACCGCGGCTGGTTCCAACTTTCGCTGTTGCCCGCGCTGGGCGCACAGGGAGTCCCGCCGTTCAAGACGGTCCTCACCCACGGCTTTATCAACGACGCCGAGGGCAAGAAAATGTCCAAAAGCCTCGGCAACGGCGTCGACGTGCAAGAGCAGCTGTCCAAGCGCGGCGCGGATATTCTGCGCCTGTGGGTAGCCAGCCAGGACTATCGCGACGACGACCGCTGCAGCGACGAACTCATCGCGCAGTGCGAAGATACCTACCGCAAAATCCGAAACACGATCCGCTTCTGCCTCGGCTCGATTGGCGACTACAATCCGGCCGACGGCGTATGCGAGCCAGCCGAGCACTCGCTGGACCGCTGGATGCGTCTGGAGCTGGAACTGCTGATCCGCGACGTGCGCGGCATGTTCGACCGCTACGAATTCCACGTCGCGATGCGTCGGCTGTTCGAGTTCTGCACCGTGCAGGTTTCGAGCGTCTACCTCGCGGCGATCAAGGACCGGCTGTACTGCGAGCTGCCCAACAGCCCGCGCCGCCGTGCGACCCAGGGCGTCCTGCGCGACGTGGTGGTCACGCTGATCAAGCTTCTCGCGCCGATCATCCCGTTCACCGCCGAAGAGGCCTGGGCGAGCATTCCCCACGCCGACGAGGCCGAGCCAAAGAGCGTCCACCTCTCGATCCTCCCCCAGAGCGACGCGGACATGCTCGAAATCGCCGAGGACATCCGCCCGGTCGACCACAAACTGCTCACCGAGCCGGATCTGGAATTGGTCTTCGGGCCGGGCTGGATCTGGGAACGGCTGATGGACCTGCGCAGCAAGGCGCTGGTGAAGCTCGAAGACATGAAGGCCGCCGGCGTGAAAAACTCGATGGATGCCGAAGTCGTCTTCGCGATTCCCGAGAACCTCCCGGGTCTGCGAACGATTGTCGAATCCTATCTGCCGGAACTCGAAGACCTTTGCGGCGTGGGCTTTGCCCGCATCGAAGCGGCCGAGGCCGTCGAAGATGCCGCCGCCGGTGTCGAGTCGATCGCCGTCAGCGTGGTCGATACGCGCGAGAGCTATGAATGCTGCGAACGCAGCTGGAAGCGCCGTCCGGACGTCGGTTCCGACGCGGCCTACCCCACGCTTTCGGCCCGTGACGCCGCCGTAGTGGCTGAACTCGGCTTTGTGCCTGACAGCGAATAGCAACGCCAACATAGAGAATCTCGTTCGGGCGGTCTGATTCAGGCCGTCCGTTTTTTATGCGCACAAAAAAGCCCTATGGCAGATTAGAGTGGACTGATAAATATGCGACAGGATTGTCTCAAGCGCCGGAGGCGCGAAAGTATTTAGCCGGGGGCGTAAGCCCCCGGAATGAGGCATAATAAAAAGAGCCCCGAAGGGGCGAAAGAAACACCCATCTTACATTTCTCTTTCGCCCTTCCAAGGCTTGTGGAATTCGCCGGGGCTTGCCTTAGTCTTTCCGGTCACAAGCTCCCTCCAAGAAACTAAGGCCCCGGCTTTTTGACACCCACTACCGAGGGCTTACGCCCCCGGCTAAACACTGTTGCCCTTTCAGGGCAAAGACTAGCCCAGCCCAACCGGGCGAGCCATTGAACCGAGTGAATCATTGAGTCAAATGGTATGCTTTGCTTCCACGCTATTCGTCGATGAACGCACAAAAAAAGCCCCGGCCGGATGGTCGGGGCGTTTGTGTGTCGTATGTCGTCAGAAGACGATTACTTTTTCGCAGGGGCTTCGGCAGCTTTGGCAGCGGCCTCAGGAGCGGCCTTGGTAGCGTCTTTGGCTTCGGCCTTCTTGAGGGTCTCGACGAGCTTCTTCGCTTCGGCGTCTTTTACGGCTTTGGCTTCGGCTTCGGCTATGGCTTCGATGGCTTTGGCCTTGGCTTCGGCGGCGGCACGGGCTTTGGCCATGGTGCGCATCTGATCGGCTTGTTTTTGCTTTTCTGCGGCGTCTTTGTCCATCTTGGCCTGAACGGTCGGCGCGTAGGCGATGGGGCAGGAGCCCAGTGCCTGGTCAAAGATTTTGTTCTGGAGCAGGGTGCCGAGCAGCTGCTGGGCGGACTGGATGTTGGTTTGTTCGGCGGCGGCCGCTTGGGCCTTATCGGGTGCGGCGGCGGTGGGCGCGGGGATTTCTTTGCCGGCCTGGATCAGGTGGAATCCGAAGTTGGTGCGGATGGGGGTGATGACACCGCCGAGTTTGCACTGGAACGTGCCATAGCTGAAGGTGGGGACCATGCGGTTCTGGGCACCGAGGCAGACGATGTCACCCAGCGAACCCTTGGCGGTGACGCCCGAGGGGCAAACCGAGTACTTGGCGGCTTCGGCCCCGAAGGTGGTCTTCTTGGCCTCGATGTCGGCGCCGATTTTGGCGAGCTGGGCAATGATCGCTTTTTGGATCGTGGTCGCAGCCAGCGCATCGCAGGCAATCAGGATGTGGCTGGAGCTGCGCTTGGTGCCATCGAAGTAGGTGGGGTTGGCTTTGATGAACGCCTTGGCCTTTTCGGGGCTCAGCTGGACCTTGGCATAGGTTTCCCACGCAACGAAGTCGCGGAAGTCCGCGAGGGACATGCCCTGTTCCTTCAGTGCGGTTTCGAGGGTCATGCCCTGGGGCAGGCGCGTCTTGATCGTCGCAACGAAGTCGGCGTATTCCTTGTCGGTGCAGGTGATCTTGTTGCGCTTGATGTACTGGGACTGGAGCTTGAGGAAGACTTCGCCCTTGAGGTAGGAGTAGGGCATCTTGTCGATTTGGCCCTGGAAGTACTTCTTGGCCGCGCCGTGGCTTTGGGCGGGGATGCGCGCGAACTGCTGGCTGATGCTAGCGAGCATGTTCTTGTATTCCTTGGCGACGGCGGTGTTGATCTTCTTGCCGTCGATCTTTACATCACCCACGGTGGCGGGGACTTCGGGAAGGAGTGGCGGAAGCGCGAACTTCGGCATCGGTGCGGGCGCGGGCATCGGCATCGGCATCGGTGCGGGCGCGGGTTGGGCAATGCTAAGCGCGGGCAGGATCAGGGCGGTCAGCAACAGGGCGAATTTGAGATACGTGCGGTTCATTCGATTCTCCTTTCATTCCCCGCGGGCAACGCCGTGTCGCGCACGAGGCAATGAAGATGTATGTGCCAGTGTAAAGTAGAACGTAGCATTGTTCATATTTTTGCAGGAATGTCCCGAAAAAAATCGCCCGACGCGGAATTTTTTCCCGCCAGCGGCCTTGGTATCGATGTTGACTTTCACAGTGAGTTGCTATACCCCTCGCACGACAACTACATAATAGATGAACCGAGGAGGGCGGAATTTGCGAAAATGGTGGAAAAAAGTGGAGAATGGGGTTGAAGCCGGCCGATAAAAGGATATAATGGGACTCGATCGAGCAACACCGCTCAGTGGCGCTCATCGACAACAACCGAGAATACAGGCCGAAACGCTTGTTCCTGTGAGATTTTCGAAGTCCAAAAAACTTCTGAAAAATTTCAGAAAACGGGAAAAAGGCCTTGACTCGACCCTCGAAATGGCTTACTTTACGTAGGCTCAGACCGCGAGGTCTATAAAGACATCTATATAAAAACAAAAGGAAGAGGTTTTCTCCGGACTACTGCTCAACACTTCAGTCCATTCGAACCTCTTGAACCCGCGAAGATTTTCTGCGAACTCAGGCTGCAGCTCATTGCACCCGCCGCAACGAATCGAGCGGATCACAATTGAACAAGAGGATCCAGACCCCCTCGGCTATTTCTCCAGGCTCCCAGTGCGGATTCTGCGTGGGATGGTGCGAAATGGTTTGGAATTTCCTGGAATGCGAACCGCGACCTCACGAGGTCCGTCTATGCCCGCTTTGGGTGTGTCGGCCTGGAAGTGTCGCACGGTCTATCGCTCGACGCCTACCAATGTGGGTAGGGCGGGCAGTGGCCAGATTCGCAAACCGTGCCTTGGAAGACGACGAGAAGAGACCGTGCCTTGGACGACGAGGCTCAGAGAGACACCATTCAACCCTGGCTCAGCCCTGCAGCATGGGACGCTCAATCCCGCAGGACGCATTGACACAAAGGAGGACACGTCGAATAACGAACGCTCAGTTCGGACGCCGCATGCCAAGCCATAGCTCATGGCCGCCGCAGACCGGCATCCACCGTCTCGGGGTGTTGCGCCACTGGTGCGCAAGGGACCCGTCAGAGATGCGCCAAGAAGACCCGCATCGTACTGGCAAACGAAGAGATCTAGGCATCTACAGATGTACACATGACTGGATTTGCATATAAGCCGCTTCCTCAGGCCACTCAAGCCTGATCCGGGACCTCACAAGGCGCAAGACCAATCGCATCCGTCGGGATGGGCCGCAAGGCCGAAGCGAATTGCAGGACTCACCTGCAGACAACACAACCAACAGGACTCACCTGTTGCCCCTGGCCGGATTGCTCCCCGGCACGAACAGGGACGCTCAATGCTCAACAGAGGCCGGCACGACCGGTCCAACGAAAGGACGCTCAAATGAAACGCTCTACTATGGGAACCCGAATTGCATTAGGAATTGTGATGTTTGTCCTTGCCGCCAGCAGTGCGCTCGCGGCTGTTCCGACTCGAGAACTCTCCTCCGCCGTGCGCAATTGGTACATCTATTCTGATGGCGACGGGTCACAACCGATTGACCCCTCCCAAACCAATGGGATTCTCGACGTGAACGACGACCCGTTCATCGCAACCTTCCAGAACCGCAAGACCACCGACGACAACGCCGTGGCCTTGACTTCGGCCTCGGCCAGCGCCAACACCACCTCGTTCTACATGAACTATTCCGGCGCGGAAAACCAAAGCTCGATCTACTACCTCACCCAGTCCAACGGCATCGGCGGCTACAACCGCGCACAGCACGAGCGCTATTCCGACGCCAACGGCCACGCGCTGGGTTGGACGACTCAGTCGGACGCGGGTGGATTTAACCTGATGACCGTTTCGGTCCACAATGGCGCGAACACCATCAACGATGGTGGCCAGACCTACAACGCCAACCCGCAGGTTGCTTCGGCAACGGGGATGAACAACGCCTCCAAAGACCCCATCACCGGCGCACACTACACCCCCAAGTACAACGAGGCGACCGACGCCTACGACGAAGCTGTCAACTACTGGCGCCACACCTACCAGGAAGCTGCCTGGGTCGCACAGGACAAGAACACCGAGAACGACAGCTACCGTGGTCTGAAGCTCTTTGATCGCGAAGGCCAAGCGTATGACGGCGCGCTCAACCCCGCCACCGGCGTCTACAGCGCACTTTACGAACAAGCTGGCACGACCGTGGGCGACTATGGCTACCAAGACACCTTCGTCAACGAAGGCCAAGGCGGCGTAATCAACGGCCTCGCCGGCACCGAGTTCGAATCGAGCGATCCCGACCGCGTTGAAAACCAACAGGTCATCCGGATCGACTTCGAAGACTTCAACATGACCTTTGCCGAAGCGACCAGCGAAGGCTTCCTCCTGGAAGAACAGTGGATGGGCGCCTATGACGCAGCTGACCTGGTCAACGCCGTTGACGAGTTGGTCTTCTACGACTACGGCGCAGCGGGCGATGCCGAAATGATCGCGCTTCTGCTGAACGTTGACCGCAGCCGCACCATGGCCGAAGGTCAAATCTACCTCGACAACAACGATAACGACATCTTCGACGCAGGCGACTACGCCTTTGCAGACAACCGCGTGTTCATCGCCGAGTTGGACCAGGTTCCTGAACCGGCCACGATGAGCCTTCTGGCTCTGGGCGGGCTGGGAATGTTGCGCCGCCGCAAGGCACGCAAGAACGCCTAACCCCAACTGATGGATCGAAGATGACCCGCCGGAGCAGAATCCGGCGGGGAGGGCGGACAACGACTGCCCAAAGAGAACCGACAGAACCCCTCCAGGCTGGTTGAGCCGGAGACCCCGATTGACAACTACAGACGACCAGGCCGCCGGGGCAACGAATCTCCCGCCCTAGCGCTGCTCCCTGACGCGACAGACAACCACACCTCAGGTTGAGCTGCACGCCAGGGCGGGCAACCTTCGAGGACCCGACGGCCTGCGATGCGATGAATGCATCGGGAGACACGAGAGGCGCGAGAAACCGCCGCCTCTCCCAACATTCCCTTCGAGCGCGACACCGCGCTCAGGACCAACTATCCCAGAGAGCGCGGGCGCTCACAAAACGCGCCACACTATGCAGCACTCAGGAAAAACTATCCCAGAGAGCACAGAGCACCATGAGCATGAATTTAGGGGGCCGGATTGAGCCCCGGCTCCCCCTAAATTCCCCCAAGAGTGCCGAGCTTCAAACAACTATCCCAGAGAGCGCGGGCGCGTCCCGCGAGTATTTGAGCAATGAAGAAGAGTGGATTGAGCTCCACTCGACCCCAGGGCGCCTGAGAGACCGCCCGACGACAGAGCTGAGAGCCTGTCGGCCGCAGACGTGAGAACTCTGCGCCTCTCAAACATTTCGGGCGCGAATCAAACCGCGACCACGATACATCCCAACGCAAAATTTTCCCAGAGAGCGCGGGCGCGTCCCGCGAGCATTTGAGCAATGAAGAAGAGTGGATTGAGCTCCACTCAACCCCAGGGCGGAGGTGAGAGACCGCCCGCGACAGAGGTGAGAGCCTGTCGAAGGCCGCGAGCCTGAGAACTCGCGCCACCATACCGCAGGGCCTGAGAATCCTGCGATCAGACTGAACTTCAAGGTTCCGTCTGACGAGAGAGCCCGTGGCCTGCTGAACGCAGGTCGCTAACGAAGAACCCCACCGGATTAGCCTGACATCGGTGGGGTTTTTCTATGCGCACACGGAATGGGGGACTCTTGTGGTTTGCTGCTGGCTGCGGCGTCGGCCTATGCGCACACGGAATGGGGGTCCGAGGAGAGAGGAGAGAGCGGAAGGGGAGATCGTGGTGTTGTGAGGGATTTTGTGTGTTTTATGTGGGATTGATATGATATGATGATCAAGGATACCAATCACCCGAAAGGAAGTTCTCTCTCCATGAATATTCAACACAACCGTCGACGTTTTCTGCAACTGATGGGCACTACTGCAGCCGGCATGGCGTTGCCACGTGCCGCTCGGGCGGCTGATGCCAAACTCGCGACAGCTCCCAAATCGGCCACGCCCAACTTTATCGTCATTTTAGCTGACGACCAGGGCTATCAGGACATGGGGTGTTTCGGGTCGCCGAAGATCAAGACGCCGAACCTCGATCAGATGGCCAAAGAGGGCATGCGGTTCACCGATTTCTATTCGGCCTGTTCGATCTGCTCGCCATCGCGCGCGGCATTGCTGACGGGCTGCTATCCGCCGCGCATCGGCTTGACGCGAGTTCTTTTTCCGCGTGATCCCGCCGGCCTGAACCCCCAAGAGACCACCATTGCCGACCTGCTCAAGACGCGCGGCTATGCCACGGCCTGTGTGGGCAAATGGCACATCGGCCACCTGCCGAAATTCCTGCCGACCAGCCAGGGCTTCGACAGCTACTTCGGCATTCCGTATTCCAACGACATGACGATCGCGAAGAACATGACCGCCGCCAAGGACGCGAAACTGCCCGACGGCATGACGGCCAAGTCGATGAAAACCGCGCCGGAGAAAAAGAACCACGTCCCGCTTATGCGCGACACCGAGGTCATCGAATATCCCTGCGACCAGTCCACGCTCACCCAGCGCTACACGGCCGAGGCGATCAAGTTTATCACCGCGAGCAAGGACAAGCCGTTCTTCCTCTACATGCCCCACACCATGCCCCATACTCCGCTGTTCGCGTCGCCAAAGTTCAAGGGTAAATCTGCGCGCGGGCTCTATGGCGACGTGATCGAGGAGATGGACTGGTCGGTCGGTGAGATCCGCAAGACGCTCAAGGCGCTCGGGATCGACAAGAACACGCTCGTGATCTACACGTCCGACAACGGCCCGTGGTTGAGCAAGGGCAAAGATGGCGGCTGTGCTAAACCCTTGCGCGGCGCGAAATTCGATACGTGGGATGGCGGGATGCGCGAACCGACCGTGATGAGTTGGACCGGGACGATCCCGGCCGGGACGGTGTGCAAAGAGGTCGCTTCGACCATTGATCTCCTGCCGACGCTCGCGAAACTCGCCGGCGCGAAATTGCCCGAGGTGACGATTGATGGGAAGGACATTTACCCGCTGCTGGCGGGGACACCGGACGCGAAATCGCCCCACGACGCATTCTATTTTTACCGTCACGATAACCTTGAAGCCGTCCGCTCGGGGCAATGGAAACTGCGCAAGGGCGCACTGTACAATCTGCGCGCGGACATTTCCGAGAGCAAGGACGTGGCCGCGAAGCATCCCGATGTCGTCAAGCGTCTCAAGGCGATGATGAAGACCTTCGATGCCAAGCTCAAGGCCAACTCCAGGCCTCTTGGTGGGGCCCTCGCTGCAAAGAAACCGAAATCGAAGCCGAAAAACAAACCAAAGCCAAAGCCAAAACCGAAGTCGAAAAAGAAAAAATCCCGCACGGCGGAGAGCATCTAGGGACAATGGCGGGCAGTAAGTTTCCCGTCATTGGTGTCCCTGAATTCGTGCAGGCAGGATGCTCGCACCACAAAAAACACGGCCTGCGGAAATTACCCGCAACAGGGTAAGAAAGGCCGGAGGAAAGACAGGCGTAGAAAATGGGCATGATTTGACATGAAATGGGCATGATTTGACATGATAGGACGTTATACTCAACTGGGACCGCTACGATTCCACGACCAAAGGACTCTATAATGAAGTTGGATAGCAAAGAACTCGCGCGCATGATCGACCTGAGTTGCGTTCGCGCCGACAGCACACTCGCCGAGCTGTCGGATGCGGTGGCCCTCGCCAAGCGCTATGACATCTTCTGCCTGTTTGCGCTCCCGGCGCACACGGCGCAGCTGGTGGAGATGATCGCCGACCGCGACGACATGATCGTCGGCGGGGTGGTCGGTTTCCCTGATGGCGGGGCGACGACGGCCGGCAAAGTGTCCGAGGCGAAGGAACTCATTGCCGCGGGCGTCAGCGAGCTGGACATGGTGAACAATATTGCGTGGCTCAAGGGCGGCGATGATACTGCCTATGAGGCCGACATCCGCGCGGTCGTCGAGACCGGTGCCCAAGCGGGGATTCCCGTGAAGGTGATCCTTGAATGCCACTATCTGACCGACGCGGAGATTTCGCGCGCGTGCGAGCTTGCGGCCAATGCGGGCGCGGCGTGGGTGAAAACCGGCACGGGCTGGGCACCGACTGGCGCGACGCTGGAGAACGTGGCGCTGATGAAGAAGACCGTTGGCGAGCGCTGTAAGGTCAAAGCGGCCGGCGGCGTGCGCGATATCGAAACCATCGAAGCGATGATCGACCGCGGCGTCGAGCGCTTCGGTATTGGCGTGCGAACCGCCCAGGCCATCCTCGAAGGCCTCGCCGCTCCGGCGGATGCGACCTACTAATAGGCACGACGAATACACTCCCACTGAAGATTTTAGCGAAAGACAAATGATGCAGATTAACACGATAACGAAACGAACGATGATGACCCTCGTGGCCGTTTTGGCCGCCGGCGCGATTTGTTTGTGTGCGACTCAAACGATGGCCGTGCCCAAGACCAAAGCAAAAGCGAAGGCCAAACCCAGACTCAAGGCCAAGGCTTCCAAACCCGTTTCCAAGGCTACTCCCAAGGCGATCTCTGCCGAATCGATCCAGGCCGCGATCAGCGCGCTCGAAGTGAAGTTCGGCGATACCTATGACGGTGAAGGCTTCCTCAAGACACTCGCCGCTGCGAAAACGCCGGCCGAGCTTGCCGCAGTCCAACGCGCCGCGCTGATTACGAATAACCCTTATTTTGCGGGCAAGGAACTGCTCTACGTCGTCCGCAAGCAGTATCGCAAGGACCACCACAACACCGCGACGCTGTTCATGAAGAACGAAGTCAATTCCGGCAGCTTCGATGGCGGCGGGACGATGAAAGCGTTCGACATCGCGACGGAAAAAACCCGCACATTGGTCGATTCCCCCACTGGGGTCGTGCGCGATCCGGACGTGAGTTACGACGGAAAGACCGTCCTGTTCTCGTGGCGCAAATCCAAGGCCGACGAGTATCATATTTACGAAATGAACGCTGACGGCAGCAATGTCCGGGCGCTCACCAGCCATCCGGAAGTGGCCGATGTCGATCCGATCTACATGGGCGATGGCGACATCGTGTTCACCTCGACGCGCGAGCCGAAATATTGCATGTGCAACGTCCACATCATGGCGAACCTGTATCGTATGAAGCCCGACGGAGCGAACATTCATCAGATCGGCCGCAGCACGCTTTTCGAAGGCCACCCGGCCGTATTGCCTGATGGGCGCATTATTTATGATCGATGGGAATATGTCGACCGGAACTTTGGCGACGCCCAGGGCCTGTGGGTGGTCAACCCCGATGGCACGAACCACGCGATTTTCTATGGCAACAACACGCCCAGCCCCGGCGGCGTGATCGACCCGCAGCCGATCCCTGGCAGCAAGAAAATCGTCGCGATTTTCAGCTCGTGTCACGATCGGGCGTGGGGCGCGATGGCGATGATCGACCGCACCAAAGGTGTCGATGGCAAAGCGCCCGTCGTGCGCACCTGGCCGGAATCGGCAAAGGCACTCGTGCGCGACCCCGGACAGGCCAACGGCGTGTGGGACACCTTCTGTCGCGTCAAGCCGAGATACGAAGATCCCAAGCCGCTGGACGAAAATTTCATCCTCGTCAGTCGCGAAGTTGCACCCGGCAAGGAGATCATGGGTCTGTTTCTCGTGGACACGTTCGGCAACGAAATCCTGATCCACACCGAGGGCGCGGGATGCTTCGATCCGATGCTGATCGCTACGCGCGCCAAGCCGCACCCCCTTGCGCTCCACCGCGACTTCAACGGCAAGAATGGCCGATTCTATGTGATGAACGCGCACGAAGGCACGCACATGGAAGGCGTCAAGCCCGGCGATGTGAAGTTCCTCCGCGTGTGCGAAACGCCCGCAAAACTTGCGTGGACTGTTCCGAAATGGGGCGGCCAGGGCGTGCATCGCCCGGCGATCAACTGGCACGATTTTTCCACCAAGCGCGTACTCGGCACGGTCCCGATTGAATCCGACGGCAGTTGCCATTTTGAAGTGCCGCACGATCGATTCGTCTTCTTCCAGCTGCTCGACGAAAACCGCCAGCTCGTCCAGACGATGCGCAGTGGCGTGATCGTCCAGTCGGGCGAATTGCTCGGCTGCGTCGGCTGTCATGAAGACCGCATCAAGAGTTCCACCCGTGGCCGCGCTATGCCCATCGCGCTCAAAAACAAGGCCGTCAAACTCCAATCGCCCGACGGCGAAGCGATGAACTATCTCAAGCACGTCCAGCCCGTGTTCGATCGCAACTGTATTAAGTGTCACGACTTCGGCAAGCCTGGCGCGAAGCGTGTGATCCTCGCGGGCGACATGACGATGGTGTTCAATGCGTCCTACATTTCGATGTGGTCGCAGTGGAAATCGAAGAAGCCGATCATTCGTCCCATCGGCGCAGGCCCGGCGGAAATCCTTCAGCCGCGCACCTGGGGCAGTCACGGATCGCTGCTGTCGAAGGTGTACATGGGCAAGCATCCCACGCACCCGAAGATTACCGTTCCCGAGGCCGACCAGCACATGCTGTCGATGTGGCAGGACCTCAATTGCCCGTATTACCCGGACTATCTCTCGGCCTATCCCAACGGCCTCGGCGGGCGCTGTCCGCTGACGGGTGCCCAGCTCAAGAAACTCGGGAGCCTCACGGGCAAGAATCTGTCGGGTCGCGAGATGTGGGGACATATCCGCAAGGTCGGTCCGCTGGTGAGCTTCAGCCGACCGGAGATCTCGCCGTGTCTCGCGAAGCTCAAAAAGGGGGCCGCGAAATACAAACAGGCCCTCGCGATTATCCAGGCCGGCGCGGCGATGTTGAAGAAAACACCGCGCGCGGAGATGGCCGGCTTTGTGCCGTGCGAAGACAACCGCAAGCGGCTGGAGAAGTATACCCGTTTGATGGAGCAGGAACGCGCCAGCCGTGACGCACTGCGCGACGGCACGAAGGTCTACGATCCCGGCCTCGCCCCGAAGAAATAAAGAGACAGAAACGGGCAGGCGAGATGCCTGGACCACAATACGACAAGAACCATATATTCTGTATCGGGAGATGATGATGGACCATGTGATTGCCTACGACTTCGGAACGGGCGGCATTAAGGCCTCGCTTTATACCCCTGCGGGCGAGTGCGTCGCGAGCCATTTTGCGACGTATGAGACGAGCTATCCCAACACGGGCTGGCACGAGCAGCGCCCCGAAGATTGGTGGGTGGCGACCGTCGATGCCACGCGCAGTTTGCTGGCGGAAACCGATGTCGACCCCGCTGGCATTGGCGCAATTGGCATTTCCGGGCACTCCCTCGCACTGGTTCCCCTCGGCGCCGAAGGCGAATTGTTGCGCGATCAGGCGATGATCTGGTCGGACTCTCGGCCGGACACCCAGCCGGCGGATTTCTTTCAGCACATCAGCGAGGAAGAATGGTATCGGATCACGGGCAACGGTTTCCCGCCGTCGTTGTATACCGCGTTTAAGATCATGTGGTTGCGCGACAACGAGCCAGATGTCTACGCGAAAATCGACAAAGTGCTCGGCTCGAAGGACTATATTAATTTCCGCATGACGGGCGCGGTGGCGACGGACTATTCCTATGCGTCGGGTTGCGGCGTGTGGGACTTGCACAATTGGTGTTACAGCGAGACCCTGCTCACGGCGAGCGGGTTGGACCGTTCGATCTTCCCCGACGCGGTTGCCTCCAGCGAGGTCGTCGGAAAATTGACGGCCGATGCTGCGGGTGAACTGGGCCTGGCAGCGGGCGTGAAAGTGGTCGCGGGCGGCGTGGACAATTCGTGCATGGCCCTGGGCGCTCGCGCCTTCCGCGAGGGCGACGTCTACAACTCGATGGGCTCGTCGAGCTGGATCGCAGTCACCAGCGAAACTCCGCTCTTGGACGATTCGTCCCGGCCGTATGTGTTCGCGCATGTGGTCCCCGACAAATTCACATCCGCGATTGGCGTGTTCAGCACCGGCTCGAGCTTGCGCTGGATCCGTGAGCCCCTCGGGACGAACCTCGACGCCCCGGCCGAGGCCGCCGGAAAGCGCGTCTTTGAACTGATTCTCGACATGGCCTACGCGTCGGAAATTGGTGCCAAGGGTGCGCTGTTTCTGCCGACGATGGCGGGAGGCTCCAGCCTCGATCCGAGCCAGAACGTGCGCGGCGCGTTTGTCGGGCTCGACCTCGGCCAAGGCCAGGGCGATCTGTTCCGCGCGGTGATCGAGGGGATTTCGATGAGCCAGGCGCTGGCAGTGCGGGCGCTGGGATCGTTGACGGCGCTCTCGGGCGAAATGCTCGCTGTGGGCGGCGGGAATCGCGGCGACGCGTGGATGCAGATCTACGCGGACCTCTATGACAAGGCGATGGTCCGCACGAACATCGGCCAACAGGCAGCCGCTCTCGGCGCGGCCGCGGTGGCGCTGGTGGGTGTGGGGCTGTGGGACGATTATTCACCCATCGCGGACATCCACAAGGTCCAGAGTGTTATTCGCCCAAACCACGAAACTCAGGGCGAGTACCAAACCCTTCTGGCGAAATTTAAACGCCTCAATGAACACCTCTGCCAATTTGCGGAGGAGGGTTAAGAGACGTCGAAATTCAGGTTGGCCTGGTCTCCGAACAGTCGCTCGATTTCGAGAATGTGGACCGACGGGAGAATCGCTTCCAGCGTAGCGGTGGTGTCGGTGTAGTCCTGGCGGAGAATTTCGCCGTGTTGTGTGATGTACTGAATCAGCTTGCCATTGCGGACGTCGGTGGAAATTTCCACCTGCCGATTCAGCCCCGCCGCGCGGTGGGCGACGGCCTCGATCAGCGCGTCAGTCCCCTCGCCGGTAACGGCCGAGACGTGAATCGCGTCGGGGAATTTCGCTGACAACACCTGATACACCGTCGGATCTTGGACGCAGTCAATTTTGTTCAGCAGCAACACCGTGCGCCGGGGGTCACAGTCAAGCTCTTCCAGCACATCTTCCACGGCGCAGATCTGCTCCATGACCATGTGGCTGGAGGCGTCGGCAACGTGCAGTAGCAAATCCGCGTGGATCGCTTCTTCGAGCGTCGCGCGGAAGCTGGCGACGAGGTGGTGGGGCAGGTCGCGAATGAATCCGACGGTGTCGCTGAGGAGGACTTCGGTCTTGCCATCAATGCCCCAGCGGCGGGTGCGCGTTTCGAGCGTCGCGAAAAGTTTGTTCTCCGCGAGCACATCCGAACCCGTCAGCAGATTCAGCATTGTCGACTTGCCGACGTTGGTATAGCCCACGAGGCAGACGCAGAACTGGTCCTGGCGCCGCTTGACTTCGCGGACTTTGCGCTTGTCGATTTCGGTCAACTTTTTCTTGAGGAACGAGATCCGTTTTTGGACGATCCGGCGGTCGGTTTCGATCTGCCGTTCCCCCGGGCCGCGCGTGCCCACGCCGCCGCCGTGGCGGTCGAGGTGGGTCCACATGCCCGTCAGGCGCGGGTAGGTATATTCCAGCTGGGCGAGTTCAACTTGCAGACTCGACTGGGCAGATTTCGAGTGCGCCGCGAAGATGTCGAGGATTAACTCGCTGCGGTCAATGACTTTCGCCTGGGTGATGCGTTCGAGTTCGCGGATCTGCGCGGGGGAGAGGTCGTTGTCGAAAATCACGACGTCGATCTCGTTCATTTCCACGCGCAGGGCAATTTCCTCGGCCTTGCCTTTGCCGATATAGTGCCCGGAGTGGGGGAGTCTGCGTTTGCACACAATTTCATCGCACACCATCGCATCGGCCGTCTTGGCCAGCGAACGCAACTCGCCCAAGGGGTCGTGGGGGTCGGCGGTGGATTCCGGAAGCAGCACGCACACAAGCAGGGTTCGTTCCTGCTGGACAGCCATATCGTCACGAAGGTCGGTATTCATCAGTCTCCTTGGGAGGGAAGAAAATAGGATTGAGGGGTTATTATAGCGATCCACCATGAGAAAAAATATGATTTTTTTGACTCTGACGGTGGAAACTATGGATTGGAACGAGTATAGTTAAATAAGAAGTTTACGGAGCGGGTCAGACAGACGGGACTATCTGCTGATGCCGAAGGGCGTATTGAAGAGTTGTCTTACAATTACAATGATGGTTTGACCCCAAGCGAAAGGAAATGGCTATGTCTCTGATTGGACGCGTTAAATGGTATGACAAGCAAAAAGGTTATGGTTTTATCGAGAGCCCCGAAGGTGACGTGTTTTTCCACTTCACCGACATTCAGATGGACGGCTTTAAGTCGCTCACTGAAGAACAACGCGTGAACTATACGCTTGTTCGCGGTCCCCAGGGACTCAAGGCCAAAGATATCAGCCCGCTGGATCAGCGCACCGCGCCGCGCCAGTCCGCGCGCTATCGTGCCGTGGTCCAGGTGAACATCAAGCCTGATAAAATCGAAGAATACGAAGAATTCATCCTCGACATTCCCGCATGGTACGAAGCGATGGAACAGCAGCTCGGCATGCGTCGCCTCGGCACATGGCGCAACGATTCGATCGGTGTGACGCTGCTGGAATGTGACTTGCCGTATGACGAGTGCATGGAAAAAGCGAAGGACCTCGCCGTTTGGCCTCGCTATGAAAAATGGCTTTCCCAGCTGGCAGAACTCATCGAAGGCGAACCCTCGTCGCTCGATCCGATCCAGCATCCCTTCGAAGTCGAAGAAGAGCCCGTCGTCGAAGACACCGATGACGATGATGAATACGAAATCATCGAAGTTGGCGAAGACGAAGTGCTCGACGACGATGACGAGTACGAATACGTCGAAGTCGAATAGTCCTGCCGAGTGCGGATGAGGGAATCCTGCGGGTTTCTTTTGGCGGAGGCTTTGGCCGACGTCGTCCGTCTTGCTTGATGACTTAGAACATATATGGGGCGTCCTTTATGGGCGTCCCTTTTTTTATTTGAGGCCGGGCCAGGAGTCGGGCGTGGCCCAGAAGCCCGCGGGGCGTGCGCCGTAGTAGGGCGCGAGGGTGGCGTCCATGAACTCGGCGGTGCGCAGCGCAGAGTGGCCGGTGGACGGGCAGCGTGTGTCGAGGCCATTGAGTTCGTCGACCATCGATTGGATCAGCGGCAGCTGGATGTGTGGCGGGTTGGAGCAGACATCTCCCTCGCGGGGATCATCGTTTTGGTGGCGGATTTTCATCGCATCATCGCCGAAGCAGCTCATCGTAATTACGCCATTCGTGCCGCGGAATTCCAGTTCATCGGACCGATGGTCGGCCGTGAAGTCCCATACGCCTCGGCCTGTGACCTCGCCAGCGGTGAATGTTAAATCGACAAAATCGTCCACGAGATAGTGCTGCGTATCGCGCCGCTCGACCGTGGAATTCGTCAGCGTCAACGGCCCGACGAGCCAGTCGAGCAGGTCGAGGGTGTGACTGCCGAGGTCCATGAAAAATCCGCCGCCGGCGTGTTCGGCCTCGAGTCGCCAGGGGAGATCCCCGCCGGGAAACGGGGTGCGCGTGAGGGTGTGACGCACGTTCTGCAACTCGCCAATCGTACCGTTCTGCAGGTGCGTTTTGAGTTCGACAAAGCGCGGCAGGGCGCGGCGATAGTAGGCCACGAACAGCGGTAACCCCGCCTCGGCAAAGGCGTTGTGCAGTGTGCTGGCCTCTTCGACGCAGCGGGCGATGGGCTTTTCGACGTAGCATGGTTTTCCGGCCGCCGCCACTTCCAGCGCGTAGTCGAGGTGCGTGGAGACGGGCGTGGCGATGTAGACGGCATCGACGTCGTCGGCGTGGATGATCTCGGCCGGATCGGTGGTCCAGCGCGGGACGTTGTGACGCGCGGCATAGCTCTCGGCCGTCGCGGCAGTGCGCGCCATGACCGCCGCGAGTGACGAGCCGGTCGCCTTGGCGAGCGCGGGTGCGGATTTGACCTCGCACACCGACCCGCAGCCGATGGTCCCCCAGCGAATCACAGTTATTTCACCGCGTCGGTAGGACAGACATCGGAGCATTTTCCGCAGCTGACGCAATTGAATTGATCGATGCACTGGGTTTCGTTTTCACCCTCGCCCTCGGCGGGCAGGGTTTTGATGGCGGCCGTCGGGCACACCTTCGTGCAGAGTTTGCAGTTGACGCAGGCCGATGTCTCGATGCGGCGGTGAAGGAAGCTGACCTTCGACAGCAGCCCCAGCAGGATGCTGTAGGGGCACAGCCACCGGCAGAACGGCCGGGCGATTACGACGCATAGCAGCAGGAACGAGATTGGGAGTGCCCAGAGCGTCGCGTCGGCATAGTCGCCCATTGCGACCGTGGGTTGTCCCGTGATCGCGTTGGCTGCGTTGTTCAGCGCGACACCGCCGAACTGGAAGATTGGCAAAAACGGGTCCACTTTGCACAGCGCACACGCCGAGAACCATCCCGCCGCGACGATCACGATCAGCAGCATCGCCCAGCGGCCAAAGCGCAGGATTGGGTCGAGCGGATGAGCGCGCAGCGAGCGCTTGGTCATCAGCAGGTGTTGGATCGCGCCCATCGGGCAGACCCCGCCGCAGAACACGCGCCCAAACAGCAGCGCGAACACCAGCGGCAATAGAAACAGCATCACGATGCCCTTGTGGATCAGCCAGCCTTGGCCTCCCATCAGCGTTCCGGCGATATTACTCACCGAGCCGACCGGGCAGATACAGCCATAGCGCAACAGCCCGAGGACCAGCAACGATACGCCCAGCGTCACGCCCATCCACCATGCTCGGCGGCGGCTGCGGACGATCAGCGTCGCCACGATCAGCAGCGCGAGGAGATAGACCACGGTCTCGCCCGCGAAGAGGTGGTCCTTGTGAGTATAGCGTTTTGCCGATTGCTCAGCCAGCGCGGTGCGATAGGCTTCAAAGTCTTCCTGGCCCTCGATGGTTTCGGGCAGGCCTTCGGGGGTGCGCAGCGAATCATCACCGCCCATGCCGAATCCGCCGCCGAAGCCGGTGTCTCCGCCAAACCCTCCGCCGAAGCCGCTGTCTTCGCCAAACCCGCCGTCTGTCGGTGGCGGGGGGGAGCTGTCGGGTTCGTCCATGGCCGCGCCGGGTTCGGTCTCGTCGGGGTCATCGAGGAAGGGGATTTTGTCTTCCCCGGCGGGCGGTTCGCTGGCGGCTTGGTCGTCATCCAGGAAGGGGATTTCGTCACGATAGGAAGGCTCCTCTCCATGGGAGGGAGGGCACATGGGTCCGTTGTTGGCCGCTTGGGCCCAGACGTTTCCGCAAAGGAACCCGCCCACGAGAAGCGTCAGAATCATCGTCGAGCGGTTCATACGAGATCCTTTCGGCCGAAGTGGGGGCGGTGGACAAATTCGGTGCAGCTACGGCAGTCGCGGGTCCGGCAGGCGTTGCAGTCTTCAGGGAACATCTCGGTGGTTGTCTCGCGAGATTCCAGCACCTCGGACGACGAAACGCGAACGATTGCATCTTCGGGGCAGACCCGGGCGATGGCACATTCGTTGCAACCGTGACACAGCGTCGGCAGAATCGAGAGGAACATCGATCCCATTCCGATGGCAGTGCACCGTTCTACGCAGTCACCGCAGCCCACGCAAAGATCGTGGTTGATGGTGTAGGTGTAGCGATTGGATCGGTTGATGCGCGTCCGATCTACCGCGTCGAGGCGGCAGATCAGCGGATCGTTTTCGGGGTCGCAGTCGAGGACCGATTTGCCGTATTCATTCTGGCGTTTGTTTTTCGACGTGTGGACGTGCCCGTGGCAGGCGAAGCAGTTCGCGCACATTTCCAGGTCGTTGAGGGCCTTGACGGCGGAGGGTTTGCGGACACATGCTGTTTCACATTTTCCGCAGCGTACACATTTGTCGGGGTCGATCTGCCAGCGCGGGCGGACGGCTCCCGCCGCGTTCCCGGCGCACACGCCTACCGTTGCGAGCGCAACGACGCCGGCGCCCCGGCCGGTCCATTTCAAAAAGGTTCGACGATCCATAGCGAGGTCTCCTGTCTCATTCTTGGGTGTATCTTCCCTCATACTAACAAATTGGAACGGGTTTTGTTTCGCCAAACCGCGAAAAAAACAGCGATTTTCACCCTTTTTTGATCCGTTAGAAAATTTTCCCAAAATTTCAGATGAATCTGAACGGATTTCCGATTACATAGTCTATAGACTTATGTGTCTCTGGGGAAGGACCCAGGGCGAATTACAGAATCAAGGAAGAAATGGAGAATCACATGAAGCGGAGAAAATTTAGCATTGCAGTGTTGGCCTGTCTTTTGACCGCGCAGGTGGGATTGGGAGATCCCAAGTGGTTGACGGCAACAGGGACAAGCGTATCGAGTCGCCAGTCGTACAGCGACTCCAAAGGCTTTCAGTGGGACGTGAACTGCTATAACGGGTGTCTCGCGCGGGGGACGAGTCATGTCTTCAGCGACGCGGCCGATCTTCATGTCAACGGCAGCTCGTTCAACTCGTCCTCGGGGCGGGGGACGCGCGTGACCCACACCGACGGCGTGGAGTTTGTATTCGGCCCGACGACCAAGAGCAATTTGAAAGTGTATCGGCGTGTGAAGTTCTTTAAGTCTGGCCTGTGCCGCATTGTCGACAGCTACTACAATGCCTCTGGCTCGGAGCAGACCCCTCGCATCGAAGTTCGCTCCAGCACCAACTATGGCATGCAAAACGTCACCAAAGTGGGCGATGATGGCAAAAAAAATCCCACGGGTGTGGTCCTCGAGTCGTATGACGACGATTGCCCCCTGGTGCTCCTGCTGGCGCGCGGCAAGCAAACAGAACAGCCGCCGATGATTTCGGCTTCGAGCAATTCGAGCAGCTATCACCTGCGCTGGGCAAAACTCACCGTGCCTGCTGGCGACGTGGTTTCGGTGGTCTATTTCTTTCGTCAGGACAATTCGCAGGACGATCTGCAAAAGTTCGCCACCACGTTCGACGTCCGCAAATGGACGAAGGACCTGCCCGCCGAGCTGCGCAATTCGGTCGTCAACTTCGATTTGCACATCGGCAGTTTTCATGTGAGCATTCCCCGTTCGACGCTGGCAGACCGCGTTGAGCTGGTCACAGGCAACACGATTTACGGCACGATTCGCAACAAGAGTTACAAGATCAAAACACCGCTGGGCCCTCTCACGCTCGATGCGTCCAAGGTCATCGGCCTTGCGCGCGCCAAAGACGCCAAGGGCAATATCGGTACGATCTTGCTGGCAGACGGCCAGGTTGTCACCGGCTCGATGCTGGAAAAAACCATGACGATTGAAGTTCCCGGTGCGGGCATACTGACGATTCCCTTCGAGAAGATGCGCAGCTTCGGCTATGTCATCAGCAAGGTCCGCCCCGAAGAAGTGAAATTCCAAGGTCCGTACATGGGGCTGCGTTCGGGGATGCGGATTCGTTTTGCGCCCGAAAGCATGGCGTTGAAGCTCAAACGGTCCACCGGCGAAGTGAATCTTCCGCCCAAGGTCATCACCAAGATCACCTGCACACCCGACGCAGAGACGACGGTGCTGTTCTCCAATCGCTCGGTGATTGCCGGCAAGTTGCATTGCGACGCCAAAGCTGTCAAAACCGATCTCTGGGGCCCGCGCGCGCTTGACGCTGGCGGCATTGTTTCGATTTCCTATGCCGAATCCGTCGACCGCAAGACGACGCTCCCGCTTCGCATCCAATGTGGCAAGGAGATCATTTACGGTGAGATCGTTGCCGAGTCGCTGAAATTTGCCACGCCCTATGGCGAGTGCAAAATTGCACCGATGAACATTACGAATATCGGTCCCGACCCGGCGATGCTCCGGTCGGTGGCCTCGGCCGAGTCCCACCAGGTAGCGCAGAAGTCCCAACTCAAACGCGCGGTCGAGCTGAGCCTTCAAAAAGCGTCCCAACTTCACTCGACCCACCTCCAGACCGAGCGGAACATTCAGCCGTACTGGGTCAAGGTCAATGCAGGAACGCTCCCCGCGACCGACGCGAACTACAAAAAGTGCAAGGACCGCTGTGATGCCGCCCAAAAGGCCCTCGACACGGAACTCAATAAACTTCGCTCCAATGCCACCGCACTCTGGGCCATGGGCGAAAAAGCCAACAGCCGCAAAATGTCCGGGTTCAAAAACTATGCCGCGATGTGGAGCGAAAAGGTCAAAAAGTCCCAGATCCAAATTAACGACATCGACCAGAAGTTGGCCACCGAAGAGACCAAACTCGCCAAGCTCAAAAAAGATCTCGATGCCGAACAAGCCAAGATCAAACCTGCGAAAGGGGCTAAATCCAAAAAGGCTCTCACCAAGGCCCATACCGATTTGAAGGCGAGCTATGATGCGCAGGAAAAGATAATCCAGGACCTGAAACTTCAGAAGGCTGGATATGCCCACGCGATGCGCCTGGTGAAACTCTCCAGCGACTTCTATGACAGGATGCTCGCAGCCTACACCGCGATGCCCGACAAGACCGCCAAGGTCAACTTGAAAACTCGCCCCACGGTCGCTGTGAAATTCGCCGGCACTGGTACGGTCCTCGTTGGCCACTTCGTCGACCCGACCGTCAGCGTCAAAATTACGGACGATGTGGTCCTCTCGTTGAACCCAGCGACGATCACGATCATGACCAACTCGGCTGCGTTGCCCGTGGGCGTGGTCAACGACAGTGTCAAGAAACTGATCTCCCAGCTCGGCAGCGGGAACTACGTCGATCGCAAAGAAGCCTTCGAGGCGCTGAAGAAAATGGGACCCGGTATCAAGCCGATCCTCCTCGAACACAAAAACAGTCCCGATGCGGAAGTTCGCATGCGCGTGGAAGAACTCCTTAAAGGATTGTAAAGTCCTAAACATTTTTTAAGACAAGACGATTGCGAACATAACCCACTTTTTAAAAGTGGGTTATGTTTTTTTATGGGATGGCGCTTTTCTTCCTTCGTGAAAGAAAATCGAGAATCTACTTCGCCCCATCAGCGGGACTCGGTATAATTCGTGTACCGTTGGCGGCGAGGAATGTCGTCACACTTTTGTACTCAATTCCCAGGCTGCGCGGGAGAATGCGCGGCGAGAATGGACTGGTCAATGACGCAAGCGGAGGACAGGAAGGGCAGACACAAGCTCCTGGCGATGGCGGGTGCCTATGGCATGGGCGTGTTCAATGACAGCTTCTACCGCACGGCGGCGATGTTGCTGGCGCTCTCTGCGTTTAAGAATATCGAGGGTGAAGGCGAAAAGATGCAGTCGTGGATCATGGCGATTTTCACCGTGCCCTATCTTCTGTTTCCGTGGGTGGCGGGTTGGTTGGCGGATCGCTTTTCCAAGCGCCGCGTCGTGATCGGCTCGAAGTTCATGGAACTCGTCGCGATGAGTTGTGGCGCGGTGGGGATCTGGACCGAGACGTGGTGGCTGGTCTTGGTCATGGCGTTTATGATGGGCTTTCAGTCGTGTGTCTTCGGGCCCGCGCTCAATGGATCCGTGCCCGAGCTGTTTGACGAAAAGCGCGTCGTGATGGTCAATTCACGCTTGAAGATGGTCATGGCGATCATGATTGTGCTGGGCATTGCCGTCAGCGGCGAGGTCCTCAGCCTCAATGGAGATGGGACGACGTTGAATACGATTATGGGGGTTCCCAGCGGGCAGTTTTTTGTCGGCGTGGGAGTGATCGTTTTGGCCTTGATGGGTTGGATTGTGAGTTTCGGCGTTCCCTATCATCCCCCGGCGGCCCCGAATGCAAAGTTTCCCATCGGCGGCCCGGTTCATACCATCCGCACGCTGTGGGAAATTTTTCATGACCGCGATTTTCGCACCATTTTGCTGATCGACGTCTGGATTTGGACGTTCGGCGCGATGTTACTTTTAGGGATCAATCCGTTGCCGAGCGAGTTGAACATTGCGGGCGAAGACGCCGCCATGCGCCTCGCTGCGCGTCTCAACGCAGTGGAAATGCTGGGCCTGGCAGTGGGGGGCGTCTTGAGTGTATACCTTTCGCGACGCAAGCACTGGATCCACCTTCTCGGCGTGGGGATGCTTCTGCTTGGCCTCTCTGCGACGGGGATGAAGAGCCTCGCGTATGTGCCCGAGTCGTTCTGCTGGCCATTGGCCTATCTGTTTCAGGCCATCACGGGCCTGGCGGTGGGGTTGGTGATGATTCCGTGCGAGTCGTTTTTGCAGATTCGCCCGCCCGCCGACCGCAAAGGCGAAATGCTCGCAGCGGGCAATTTCCTGGTTTTCGCCGGGATCACGGCTGGGGCGCTGGGGATGGGTGAGATGACGACCTGTTTCGGCGCGGCAAACTCGATTATGATGTTGGGAATTGTTGCCTTCCCGATGGGGCTGTGGCTACTATTCTATCGGAGCCGGGATACGGAGGAACCGCATGTCTGATCCCACGGCCAAATCGCGTCGTCACGGCCCGGTTCGCTGGGCGATCAATTGCCTGTGGATTTTGTTTGTGCGCGGGCTGCTGTGGCTGCGCTATCGGATTTCCCTTCGCGGCGCGGGAGCGATTCGCCCGCGCGGAGAGAAAGGCCGCGGGACGCTGTTTCTCGCGAACCATCCGGCGCTGATTGATCCGGTGATGCTTCTCACGCGCTTGTACCCGAAATTTCACATTCGTCCGCTGGCCGAGCGCGAGCAGATCGTCGGCCCCGTCATTCGCCAATGCGCGGGGCTTTTGGGCGTGATCCCGCTGGATTCGATCGCTTCGGGCGGAACGACTCGCGGCGTGCGCGAAACGATGGGCGAGGTGATTTCCGCGCTCGAGGAGGGCGAGAATATTTTGCTGTATCCGGCCGGGCGGCTGATGCGCAGCGCTCACGAATCGTTCGGTGCCAACAGTGGCGTCGAGCGGATTTTGGCCGAGTTGCCCGATGTGCGAATCGTGCTGGTGCGCACGCGCGGGCTGTGGGGCAGTCGCCTGGGACGCGCGAGCGGCGAACAGCCGTCGATGATGCAGACGCTTCTGCGCGGGGTGGGGGCGATGGCCCTGAGCCTGATCCTGTTCCTGCGACGGCGACGGGTGGAGATCGATCTTGTCGAGCCGGACGACTTTCCGCGCGATGCCGACCGGGCTGGAATCAATCGCTATCTCGAAGCACACTATAACGCTGTGGAGGCCTCGCGCCTGCATATTCCGATGACGCTGTGGGACCGTCGGGGCGTGCGCGAGTTGCCCGAACCCGCCGCGCCAGAATCCACCGCCGATGTCCGAACCGTGCCCATTGCCGTCCGCGAAAGCGTCTTGGCGATGTTGCGCGAGATGACCGGCGAGAAGACGTTCGACAACCAGACGACCCTCGCGGACGACCTCGGACTCGATTCTCTGCAGATGATGGAGTTGATCGAGCGAGTCACCGCCGAGATCGGCGAAGTCACCGCCGAGGTCGAAACGATTCGTACCGTCGGCGACGTGTTGCTCGCCGCGAGTGGGGCGATGCTCGCGAGCAGCCAGCGCATTCCCGCCGCGCCCGAGGCGTGGTTCAGCCGCAACGTTACGCCGTGGTGGCCGGTGGAACTCACCGAGCGAAATCTCTGCGAGTCGCTGTTGGTTCAGGCGCGACGCTTGGGGGATGAACCGATTTTCGCCGACGGGGCCAAGGCCCAGACCCGCACCTGGCGGGAGATGATTCTCGGGATCGAACTTCTGCGCCATCCCATTGCCAAGCTCTCCGGCGAGGCGGTGGGCGTGTTGCTGCCAGCGTGTGGCGCGGCGACGACGGTGTATTACGCGACACTGTTCGCGGGGAAAATTCCCGCGATGATCAACTGGACCGTCGGCCGAAAGAACCTCGAGCATTGTGTCGATCTCATCGGACTCAAAACGATCCTCACGTCGAAACTTCTGCTGGCCAAACTTCGCAAACAGGGCGTGGACCTTTCGGGCATCGAGGACAAGCTCCTCTGCATCGAAGACGTCGTCGCTGGCTGCGGCCTGTGGCCCAAGCTCCGCGCGAAGCTCCGCAGCCGGCTGAACTGGCGCCCGCTCGACCGCGCCGCCAAGCGCACACTTCCTACCGCGGCGATTCTGTTTACCTCCGGCTCGGAGAATCTGCCCAAGGCCGTACCGCTGACGCACACGAATCTCGCGGCGAATGTCGATGCCGTGCAGCACGTTCTGACCGACCTCGACGCGGACGATGTGCTGCTTTCCGCGCTGCCGCCGTTCCACTCGTTCGGCCTGACCGTCGGCGTCGTTCTCCCTGCGTGCATCGGCCTCCGCGTTGCATATCACCCCAGCCCCACCGACGGGGGGATTCTTGGCGAGATCATCCACGAATATCGCGCGTCGCTACTAACCTCGACGCCCACCTTTTTCAACGGTATTGTCCGCCGCAGCAACCCGCATCAGCTTTCGCCGTTGCGGATGGTCGTCGTCGGCGCGGAAAAATGTCCCGACCGCCTGTTCGACACCCTCGAGACCTACTGCCCCCAGGTCGAGTTGCTCGAAGGGTATGGCACGACGGAGTGTTCGCCGATTGTCTCGGTGAATCCGCGCGGGAAAGTTCGTCGCGGCACGATTGGTCTGCCGATGCAAAATCTCCACGTCGCACTGGTAAACGAAGAGCATACCGCACGGGTCGCTCCGGGTGGGGAGGGGCTGTTGTTGCTGCGCGGGCCGTCGATCTTCGGCGGCTATCTCGGCGATGCCCCCACGCCGTTTGTATCGTTCGAAGGCGAGTTGTGGTACAATACCGGCGATATCGTATCCGAAGATTCCGATGGATATCTCACCTTCCGTGGCCGACGCAAACGCTTCATCAAGCGCGGCGGGGAGATGATTTCTCTGCCCGCGATCGAGGCCATCCTGACCGAGCAGTATCCCGCAGGGGACAATGGCCCGGTCCTTGCCATCGAGGCCGCCGGCGGAGACGAATCGCCCGAAATCGTTCTGCTGACCACTGATGAATCGCTGACCAAAGAGATCGCCAACACCCTGTTGCGCGAGGCGGGGATGGGGAACCTGTCCGCCGTCCGCCGCGTGAGGCAACTCGACTCGATTCCGCTGCTGGGCACAGGAAAAACCAACTACCGAGCCCTCAAGGAGATTCTCGCCCATGCGTGACCTGCGCGACATCGTCAGCCGTGAATTGCTTCCGTATCTCGACCAACCCAGCCAGTACGTCGGCCTCGAACACAACGCCCGCGCGAAGGCCCCGCTTTCTGCGGAGGTCCGCTGCGTGATGGCGTTTCCCGATGCCTACACCGTCGGCATCAGCCACCTCGGCAGCCAGTTGCTCTACGCGACGCTCAACGACATCGACTGGTGCATGTGCGACCGCGCCTATTGCCCGCCGCCCAGCGGGGAGGCCGTGTTTCGCGACAAGGGCGTCCCGCTATTCGGGTGGGAGTCCCGCCACGCACTGGCCGACTTTGATCTCATCGGCGTGTCGATGGGGTACGAACTTGGCATCACGAACCTGCTGACAATGCTCGACCTCGCGGGGATTCCGCTGCTCGCGGCCGACCGCGACGACAGCCATCCGCTGATCATCCTTGGCGACGCGATGGCCGATACGCCCGAACCGCTGGCGGACTTTGTGGACGTGGTCGTCCCCGGCGACGGGGAGGAAGTGTTGACGAAGCTTGTTGCGCTATTGCGCGAGACCAAAGCCGCCGCCACGTCTCGCGAAGAGACGCTTCGGCGCATCGCCACCGAGGTTGAAAGTTGCTACGTTCCGCGTTTCTATGCGCCCGACGAGTTCGGCCATCCCCGGCCGATGTCTGACGAATTTCCGGCCGAAATTCCGCGTGCCATGTGGACCGGGTTCGCGGAGTCATCCGCCTATACGGACCTGCTCGTGCCACTCGCCGAAGCGGTTCACGAGCGCGTCGTGATCGAGGTCATGCGCGGCTGTCCGAATCTCTGCCGGTTCTGCCAGGCGGGCCATACGCGCCTGCCCGTGCGCCTGCGCAGCGTCGAAGACATTATTTCTGCCGCCCGCGAAGGCCTTGCCGCGACGGGCTATGACGAGATCACGCTGCTGAGTTTGTCCACGGGCGACTATCCCGACCTCGAAGGGCTCATCGCGCGGCTGAACGAAGAATTCGCCGACAAGCACGTCTCGATTTCTCTGCCGTCGCTCAAGGTCGACAAACAACTTTCCGCACTGAGCGAACTCACCGCCGCCGTCCGCAAGGGCGGGCTGACCATCGCCGCCGAGGGCGGGTCCGAGCGGCTGCGGCGTGCGATCAAAAAGGGCATCACCGAAGAGGACATGCTGGCCGGTGTCGCTGGCGCGTGGCGCAGCGGCTATCGGAGTGTGAAGATGTATTTCATCGCGGGGCTGCCCGGCGAAACGCCCGCCGACCTCGACGACATTTCCGCGCTCTGCCGCCGGCTGAGCAATACGCGGCGCGAGTTCGACAACAAACGCGGCAACATTACCGCGAGTGTGTCGTGGCTGGTCCCCAAGCCCCACACGCCCCTCCAGTGGGAGGCGATGGTCGACGAGGACTATTGCTGGGGCGTGCGCGAGCGGCTGATCGAAGCATTCAAAAAAACGCCCAACACCGTAAAATTTCACACCATCGAACAGTCGCAGCTCGAGTCGCTTCTGTGTCGTGGCGGGCGAGAGATCGCGGGCGTGATTCTCCGCGCGTGGCAACTCGGCGCACGGATGGACAGCTGGAACGAACATTGGGACTGGTCGATCTGGCAACAGGCCATCGCCGAGAGCGACGTCGATTTCGGCGCGATCGTCCACACCGCGTTCGACCCCGAGCTGCCCACGCCGTGGGGCCATATTCGCTGCCACCTCGACGGGGCCTATTACCGCAAACAGCGTGAGGCGATGTGGGACGTTTTGGACGAAACGGCCGACGAGCCGCCCGCGCCGGAGACGGACGAATGAAGATCGGCGTCCTCAGCGACACCCACGGCTATGCCGGCGTGATGGAATGGGCCATCGAGACCTTCCGCCGCCACGACGTCGAGGCCGTGATCCACTGTGGCGACATCCATCGCGCCAGCCACGCAGAATTGCTGCTCGAGGAATTTGGCCGATTGCTGATCGCGGCGGGGAATTGCGATTATTACGCCCGAGACAAACTTGCCCAGCTCGCCGAGTGCGACCCGCGGATGACCTATGGCGAGGACTTTGCCGCCACACAGTTTGACGGCGTGTGGATCGCCGTGACCCACGGCCACCATCGCGGCCTGCTGGAAGACCTCGCCGGCGGGGGGGAATATCGCTACGTCTGCTATGGCCATTCGCATCGGCGCGACAACCGCCGCTATGGCGATACGCGCGTGATCAACCCCGGCAGCCCGGCCGAGTCTCGCCGCGGACCAGAGTCCGTCGCCATCCTCGACACCACCGAAGACACCGTCGAATTTGTCGATTATCTCCGCCGCTGAAATGGCGGGTAACGAGTTACCCGCCCTACAGCTTTCATCCTTCTGAATTGGGCTTGTCTTTGCCCTGAAAGGGCAACAGGATTTAGCCGGGGGCGTGAGCCCCCGGTAGTGGTACCCCAAAAATAAGCCCTGAAAGGGCGAAAGAGGAATGTAGGATGGCCGCTTCTTTCGCCCCTTCGGGGCTCTTTTCATTATCCCGCATTCCGGGGGCTTACGCCCCCGGCTAAATCCTTTCGCACCTTCGGCGCTCGAACCAACCTTGTCGCATAATCAGTCCACTTAAATCCTTTCGCGCCTTCGGCGCTTGAACCAACCTTGTCGCATAATCAGTCCACTTAAATCCTTTCGCGCCTCCGGCGTTCAATTAAACCTTTTCGCGCCTTTGGTGCTTGATGCAATCTCGTTGCAGAATAAGTGCGGTGCAACGGATTTCGCGTAGAATTGGGTAGGGCGGAGGGAAAAAGAATGGAAATCATGAAATAAAGGGTGTCGGGCGGTGTTTGTCCTGACATGAGACGATGGAACAGGCCTTTGCGTTGGAACTCAAGTGCCTCGTTCCTGATGCAGAATGTGGAAATGGACAGTCCAGAAAAGGAAAATAACTGTTTCCACACTGGCGGAGGTTTGGTATAATCTCTGCTGTATTCGTGGTGGCTGTACCCCACGGAGCCTACGACACCTTGAAAGGACAACAATGAATACTCCCCATATCCTCGCATTCCTCGGCAACCTCGGCGTTTGGGAAATCGTCATGATTCTCGTGGTGATCCTTCTGCTGTTCGGCGGCAAGAAGATCCCGGAACTTTCGCGCGGCGTTGCTCGCGGCCTGAAGGTCTTCAAGAGCGAAATGAACGATGTGAAGAAGCAGTTCAAAGAAGCGGCTGACGAGGCCGATAAAGAAGAAGAAACCAAGACCGACGACAAGGCCTAGGCAATTTGCCCAATCGGCCTGAGTTCTATTTCCCATCGCCAGCGAGGAATGCGTCCAGCAATTCTTGCTGGCGTTGGTGCATGATGGAGCGCTCGGGTTTGCTGAGATCATCATAGCCCATCAGGTGCAATAGCCCGTGGGTGAGATAGAGCAGCAGCTCGGTTTGAGGCCGATTTCCGAACGTCGGACCGGCCTTGCGCGCGACCTCGCCGCAAAGAATGAGCTGCCCGACGATGGGTTCGCCGGGCTCGGACAGCTCGAAGCTGATCACGTCGGTCGTGCCGCTGTGCTGGAGATAGGCTTGGTTCATCTCGGCCATCTCGGGCGAATCGACCACGAGAATATCCAGCGCGCCGATGCGCTGAGTCTCGCGGTGGGCGACAAACTCGACCAGCGCCAAAGCGCGTTTGCGCGGCGTCCGCAATGAGCGGCATCGCGTAGTGATCGAAATGGAATCGTTCATGGCCATGGCTGGATCGTATCGCAATGGCGTAACAAATGCAAGCCCGCGGAGACCGCAATGAAACTCTCAACCTATGGCAAACATGAATGGCAACTTCTGAATGTGCCGATGGTGCTGTTCGCGGCATTGTGGCTGGGTGGCGAAGCGCCTTCGCTGGTCTGGCTGATTGCCTTTGTGGTCTATATTCCGATTTTCCTGTTCACGTTGTGGTTTTTCCGTGACCCGGACCGCCAAATGCCCGATGGGGCAGGGTTGTTTATTGCCCCGGCCGACGGTGTCGTCGCCGATATCACGCCCTTGGGTGTCGAGTCGCGCCTAGGGTGCGAAGGGACGCAGATCGGCGTGTTCATGAGCGTTTTCAGCGTTCACGTCAACCGCGCCCCATGTGACGCGGTGGTCACGAACATCGAACACAAGCCCGGCTCGTTCCTCGATGTCCGCAAGCCCGAGGCGTATGAGATGAACGAATCAACGACGATCTGGCTGGACTACGAATACAACGGGCAGACCTATCCCGTCGTGATGCGTCAGATTTCCGGGCTCGTCGCCCGTCATATCGTGACTGATCTCGATATCGGCCAGCGAATTTCCCGTGGTGAGCGGATCGGAATGATCAAATTTGGCTCACGCGTAGAGTTGTGTTTGCCGAAAGAACTTCTGGAGGCGATTCCCGTTGAGATCGGCCAGCCGGCGATTGCGGGTGAGACCGTCCTCGCCCAACACGCCGTCGGAGACACCGCATGACAAACGACTCGACCCAATTGAAAGACGAACTGGTTCCGCGCGAAGATGTGGATGATGTTGGTCAGCGCCGCTATTTGCAATCGACGGCCGTGCTGCCCGCGTTCTTCACACTCCTCAATGCGATGTTCGGATTCGGCGCGATCCACTTTGCTACGCGCGTTTCTCAGGGCACGCCCCTGACCGCCGGCAGCAAGGCAATCGACTATCTCACCTATGCGGTGCTGCTGATTCTCGCGGGCATGGTCTGTGACATGCTTGACGGGCACATCGCGCGCCTGACCAATTCCACGAGCGAATTTGGTGCCCAGCTCGACAGCATGTGCGACGTGGTGACCTTCGGGATTGCTCCGGCGATGATTACGTTGCGCTGCGGGATTTCGATCTTGCGCAGCTATCACACGGACCCGAACATTCCCATCGAGCGCGTGTTCTGGTGCATTTCGGCTTTGTATGTCGCCTGCGCGGTTCTGCGCCTGGCGCGGTTCAATGTCGAAACCGAACGCGACGACGAGGATCATCGTTTTTTTCACGGCCTGCCGACCCCCGGTGCGGCGGCGATGGTTTGCTCGGTGGTGCTGCTGTTCCTCTATGTGCTGGACAAACCCATGAACCTTCACGTGGACCCTGAGATCGCACTGCTGACGATGTCCATCGTCCTGTCGGTGGCGACGTTCTTCGGCGGGTTGCTGATGGTTTCGCGCGTGCGCTATCCTCACTTTGCCAACAACTTGATCCGAGGCCGCAAGCCGTTTAGCTATCTCGTGTGGCTGGTGTCGCTGGGGCTGGTACTCTATCTGTTCTTCTATCCTGCCGTGGCGATGTTGTGCATCGGGTACGCGTTGAGTGGCCCGATTATGCTCCTTCTCCACCGCCGCAAGGAGAAACGCGCATGATGCCCCAAATTCTCCTCCTGACTTTTATCGCGACCTTTGGCGCGTGTGTGGGCAGTTTTCTCAACGTCGTGATTTGGCGAGTGCCGCGCGGCGGGAGTATCGTCTTTCCCCCAAGTCACTGTCCCAAGTGCGGCTTTGCGATTCGCTGGCACGACAACATTCCGCTATTGGGGTGGCTGATTCTCCGCGGGAAGTGCCGCTTCTGCAAATTGCCGATTTCCGCACGCTATCCGCTGATTGAACTTCTCACGTCGCTCCTGTTTGTTGGCGTCTATCTCGCACAATATCCCCTCGACGCCGAAGGCGCGATGCTGTTGCGCAGCAATTGGCCGCTCTACGTCGGCCAGATTCTACTCGTCGCGGCCCTGGTGGTCTGCTCGGCCGTCGATATCGACATCTGGCAGGTCCCGCTGGAAGTGTGTTGGCTGGTCTCGGCGGTCGGGATTCTCGGCGCGACGATCTGGACATCCAGTACGCAGTGGATTCCGTCGGTGAGCCCGCAGGCAGGCATCGCGGCGGGGGGCATGGTCATTGGCCTTGTGATCTCCAATAGTCTTCAGGCGCGCAGTCTTTTCCTGCCGAGCTTCCTCGACGCGGACCCCATTCGCGAAGGCGGCGTGGACTCGGAAGACGATCGGACCAGTTTTGCCGCGACGGCTGACGACGGGATCAATCCCCGTCTGGAAGTGATGCGCGAAGTGTTGTTCCTCGCGCCGGCAGTGATTTTGGGCGTTCTGGCCTGGTGGCTGGCGGGGACTCTTCTTCCCGCAGGAGCGACCTGGAGCGGACCCAACGCGATTCTCCCCGGCGCATGGGGCCTTCGCGCGGCCGGTTTGTCGGCTGCGATGGTGGGCTATCTCGCAGGCGGAGGGCTGATCTGGGGTATCCGAATCTTTGGAACGCTGGCCTTTGCCAAAGAGGCGATGGGCCTTGGCGACGTACACATTCTCGCGATGGCCGGAGCCGTTCTCGGCTGGAAAGTGCCGCTGTTGGCATTTTTCCTTGCGCCGGTGTTTGGTCTGCTGTGGGCATTGACGGTGCTGTTCCGCAAGAATCAGCGCGAATTGCCCTACGGCCCGTGGCTGAGCGTGGGTGTGTTGCTGGCGATGCTGTGGGGCGATGTGATCCTCGCCTGGTGGCTTAATTCGATGGGCATGCAGAAGTAACCGATTTTTTTCTCTCTTTGCGATCTGGTAAAAAAAATGGTAAAGAGGGTGCAAAAATTGTGACGATAGATATAATTGACGAGGACGAGTGACAATTTGATTTGAAAACCTAACCCCAAATGCCGCCCAGCGCGGCCCTACGGAGGACGACCCATGAAGCGAATGATGATGATGACCGTGGCAGTGAGTATTGCAGCGATGCTTGGTGGCTGCTGCACGGCCCAGGAAAACCAAATTAATACCATGCGAAGCAAGATGGACCTGCTGATGAATCAGGCCAACAGCTCCAAGAATCAAATTGCGGAGTTGGACCGGTTCAACCAGACCCTCACCGCCGAAAGCCAGGCCAAAGATGCCCAGATCGGGAATCTGAATCTGCGCGTGAGCGAGTTGGAAGAAGAAAACACGACCCTGAAGTCGACTGGACCGGTTGTGACGAATAAAGCCACTGGCAAGACGGCGATTGGTTGGATGGAAGGCACCGTCGGCGACAAGATTTCCGTCGGCAGTGACGTGCTGTTCAGTTCCGGCCGTGCCACGCTGACCACGGGCGGCAAGGGTGCGCTGCGGAGCGTCGCCAACGCCATCAAGGCCAACTATGCAGGTCTGCCGGTGCGCATCTACGGCTTTACCGACTCGGACCCCATTGTCAAGAGCAAGAAACTCTGGTCGGACAACCTCGACCTTTCGGCCAACCGGGCCATGGCGGTCACGCGCTATCTCATCAGCCAGGGCATTAGCGGCGAACGCATCGAAACGATTGCCATGGGCGCGACGCGCTATGTCACCTCCAACGCCTCCAAGACCGGCAAGGCGCGCAACCGTCGCGTCGAGATCATGGTCGTCAAGCAATAGTCGAATCACACCCCAAGCCCCACCGCGTGTGGGGCTTTTTTATGACCCCAGAGAAAGAGTTGTAAATCGCATGTCGAACGAAACGATCGCCATTATCGATTACGGAATGGGCAACCTGCGCAGCGTGCAGAAGGCCATTGAGCATGTCGGCGGCCGCGCCGAAATCGTGACCACACCCGAGGCCGTCCGCAAGGCCGAGAAGGTGATTCTGCCGGGTGTCGGCGCGTTTGAAGATGCCATCGCCCGTCTGCGCGAAACGGGCCTCGACGACGCCATCCGTGACGAAATTGCCACGGGCAAGTGGTTTCTCGGGATCTGCCTGGGCTTCCAGTTGCTCTTTGAGCGCTCCAGCGAACACGGCGAGCACGAAGGGCTCGGGCTGCTTGCGGGCGAAGTGCGCCACTTTGATTTTTCCGTTCTCGGAGCGGATCATGAACACCTCAAGATTCCGCACATGGGATGGAATACGCTGGACTATCGCCGCAGTTGTCCGCTGTTTGCGGGGCTGGGCGACGAGCCGAGCGTCTATTTCGTCCACAGCTATCACGCGGCCGGCTGTGTCGAGGCCGAGGTCGCTGCATGGTGTGACTATGGCTATCGATTCCCCGCGGCGATGCGTAAAGACAACATTCTCGCGACGCAGTTCCACCCGGAAAAATCGCAGGCCATCGGCCTAAAAATGGTAGAGAACTTCGTCAAACTCTAACGACGTTTACTAAATCTTGACTCATTGAAAAATGGTGGAGAACTTTGTCAAGTTGTAAGGACGCGCGGCGAGGCAATAAGACAAACGATATCAGAAATCCAATGCACCCCAGGCACTCTTCGGAGTGTCTTTTTTTTAGGATCAGGGCAGAGTAAAATGGGGAAGTATTCCATTCTACTCAATGACTCACCCGGTTGGATCGGGTTGCCTTTGCCCTGAAAGGGCAACAGGATTTAGCCGGGGGCGTAAGCCCCCGGTGGATGATCATTAGAATCTGAGCCCTGAAAGGGCGAAAGAAGAATGAAGGAGAGGTGTTTCTTTCGCCCCTTCGGGGCTCTTTTCTTTTTTTCCGCATTCCGGGGGCTTACGCCCCCGGCTAAACCCTTTCGCGCCTTCGGCGCTTGAGACAATCCTGTCGCATAATTATCAGTTCACTAAAACCATGCGATTATTCAACGATTTGTGTGGTTTGGTCGGCGGGTTTGCGGGTGAGGTTGGGCAAGGGCGCACCGGCGGGATAGCCGACGGGAAAAATCACCAGCGGATCGTAGGTTTCGTCCAGGCCGAGCGCGGTTGCGATGGCGCGTGTCGGGCGCGGCGTGTAGGGCACGGTCGAAAGCCCCTCGGCCGTGATGGCGGCAAGCAATACACCCGCCGCCAGCCAAGTCGATTGCGCGGGATAGTAAAACCGTTCCCGGGCGGTGGCGATGCGGCGCGAAATCACGATCACCCACGGCGCGTCGGTGAGCATGGGCTTTTGAGCGTGAACAGGCAGATGCGCGAGGTCGTCGCGTTGGGTCGCGGTGGCATCGCTGGCGTAGAAATCCTGCTCGACGGCCTCACACGCGTCCCGCAAGGTTAGCTTGGCGGCGGCGTTGCCGAGGGCGAGAAAGTGGAACGGCTGACAGTTTGCGCCGCTGGGCGCGTTTCGTGCGACCTCCAAAAGACGCTCGATCACATCCCGCGAAACTGTGCGGGCGGGGTCAAAACTGCGCACCGACCGGCGGTCTGCCAGCAGGCGGGAACACTCCGAACGCGAAATGAGAGTCTCGTTGTCCATAGGATTGGTTAGGCGAATCCGGCCTGGCGAAGTTTGTCGAGGCTGAGCGTTCCTCCCGCGGCGGGGTTGGCGAGCAATTCGCTGAGGTAGCGGCGGATGTATTTTCCGAGGATGTCGGTCTCGATGTTGACTTGCTGTCCGACGGCGAGCTCGCCGAGGGTGGTTTCGCGCAGCGTCGCGGGAATCACCGCGATGGAAAATCCGCTCGTGGTGACATTGGCGAGTGTCAGCGAGACCCCCGCGATGGCGATCGATCCCTTGGGGACCATCAGCGCGAGGATGTCGGCGGGGGCCTTGAAGGTGATCTCCCAGCTCATCTCGCCGCGGCGGATGTTGGAGACGGTGGCGAGGCCGTCGACGTGGCCCTGGACGATGTGGCCGTCGAATCGGCCCGTTGCAGCGAGGGCGCGTTCGAGATTGACCTTGCCGGCGGACTGGAGCTTGCCCAGCGTCGTGCGCGAAAGCGATTCGCTGACGACGTCGAAACTTGCGACGGTCTTGTCGATCGTCGTGGCGGTCAGGCAGACCCCGTCCACGGCGACGCTATCGCCAAGGCGCAGGTCTTCGGTGAGTGGCCCGAGATCGATGACAAGAGACTTCCCCGCGCCTGAGCTGCGAATGCTCTGAAGGCGGCCGACGTGTTGAATAATTCCGGTGAACATGCCCCTATGGTATCGCCCCCGGGCGCGAAAGGCAATTGTCCGCATAAAAAAAGACCGCCGGGTGGCGGTCTGAACACGGCATGCGGTCGTCATTATTTCCTGGGGTCGGGCGATTGGGCATATTCAACCAGAACATTGATAACGGGATCGACGCGGTCGAGGTAGTCCTTGTTGATCATGCCTTTGATGATTGCGACGGTGAGCTTGCGGAAGTTGTCGCTGGAGTCGTGTGGCGGGGCGATCTGGCCATGCGGGGCGGACGTTTCCTTGTTGAAGTCCCCCACGAGTGACGTGCCGCCGCCGAGCTTTGCGACCTTGATGAAGTTCGGCAAAAAGTCTTCAGCGTCGTAGTATTTGGGCGTGGCTTCGGTGACAACGCGCATCGAGTGAAACGTGATGTTGCGCTCGCTGTGCTCCCCGCTGACGAGTGTTTCAATGGCGGGGATTGTCCCTTTCGTGGGCATGGCATCGCCCATGAGAACGATGATTTTTTTAGCGGTGGCGTTCTTGGACCACTTCATTGTCTTGGTGGCCGAGAGGAGCCCGCCGTGGAGCGCCCCGGGGTTCTCTCCGACATCGGGATTGTAGTGAGCGCCGTCTGCCCTCTGGGCCAGCATGGTCGCGGCGAGTTTGGTGATTTGACTCGTCAGCGGGAGAGAGGACGTGCGATAGTCTTTGAAATTGTAGGCCTTGCCGCCCGCTGGCTCATAGCGGCTGACCTTTCCCAACGCCGCTTTGCAGCAGGACATCTGAAGCGCGGGGTCTTCTTCGTGGCGATAGTAGACGGCGCCGATTTTCGGGGTGCGGCTGAACAGCTTCAATGTATTGAGGATGCCGGTGACGTTCTTGGCGAGTTTGGTCATCACCAATTGCATCGAGCCGGTCGAGTCGATCACGAAAACCAGATCGATGTCGTTGATTGTAAGCTTGCCCAATTCGAGGTCTTTTTTCCATTTGGGGTCGTCGGGGTCGGTAATGGTCTCGGCCTGCGGGAAATAGGTGCTTTTTCCGACATAGGGTGTTTTGGGCGCTTGGCTGCTTTCGGTCTTCGTCTTCAGGTTCTCTTTGATCCACGCATCCCATTGGGTGCGGACCTTGACCCATTCCCTGGAGGGCGTGACCTTGGAATAGATTCCCACGGGGGCGATCGTGTCGGTGAGCCCGCCGAGGAGATATTCGGCCTTGTTGGCGGTTTTCGCGCTGGAAAGCATCTGCGCAATCGTTTGAGTGAGCTCGGGGTCTTTCCAGGTCGCGACGAGTTCGCGCAGCGCCTTGAGTGTGCGCGAATCACTCGGCCGGCTCGGAGAGAGTGTCTTCAGAAGCATCGGAATCAGCTCGTGGGGCGTGACTTCGAAGCCCGGCGGTTTGGGGCCATAGGCGGCGATGGCGTTGATCAGTCCTACGCGCAAATCGCCACGGAACCCGCCACGATAGGCGGCCTCGGCACCGTTGGCGACCCAGCGGCGATGATAGCTCGGCATTTTCGCCAGCGATGCGCTGCGGGCGTGGAGCACTTCCCACGCGTACATCCGAACCATCGGGTCGCGGTCGGTTTCGAGAACCTTCATCAATTCGTCGGTGCTCTCCTTGCAGTCAATCTTTCCCATCTCCGCGAGGGCAACTGCGCGGACAAACCAGTCGGTGTGTTTGAGGTGCTGGCCATACACCATTGTGTAGTATGCTTCGAGCTTTTTGATGCGTTTGGTGCGGTCCGCCTTTTGCCTGGGGGTGAGCTTTTTGGGTTGTTCGGCGGCCTTGGGCTTGGGGATGGGTTTGGCGTTGGGATTGGGGTTCGACGCATAGACCTTGGGGAGAGCCACTTTGCATTTGGAACAGTTCGCCGTGCCGAGATCGAATGGGTGTTGACACTTGCTGCATCCCAGAGTAAAGGTGGTGGAATAGTTGCAGCTGTAGCATTTATTGAGGCCTGCGGTTGCGGCGTTGTTTACTTTGCATTTCGGGCAGATCCAGCGAACGTATCCGTCTTTGAGCTCGAATTGAATCGCGACTTGCTGGGCTTGCAGAGTGACCACAGGGATGCTCAACAGCGACAGGAAAGCGAGAAGAGGAAGAAGAATTCGTTTCATGGTCATGAGTTCCGATCCATAGGATGATTTCAGCTGGGGTTGGGTTATCGTCGGCCGAGAACCGCTTTCTGCCACGCGATAAGAAGGGCTTGATAGTCCATCTTGTAAATGTCTTTGAGAGATTTTTCGACGTCGGAGCCTTTTTTGATTTCCAGCACGAGCTTCAAAAAGCCCTTCATGTCTCGTTTTGCGAGATAGCGCGCCAGACTTTGGGCGGCGCCATAGGAAACGCCATTGTCGTCGAGTGCGACCCGTTCGGTGAAGAAGCTCGTGTTGAAGCGCTTTCCCTTTCGGATGGCATCGTGGGCGAGTCCCATTTTTCGGATCGTGTTTCCGCGCGGGGAAAGAATCGAAGCGACGATTTCGGCGAGGCCTTCGTTCAGCCAACTCGGAACGCTGCGATGGCCATGGTAGCGCGAGAGGAAGGCGTGGGAGGTTTCGTGGCTGAGCAATTCCGCGAACCAGATTTGGGCTTGGGCGCGCGTGAGTCCATTGCGCATGACTGGGCCGAGGACGATGTAGTTAAAGTGGCCACGTTGGGCGGCGAACCCGGCGGCGGCCAGGTTGACCCCGCAAGCATCCTTGCTGAATTTCTGAAATCGTTCCATGGTCCAGAAGGCATAAATGGGAAGCTTCCCCGCCCAGATATGCTCGCGGGAGTCCATGAGGTATTGCTTGCAGATCAGCGGATAGAGGCGATTGTAGATCTTGACCAGGACGGCATCGTCTTTTTTGGCCCAGGCCGAGTAAATCACGAAGTGATCCGTTTCCACGCGGTGGGTCAAGGGCGCGATGGCTTTCATCTGGGTCGCGTACGCCATTTCCTGTTTTTTGTTCTCTTCGAGGATGGCGCGGGTGGTGGGCATGATGCGCGGAAGCAGTTCCTCGGCCGAAGTGACTCCGCGGGGGAGCTTGCCGCCGAACAGGGGCGGAATGGCCCGCTTTTTTTCTTTGTAGAGGGCGGCAATGGGGGGATACTTTGTCGTGTGGAGCTTGCCACCCAAAAACGAATTCAGGAGATGGTATTCCGCAAATTTGAGGAGGTAGCGGTCCAGCATCCATCCCGCGAGAATCAGAGTTTGCTCCTCCTGGCTCAGAGCGTCGAGTTTGGTTTGCAGGGCGTCGGGGACCGTGATCTTGATCTCCACGATGTTCGTCGGATAGAGCGTGATTGTTTTTTTCTTGGGGGTGCGCAGGTAGAGAAGGCCTCCCCCTTCGCGATAGGGCGTTCCCTCGAATTCTACGAATGTGTTGCTGAGGCCCTTGATGGTGATGGTGGGATTTTTGGTGGCCTTGAGTTCTTCGATCAGAGCATCCCGTTTTTCCTTGGAGAGCGCGGGTTTTTTGGGAGCGCTCTCGGCGGCCGCAGCGGCAGGCGTTGTCTTGGGTTTGCGGGCGAGGGGCTTGGTTGGTTTGGCCGCGGGTTTCTTGTTTCGTGCCGCCGAGACCGGGAACGCAATGACTCCCGTCAGAAGGATCAGACAAATCAATGGCAGATGGCGTTTCATGGGCATGCTCCGTGGGTCAATGAAATGGAAAAGGCGTGCTTTTCACTTGCACTAGAGTAATCGAGTCAGGCCTTGCCTTCCAGTGAAATTAGATAAAAAAACACCCTCGAAAGGGTGTTGTGAAGTTGTGTATGGCGGCGCAGATTAGTGGTCGACGGGTTCGCCGAGGATCCCCTTGAGGAGGGCGAGTTTTTCCGCGAGAGCGTCGGGGCTTTTGGCTTCGAGGCTCAACCGCAAGAGCGGTTCGGTGTTCGAGGGGCGCACGTTGCACCACCAGTCCTCGGCCGTGCAGGTCACGCCGTCGAGATGGTCGATGGTGGTTTCGTCGGAGAAGCGGTCTTGGACTTCTTGCATTTTGGCGTCTTTGTCCTCGACTTGGAAATTCAGCTCGCCGGAGTGGGAGTAGACCGACAGCGGCGCGACGAGTTCGCTGAGGGGCTTGTTTTCGCGTGCGAGCAGCGAGCAAACCGTCGCGAAGACGATCGCCGCACTGTCGGCGTGGAAGTTGTCGCGGAAATAGCTGTGTCCGGAAAGCTCGCCGCCGAAGATGCCATTGTTCTCGGCCATCGCTTTTTTGAGGAACGAGTGTCCGACGCGTTCGCGCACGGGTTTTCCGCCCGCTGCGGCGACCAGTTCGGGCAGAATCATGCTGCTGCGCAGGTCATAGATGATCGCGCTGCCGGGGTCGGTTTTGAGGAAGTCCAGCGCCAGAAGCGTCGTCATGATGTCGCAGCGGATGATCTGGCCTTTTTCGTCGACAAACATGCAACGGTCTGCGTCGCCGTCGAGGCAGATGCCCATGTCGGCGCCTTGGGCGATTACGGCGTCCTGGGTCCATTTCAGGTTGGATTCGACCAGCGGGTTGGGCGGGTGAACAAAGCCGTTGTCCATGTCATAGTGCATGCCGGTGAGTTCGAGATTCTCGACGCCTTCGAAGAGCTCCGGTAACATTTTCCCGGCCATGCCGTTGGAGGCGTCAGCGACGACCTTCAGCGGGCGAGGGAGAGAAAGGAATTGATGGACGTGACCGCGATATTCATCCCAGAGATCCACTTCGGAATAGTCGCCGTAGACGGCCGAGTCGGGCATGACGTGGATGGCCTTGACGAAATTCTTGATCTCGTTGAGGCCCGTGTTGGCCGCGACAGGCTTGGCCTTGTAGCCGGAAATTTTCATCCCGTTGTATTCGATCGCATTGTGGCTGGCGGTGACCTGGATCCCGCCGGCGGTGTGGAGATGGTTGATCGCAAAATAGATCATCGGCGTGTCGCACATCCCGATATTGATGCACGCCATGCCCGTCGAGCGGATGCCCTTGACCAGCGCCTCGACCAGCCCCGGCGAGTGAGGCCGCATGTCATAGCCGACCACGATCGCGTTGGAATTTTTGCCCCCGGAGTCAAATCCGGAAACTTGTTTGCGGAGGAAATTTGCAGCCGCATGGCCAATGCGCCAGGCAAGCTCTTCGTCGAGGTGTTCGGGGTACAATCCGCGTACGTCGTAGGCCTTGAATGCTTTGTCGATGTCCATGCAATGACTCCTGTGGTGCGTCGGTTTACAGGTTAGTTATGGGCGCAAATCACCCACGGGTTAGTATGCGGATTTTTGGATACAAATGCAAGGGCGGGAAAGGATTTTAGTCAGATTGTGTGGAGATTCGCGTTCGTTTTTCCAAACGGATCACGGTATAGAGCGCGATTCCCGCTACGATGCTGAAAACGGTTCCCGCCCCGAGGATCAGCGCCGTGGTGTGTCCGAGGAGTTCCCAGAATCGGTTGGCCGTGGTCCAGCGGTCCAGGACGGTGGTGTGCAGCGCCGCGACGAGGCTCAAGAATCCGACCGTCACCCCCAGCGCGACACCGGCGGCTTTGGCGATGGATTCGGCGAGGAGCAGTCGGTCGGCCGGCTTGGGCGGCGTGTTGAGTTTGGCGTGAGAACTTCGGAGAACCCACGCGCACCAGGCGCTGACCGCCAGAAGTCCCAACAGGGACCCCGCCAGTGGAATGATGGGGTGATGGCGAATCAAAAGAGGGGGGACGGGCAAGGGCGGGGCCGTTGGGACCAGTTCCCCCGTCGAAGCAGTCAGCTCGGTGGTGGCGAGGTGTTCCAAGGCCGCAGGTGCGAACTGCCAACCCGCGACGGTTCCTGCGGGCAGCAACACCAGAACGACCAGCAGGCCCAAGCGGGATGTGAAAATCCGCGAGATCATGCTACTGCAAAAACTCCGCCAATGTTTGGAGGACTTCGCCGATGACAATTTCCGGGCTGGACGCGCCTGCGAGGATGGCGATGTTCAGCGGGCGCTTTTGCGGAAGCCAGCCGGTCTGCTCGGTGGCGTGTCCATTGGCGGGATCCCATGCGAAAATGGTTTCTCGCGATCGAATGGCGGTAGCGTCTTCAATATGGTAGGCCGGCGCGAATTGGCGCGCGAGTTCATAGAGGTGGCGCGTGTTGGAGCTGGTGTGCCCGCCGACGACGATCACCAGGTCGCATCCACTTTGGCACAGTTCGACGGCGGCATTTTGGCGGTCCTGGGTCGCCCGGCAGACGGTGGGCTGAAAGATCAGCCGCTGCTCGATCTCGCCAAAGCGGGTCGTGAACGCGTCGGTCAGAATTTGGCGGACCTCTTCGGTGTGGCTATAGAGCATGGTCGTCTGGGAGACCTGCGCGAGGTGGGCGAGGTCGGCCGGGGATTGTGCGTTGGTCGCATCGGGGTCAAACAGCTCGGCGAAACGCTCGGGCGAATCGTTGCCCGTCGCGATCAGGTTCGCAAAATCGTGGACTTTGTCGATCGACTCGGCGACGATGAATTTCCCGCCTGCTTGATCGAGGCGCGACTTGGTCACGACGGTTTCGTCGTGGCGTGGCTTGCCGAAAATCAGTACGCCAAATCCGTCCTTTACCGCGTGAGTCGACCAGTGCCACAGGCGGATCACATCGCCGCAACTGCAATCGACGACCTCGCACCCAAGCTGCTTGAGGTGCGCTTCCGTGGCCACCCCCGCGCCAAAGGCGGGAATCACGGCTGTGTCGTTGGCGCTGAGGTGCTTGTCGATATTCTTTGGCTTGCGTTGCTCCGGCAAGAGAATCGTTCCACCCAGACGGCGGAAATGATCGTTCACCCAGGGATTGTGAATGATCTCGCCGAGGAGGATCAGTCGCCCCTTATTGGGGTCGTGCAGGCTGGCGGCCTGTTCGGCCATGGACAGCGCACGCTTGACTCCGCGGCAAAACCCAAAGACGCGCGGCAGACGGAGTGTGCCGCCCGGAAGAGACCACTGGTTTGCCGGTGTCGCCGCGAGAAGGCGGTCCACCACGGGCGAACCGAACGCGTCAAGATGGGCATCGTGTGGATTCATCAGGAGCCTTGGGGTGCGGGGGGCGAAGCGGGGCCTTGACCACCGTCGGAGGGTTTGCGTCGGCGTCGGCGACGACGCTTGATCAGGCGCTTGGGTTTGGCTTCACCCGAGGGGGAATCGGATTTGCCTTGGGGCGATTTTTCTTGCCCACCCTGAGGTTGGCCCTGTTTGGGTTGGCCTTGGGATTGCTTTTGCCCTTGCCCCTGCCCTTGTTCTTGGCCGGCCGGTTTGCGCCGCCGGCGACGACGTTTTCCGCCGCCTTCGCGTTTGGGTTGATCGCCTTTGGGCTGTTCTTTGCGGCCCGAATTTCGCTTGGGTTTGTCGGCGGGTTTCTCGGCGGCAGGTGCTGGCGCGGGCTGATAGCTCCCCGTCGCGGCGGCCTGGGCCTGGCGGCGTGCGCGGTTCATGTCGCGCACGGCATTGTTCAGATCGTCCTCGGAGGGCTCGGGTAAATCGCGTTCGATGATGTCCGCGATGGGAACCACCGTGAGGGTCCGGTCGGGCAGGGCAATGCGGGTGAGCTGGGTGAGGATCTGTGAATCCAGGACGCGCCCGAGAAGAGTTTCGGTGCGGATCCACGAACTTTTCCGCGGGAGGTTTTTCTTCAGCGTGGTATAGGTCTCATCCTCATAGCGCAGGCAGCACATCAGGCGGCCGCACCGGCCCGAAATTTTCGACGGGTCGAGGGTCGCTTTTTGGACCTTCGCCATCCGCATTGAAATCGGCTTGAGGTGTTTGAGATATTGCTGGCAGCAGCAGCGTTGGCCGCATCGTTCATAGTCCGCCACCAGTCGCGCTTCGTCGCGTGCGCCGACTTGTCGCATCTCGATTCGGGTGCGGAAGCGGCTGGCGAGATCTTTCACCAGGATGCGGAAGTCCACGCGTTCTTCGGAGTTGAAGTAGAAAATAATCCGTTCGCCGCCGATGAGGTGTTCGACCGAGACCAGACGCATCGCGAGTTTCATCTCCGCGATTTTTTCTTTGCAGTAGTGCGACGCCTCGGTGGAGGATTTCTTGAAGTGGCGAAAGTCGATCAGGTCTTGCGGGTTGGCTGCGCGAAGGATGCGCCCGCCGCGCCGGAAGGGATAGTCGTTGCCTTCGGCTTTGATGTACTCGCGGAGACGGTCAGAGTCAATGGCCATCGGCGAGCTGGCTCCGCCGCATCCGCCGCCACATCCGCCGCTGGCATTGCCGCACCCACAGGATTTGTCCTCGGGCGAGGGGGCGGGTTTGTCGCGCGTGACCGGGCTGACCACCGTGCCAAGCTCGACGCCGCGTTCGGTTCGCACGACGACTTTCTGGCTGGGGATCGGGCAGATTTTCGAGGGGTTGTAGCGGAATTCGCCAAGATTGCGATTCAGACCATAGCGCACCACGGCCGTGGGTTGCTCGGGCTGTTTGCGCTCGGGCCTGCGCTCGGGCTTGGGAGCGGGGGAGTCTTCCTGGGCGGGTTGCTCAGGGGCCTGCGATGCCGTGGGCTCCTCGGCGGGGCTCGACGGTGCGGGCTGTTCTGCGGGAGTTTCCGCCAGAGTTTCTGCGGGAGCGGGGGACTCTGCGGGCGGAGGAGAGACGGAGTCCTGCGATTGCACATTCAAATCGCCCGGCTCGGAATTTTCAATGGGGGGAGAGACGGGGGCCGATGATTGTACATCTAAACCATCCGGCTTGGACTTTGGTTCCTGGTCGGTCATGATAAAGCCTATCGATTGCCACTGCGGCGCCCCGCAGATCAGTTTGAGGTTTCACGTCTCCAGCCGTCGCCAGAGGTCCAAACGCCCTTTGGGCATCCACCCGCAACATCCGCATGAAAGCAGCAGCAACGGGCAGGCCTATAGTATACCAAGTTGGACAAACCAATCGAAAGCTCTTTTTTTGAATCCCAGAAAAATTCCGCCACCATTGTTACTCTGCGGATTGACTCGCGGGGGCGAGTTATTCGGGGATGGTTGGCCTTTCGCTACAAACGTGATCAAGGGTTTGGGCGTACGAGGCCGCGATTCGGTTTGTGATCGGGCCAACTTGTCCATCGGCGATGGTGTGCTGTTCGACCTGGACCACCGGCCGAATCCCCATACAGCTCGACGTGAGGAACACTTCCTTCGCGCCGAGGAGGTCTTGCAACGTCAGCGGCCGGTCGTCAATGACGTCGATCTCCAGCGTCGCGGCGAGTTGCATGACCGTTTCGCGAAGAATCCCCGGCAACACGGGCGTGTGGATCGGCGGGGTCAGCAGCAGGCCGCTTTCGGTCACGAGGAAGATGTTCGAGAAGCAGCTCTCGGCGAGTTGCTCTTCGGTGTTGAACCATAACGCATCGGTGCAGCCCGCCGCCGCTGCCTGTTGCCGCGCGAGGAGGCGCGGGAGATAGCAGCCCGTTTTCAGGCCGAAAATAACATCCTCCGTGAGCTGGCGCATCGGCGTGATGATCACCTTGATGCCGTCGGTATACCATTCGGCCGGATACTCCGGCAGGGCGTCGGCGGTGATGAGTGTCGTCGAGCCGCGCGTCGCCGTCCCCGGCGTGAGGGTGATCCGCACGCGCGCTTCGCTCAGGCCGTTGGCGTCGAGCACGGCGTAGGTGTTGTCGTACAGCTCGCGCGTGGTCGCGCCGACAGTCAGGCCAAGCTGGGCCACGGTATCGCCGAGGCGCGCGAGGTGATGCTCAAAGCCGAAGATCACGCCGTTGTGGGCGCGCATGGTCGTGAAGGTGCTCGCGCCATGGAGAAAGCCCGGGTCGTCGATCGAGACGCTGGCGTCGCTGCGGGGGATAAGTTGGCCGTTGAGATACACGATGGGATGGGTGGTAGTTTCGCTCATAACTCCAGTGTAGCGACCGCGCGGGGTGCCTGCAACCAAATTGCGGTTGGAAACCGCCCGCCGCTCGGATACAATCAGGCCATGATCTATACGAGCAAAGCATGGTCCACCGCCCGTCGTCGATGGGTGGGTGGGACGCTGGCGGCAGTGGTTCTCGCGGCGATGGCCGTGTTGTATTCTCTTTCCCCGACCGACCGGGGGCGGGGGACGCATCGCCAGCTGGGCCTGTCGCCGTGTGCGTCGATTGTCCAAACGGGCTATCCGTGTGTCGGTTGCGGGGTGACGACGTCGCTGACGGCGATGTCCCGCGGGCGATTTGTCTATGCCGCACAATGTCACCTGTTTGGTGTGTTTGCGTTTTTGGCGGTGATTGCGTTGGGCATGATGGGGGCGGCGCAGGCGATTTCCGGACGAAATTTTCTGAAAATCGTGCGCATTGGAGTGTGGAAATGGTATAGTCTCGCAGGGGTTGTTGTGCTTCTGGGCGGCTGGAAGCTCAAGCTGGCGATTGGAATCGCCGACGGAACCTACCCCATAGGCCGCTAACGAAGCTACATGAAAGAGGATAGACGTTATGAACAAACGAATGATACTGGCCTTGGTGCTGGTAGGAATGATGATTTCGGGATGCAATGTCGCCGGATTTGGGCTTTGGCTTTTCGGGGAGCGGCCGACGCACTATGTCGACTCGACCTTTGATATGGAGACCGGCCTGAGCCTCGAAGGCAAAACCGTCGCAGTGTTGATCTACGTCGAGGACGAAATCAAGATTGAGTACGGCTACATTCCCCAAACCCTCGGGCGCTGGATTCGCGAAGGCCTGGAATATCAGGACAAAGAGCGCACCGACCCGGCCGTGAAAAACATCCGCGTGATCCACCCTGACACCGTTGTGCGGTATATGCAGTCGAACCCGGAGTGGGAATCGACCGACAAGCGGAAAATCGCGCGTGACCTCAAGGCGGACTATCTGATTTATGTCCCGCTGACGGCCTATACGACCCGCGAGCCCGGCATGCTTGATGCGTACCGTGGCACGGTCGTGGGCGACGTGGAAGTCTATGGCGCCGAGGATACGTCCGAGGACCGCGATCCGCTGTTCATGTCCGATGGCGGGATGGAAGTTTCCTATCCCGAGAGTCGTGACAAAATCAGCTATAACCGTGCGAGCGAGCGGATGATTCAGGTCGAAATGGAAAAGCAGTTCGGCACGAAGATTGCCAAGCTGTTCTACGGCCGTGAGGAATTGACACTCACCGAAGATGAGCAGTTTACTGAACCGAACCAACCGACCCGGGAGAGAAACTGATGCGAACGATTTGCCTATGGATGTGCGGTGTGATCCTCTGTGGGGCGACGGGCTGTGCGCCGATTGCCTGGCTACAGACGGCGGCGGGCAACGACGATGTGCCTGCGGAGTTTACCTTTCACGAGGAGCCTCCGTCGAAGGTGCTCGTGCTGGTCGATGATCCCCGCGAAGCCGACCGGACCCATCCCGTCGTGCCGGATTTGATGCGGGCGATCAACTCCAATTTCGACAAGAAGGAACTCGCCGCGAGCACGATTCCGTATGACTCGTTTAAGCGCTATAGCACGACGGTGAGTTATTTTCAGCAGCGCATCCAGCGCGATTCGGGCATTCTGAAGATCGCCGAAGCGTTGGAGGTCACCCATGTGCTGATCGTGCGCGTGGAGGAGTTCCGCCTCGTGAAAAATATGGCTGATAGTGTGTACGAGCCGCTATTGGAAGTGTCTTGCCGGATTCTCAACGTCCACGACGAAGAGCAAGTTTGGCCGCGCACGCAGATGTGGTTCCACGTCGATAAGGTCGATTTGCGGACCGTGCCGATGAAAGACGAGCGTCATTTTGCGTCGAAGATGGTCCGTGAGATGGCCCAGACGATTTCCGGCCGCATTACCGACCTGTTCCGCACGTCGCCAGGCCGCGATCCTTCGAGCTTCCCCAAAGAAAACACCGTCCACCCCGATTGGGATCACCCCACAGGAAACTGACACGATTCCTTTGCGAACTTGATATAAAAAAGCCCGGGCAATTGCTAGGGCTTTTTTTAGTGTTTTTTTGTGGTGCGGGCTTCGGGCCTACTCGTTCAGTGCGGCCATGATTTCGTCGGTGAGTTCGACGTTGGTGTAGACCTTCTGGACATCTTCGTGTTCGTCGATATTTTCCATGAGCGTGAGGGCTTTTTTTCCGGTTTCGACGTCGACGGCCATCGGGTTCTGCGCGATCATGGCGACTTCGGCGGTTTCGAGCTCGAGGCCTTTTTCTTCCAGGGCGGCCTTGACGGTCGAAAACGCGCTCGGCTCACAGGTCACTTCGAAGACGTCCCCGTCGAGCGCGACATCATCTGCGCCTGCATCGAGGGCGATCTCCATCAGCGTGTCTTCGTCGGTGGAGTCGGCCTTGATCGTGAACGTGCCGGTCTGCTGGAACATGTACGCCACGCAGCCGGTGGAACCCATCTGCCCGCCCGCGCGCTCGAAGAGCTTGCGCAGCTCGGGGGCGGTGCGGTTGCGATTGTCGGTGAGGGTGAGGACCATAAACGCCGTGCCGCCCGGGCCGTAGCCCTCGTAGACAACTTCCTCAAAGCTCACGCCTTCGCTGCCCGCGCCGGAAGCCTTCTTGATGGCGTTCTTGATCGTGTCCTTGGGCATGTTGACTTTTTTTCCCTCGTCGATGGCATAGCGCAGCGTGAGGTTCGAGTCCGGGTCAGGCCCGCCGGCTTTGGTCGCGGCCATGATCGCCTTGGAAATCTTCGACCACATTTTGCCGCGGAGTGCGTCCTGACGGCCTTTGCGGTGCTTGATGTTTGCCCATTTACTATGTCCAGCCATGGTTCTCTCCAGTGATGGGTGGGTTGGAATTGCTTGAAAACAAGGGCAGGATTATAGCAGAACCGCCGACGGGGTTCCAGAAGTTTCCCCGCCGGGGAGGGGCGTTTGAAAATGAATCTTGGAATTGCAATCGCAATTCGCTACCATCGGTACTCACAGAGACTCGATACTCTTTTTGAAGGAGATACTGATGCAACGACGTGACTTTCTTCGCGTGGCGGCCTTTGCCTCGACCGGTGCGGTTCTGACCGGATGCCAACCCAACGCCATGGCCATCAGCAAGGCGAAATCCAAAGCCAAGATCAAGAACGTACTTCTGATCGTGGCCGACGACTATGGGTATATGGATGTGGGCTTCAACAATCCCAACTCGTTCTACGACACGCCGTGCCTGGACAAACTCGCCAAGAGCGGCTTGGTCCTCAAAGACGCCTACGCCGCGTGCCCGGTGTGCAGCCCCACGCGCTACAGCATCCAGACCGGCCGATATCCCACCCGTGGCCCGGCGACCGACTTTTTCGGTGGCAAGCGCGCGGTGAAATTCCTTCCCGCGCAATACGACCCGCGCATGGCCCTGTCCGAAGTGACCATCGCCGAAGCACTCAAGCCCTACGGCTACAAGTCGATCTTCGCGGGCAAGTGGCATCTTGGCGACACAGAGACCCACTGGCCCGAAGGACAGGGCTATGACGTCAATAAGGGCGGCTGGACCAAGGGCGGGCCGTATGGCGGCAAGAGATATTTCTCGCCCTATGGCAACCCGCGCCTCGAAGACGGCCCCGATGGCGAACACCTGCCCAAGCGACTCGCCGACGAGATCATTAAGTCGATGACCGACTGGTCCAAGGCCGACACGCCGTTCTTCGCGAACCTGTCCTTTTACTCGGTCCACACGCCGCTGATGGGCCGGAAAGACCTCGTCGCAAAATACAAAAAACGCGCCAAACAATTGCACGAAGGCAAGGAGATCAAAACATTCCGCAAAGCCGGGTATACCAGCAAACGGCGGGAGCGCATCGTCCAGGACCACGCCATCTACGGTGCGATGGTCGAAGCGATGGACGAGCAGATTGGCCGTGTCCTCGGCGCGCTCGATACGCTGGGCATTGCCGACGAAACGCTGGTGATTTTCTTCAGCGACAACGGCGGGCTGAGCACCTCCGAAGGCTCGCCCACCAGCAACATGCCGCTGCGTTGCGGCAAGGGCTGGATGTACGAAGGCGGAATTCGCGAGCCGGGCATCATCCGCGCTCCAGGCCTGACCACGCCGGGCAGCAGCTCCGTCGCGCCAGTGACATCGACCGACTTCTATCCGACGATTCTCGATTTGCTCGGCAAGAAGCTCTTGCCCGATCAGCACAAAGATGGCGTTTCGCTGCGGCCGATCCTCGATGGCAGCTATCCGAAGGAATTTGCCACGCGTCCGATTTTCTGGCACTACCCGCACTATGGCAATCAGGGCGGCTTCCCGTCTTCGGCGATCCGCAAGGGCGACTGGAAACTCATTCAGAGCCTCGAAGACGGCCACTTTGAACTGTACAATCTCAAGACCGATATCGGCGAACAGAAAAACCTCGCCAAGACGAACAAAGCGAAGCTGGCCGAGTTGTTCGAGCACATGAAGCAGATTCGCAAAGACACCAAAGCGCGCTTCCTGCGTCCCAAACCCGGCCAAAAAGAAAAACCGTATACACAGAAGTATTAGGCCGTAGGGGATAGGCTGTAGGCTGAAGGAAATAGACAACGGAAAAGAAAACGATTGGGCGAAAGATTTTTCGCCCCTACGAAAGAAAGAAAAGAAAAAGGCAGGCTGGAAGCCTGCACCACAATGAAGCAGACAGAAACTATAAAAAAAAAGAATAGAATGGTCGTTCACGCCTGGCCTCTTGCACGCAAAGAGGTCAGGTTTTTTTATTCCGTGAATTTGGCGTGGTCGGTTTTGGCGGGTGTTTTTCCGACGACGGCGATTTTGAGCGAGTCGGCGAGTTCCAGCGTGGCGGGTTTGTCGGCGATGAGGGTCATGCCCGCCTGAATGACGAGCGTGTTGCAGCCAGCGGCGTGGAGGTTGCGGATGGTTTTGGGTCCGACGGTGGGGACGTCGAAGCGGGGGTCCTGCTCCGGGCGGGCGACTTTGATCATCGTCCAGCCGCCGGATTTGCACAGCTCGCCGGCGCGGGCGATCATGCGGTCGGTGCCTTCGACGGCTTCGACGGCGATGATGTCGCGCTCTTTGACTGCGAGGGCCTGGCCGATGTCGAGGTCGGCCGAGGCGATGGCAATGTGCCAGCCGAACTCGATGTCGGCGGCGGCGGTGGCGGCGGGTTGGGTCTGGGTCATCACGCCTTCGGTGGCGAGGTGGTCGGCGCAAAATTCGATGCTACTCATGAGTGGTACTCCCTGGGAAGCGAGGTCGTCGGCGATGGCCATCAGCACGGCGTTGTCGCGTTTGTCGTGGCGGAGGCGGTGATACCAGATGCGGATCGCACGGAGGTCGGGCAAAAATTTCAGCCAGCGAAATCGGCAGTGCATCGCGGACTTATGGACCGAGCCGATCATCACCGCTTGCTGGCAACCGTGCGATTTGAGGAAGCGCAGCCAGCTGCCGGGCTTGGCGAGTCCGACGCTACGATAGTCGTCGCAATAGTGGTTCAGGCGCGGATGGGCGAACCCGTCCAGGCCGCAGCAGATCACCCGTCGGCCGGATTCGACGATGCCCTCGGCCACCAAAAGCGGCAGGCGGCCCGCGCCAGCAATCAGCCCGATTGGCTCGTCCAGATTGGTTGCAATGTCATTCATCGCGTCCGAGTATCGCCAAATCTCGCCAGCAGGTCAATCAATTCCTGCGTCGAAATGCAAATTTGCTTGACAATCTGCCCCCAAATCGCGATTCTGGAGGGCCAGAATTGAAGGAGAATGCTATGAAAACCCACTTTGCCCTGTTGCTGTCGTTTTCGATGCTTGCTGTCGGAGGCTGTAACCTCTTGGCACCCGAGACGGGATATGTCCCGCAGGTGGCCCCGCCGATGGCCGACATCCCCGTGCCCGTTGGCTTTGACATGGAACACGACACCAGCCGCGACCGGAGCGACGGCGGGCTGCGTTGGGTCGATCATCGCTACTCGGGCAAAGGCCCCATCGCGCCGCTGGCGAACTTCTACGAAAAACAAATGCCTCAGTATCGATGGAACCTCGTGACCCGCGGCTTTGCGCGCGGCGCGGCGACCCTTGATTTTGAAAAAGCCCGTGAGCGATGCCGGATTACAATTTCCCGCAAAAACTCACTGCTGAATACGATCCAGATTCATGTGGATGTCTGGACGCACACAATCGCAACATCGCCCGCGACGAACTGACGCGGGATCGAAAGGACACAGAGCAGATGGATTCTGAACATCGTCACGAACTCCAGAAAAACGACCTCGAAACCGAACTCAAGGCCATTTGGGCGTGGATCAAGCGCAGCGGCAGCAAACTCTTTTTCTATGCCGCGCTCACGACGCTGATCTTGGTGGGGATCTCCAAGTTCCGCACGATGCGTGCCGCCGACCTGGCTGGCGTGCAGATCGAATCGGCCCGCTACGAGTACGCATTTTCGAACCCGACCGACGAAGTGGTCACGAATCTTGTTGCGTTGAGCAACCAGGATACGGACGAGCGCATCGCAGTTCTGAGCCAATATCGCCTTGGTCAGGTCCGCATGGCCCAGGCCGCCAACGCCTTCGGCGAGGCCATGATTGCCAAGGACGCCAAAGAGGCTGACGCCGCAACCAAGCGGGGAATGGGCTTGCGTGCCCAGGCCAAAAGCCAGCTCCAAACGGCCAACACCAACGCCGGCCAGAACTACCCGATGATCGCTGCCAAGGCGAAAATCGCTCTGGTTCACATCGCCGTCGACGAAGGAGATTTTGCGACGGCCAAGGCATTCCTTAAGGACCTCAAGGCCCTCGAGCTTGATGGCCACCCGATGATGGAGTCCATCAAAGTTGCCGACCGGATGGTCAAGGCCCTCGGCGACAAGCCCATCGTTCTCGCCAATCGCGCTGCGTGGCTGCCCAAGCCCGTCGCGAAAGATCCCGCCGAGGACGAAAACTTCCTCGACATCCCCAAGACCGCGCCGCACGATTCCACGATCGAGACCGAGAAAACCATGAAGACGCTGTTGGACGTTCCCACGTCCATCACGCCCATCACGCCCGAAGCGCCCGCGCCGAAATAGTCGATTTCGAATCTATCAGCCCGCCTCGCGCGGGCTTTTTTATTGGAATATGGGTCTGTTCTCGCTATAATCCTTCGACTTTGACCAACCTGTGGCCCGACGGGTCCGACATTTTTCTACAAGGATAATCATGGCTAAGAAACCTCTCGTTTTGATCGTACGCGACGGCTGGGGCATCGGCACCGGCGACGCAGGTGACGCTGTTTCGGCGGCGAACACCCCCAACATGGACGCGATTCTCGACACCTGCCCGACCTGCACCATCGACGCCGCCGGCTCGCCAGTGGGCGTGCGTGACGGCAGCCAGGGCTCGAGCGAAGTCGGCCACCTCAATCTCGGCGCAGGCCGGATCGTCAAGCAGGAAATTCTCCGCGTGGACGACATGATCGCCGACGGCTCGCTCTTCCAGGTACCGCGCTATCGCGAGGCCATCGAGCGCTGCAAGACCACCGGCGCGGCATTCCACCTCATGGGCCTCGTGCAGGACCAGGGCGTTCACGCCACCGAAGATCACCTCCACGCGTTCCTGCGCGAACTCGCCGCCGAAGGCGTGAGCAATGTCGTGGTCCACTTCTTCAGCGATGGCCGGGACACCGCGCCCCAAAGCGCACTGGGTTTCCTCGACAAGCTCGAAGCTGTCCTCGCCGAAACCGGTGGCCGCATCGGCACCCTCATGGGCCGCTACTACGCCATGGACCGCGCCGAAAATTGGGACCGCACCAAACGCGCCTACGACCTGCTTCTCTGCGGGACGGGACACGCTGTCCACTCTGCCCGCGAGGCCATCGAACTGGCCTATGCCCGCGCCGAAACGCAAAAGGCCGAAGGGGCGGACATTGTCGAAAATGACGAATTCATCGATCCGAGCGTCATCGTTGACGCCGAGGGCGCACCCGTCGGCATCATCAAGCCCGGCGATTGCGTGCTGCACTTGAACTATCGTCAAGACCGTGCGCTGCAGCTGACCAACGCGTTCGTCGACGAGCCGTTCGGCGGGTTCGACCGCGCCAAGCCCGACGTGTTCTACATGGGCCTCACGCGCTACTTCGACGAATTCACTTTCGAACTCGTGCCGCCGATGAATATGGCGAACCTGCTGGGTGAAGTGATTTCGGCCAAGGGTCTGCGCCAGCTGCGCATCGCGGAGTTCCAGAAATACAAACACGTCACGAGCTTTTTCAACGGAAAATTGCTCGAGCCCTACACCGGCGAAGACCGCATCCTTGTGGACTCGATTTCGATCCCCGAAGACCAGAAGCCCGCGATGAGCGCCTATGAAGTGACGGACCTTGCGTTGGTGGCGATTTCCGAATCGATTGGCGCCGCCCGCGACGCTGCCGAATCGCACGAGATCGGCCACTATGAAGGCAAGGACCCCGAAGACGCCTGCGCGTGCGAACTCAAGGACACCTACGACGTGATCGTGCTGAACTATGCCAACTGCGACATGGTCGGGCACACCGGCGTGTTCGAGGCCGCGCGCCAGTCCGTCGAAGTCACTGATGAATGCCTCGGCAAGGTCGTCGAAGCCACGCTCGAACGTGGCGGGGCGCTTCTGATTACCTCGGACCACGGAAACGCCGAACGAATGGCCGACGAGCAGGGCAACGTCCAGACCGCGCACACCACGAACCTGGTGACGTGCTCGCTGGTGAGCAACGACCCGGCCGAGTACAAACTCGTCGAACACGGAAAGCTCGCTGACATCGCCGTGACGATGCTCGACCTGCTCGACATTCCCGCCCCGGCCGAAATGACCGCGACCAGCCTCTTGGCAAAATAATCCGAGACAAGACAAACGTAACAGGAGCGGCCCAATGGGTCGCTCTTTTTTATCGGCTGGCGGATTCGCTGGTTCCGCCGAGAAGGACATAGTCGGCGGCGGCGAGGTGGGGCGCGAGCGCTTTGTGTTTGAGAATGTCGGAATGGCCCCATTCCATCGGGTCGATACCGCTGTCGACGAGGTCGAACGTACGCACGGTTTGAAATTCTGACCCAAGCTCCAGCTTCCGCGCGAGCAGGTCGGTCATCTTTGACGCGATGGTTTTTCCGGCGGGGGAGCGCCGACGGTTGCGGAAGGAGATCACTGCCAGCCGGCCGTCGGGCCATTGGGTTTGGATGCGCTTGGCGAGGAGGTCTCCCAGTGCGTCACGGTCGCTCCATGTGCCTAGCGTACTGGCGTGGATCAGTGTCGCGCCGTCTTTCATGCGGACCAGGCGCACTTCGCAATTGAAGCGGATTGCGCTGGTGGGCGCTTGTGCGTCGAGGCGCTGGACAAGGATCGGGGCGGCGGGGCCGGTCTCGGCTGGCGGCGAGGGTTCCTCAGGCGGCGAAACGGGGTCCTGCACCAGCGGTCTGGCCGTCGGGATCTCGTCCGGGATTGGTGCGGGGTTGGGCCTCGGCGCGGCAGGGGGCGCGAGCAGGGCCGTACCCTCCATCGGCGTGAGCTTGAGGTGGACCTCCTCCACGGCCATCGACGACTTGCGCCTGGGCGGGAGATAGTACATCACCGGCAAATGGTTCTCGGCCGTGGCTTCAATAATGTACGGATCGGAAAACAATTCGTCGCGCTGGGGTGGAACTTTGATCTCGCACGGACTTATGCCCACGGGCTGGTCATTCACGAACACCATCACGCCGTCGGGCTGGGTCGAGATCCGCACCCGGCGTTCCATGCAGCCGCCACACAGCAGCGCCAGCATCGAAATGTAGAGCAAACGATTCATCCTTGGACAGCTCCATTGCGGGACTTTATTTCGCGTCGGTTCCAATGGCATCGGGCACCGCGAGTTTCACCCGGCGGGTCTCCAGCATCACCCCCGTCACCTCGGAGAGTTCAACGATGGCGGTGTTGTATTCGTAGATCGCCTGAACGAGTCTTTGCTCGCTGGCGGCGACTTGGCGCTGGGCCTGGAGTTTGAGGTTGAGGAACTCGGGCGTGAGCTGGGCGCGGATGCGCTCCATGTCCTCGAGGCCTTTGAGCTCTTCGCGATAGGCCTCAGCGGCATCTTGTCGCGCGACGATTTCCTTCTGGGCGATCTGGATGCGGCGGACGTGCTCGCGGACAGATTGGACGACGTCGTCGGCGGTGGCCTGGAGCTGGGCAAGGGTTTGGCGGCGGACCAGACGCGCACTGCGCAGTTCCGATTTCGCCATGCGATTGCCGAGGGGATATTCAAATTGTACGCCGACTTGGTAGGCCGCGTTGTCTGCGCCGGCTACTTCGTTGAAGCTGTCTTTTTGGCTACCGGTTCGTCCCATGAGTTCCACGGCCGTGTAGAGGTCCAGGCTCGGAAGGGTTTCATTTTTCGCCACGCGCACGCCAATGCCAGCCTGTTCGACCGCGAGGCGAATCTGCTCGAGGGCGGGACTGTTCTTCAGGGCGACGATGATCTGATCTTTGGCGCTGAGGGTTAGTTTGTCGACCGCCATTTTGGTCGCGGGGAGCACTTGAACATCCGAGATCAGATTGAGCTGCGCGTCGCCGAGGAGCTTGACCAGTGTGTCCTGGGCATCGGCGGCTTCGTTGCGATTGACCAGCAGCGTCGCGAGGGCATCTTTGCTGGCGGCTTCGGCCTGCTTGCGCTGGACCTTGGTCGCATCGAGATTCTTACGCGCTTCGAGGCGCTTGAACGTTTCCTGTGTGCGTTTGTAGAGGCGCTGGGTGATCGCGACCTTTTCGCGCGCCTGAAGCAGGTCATAGTAGGCGATGGTGGTTTGAGTGAGAATGTCCTCGACCTCGGCGCGGAATTCGCTCAGCGAGATGCGATGTTCAAGGTTGGCAATTTTCAGGTCGGCCAGGTTCACTTCCGTCCCCGCGCCGCGCAGCAACGGTTGGGAGAACATCAGCCCGAGTGCGTTGGAATATCTCTTGTCGCCATCGTTGCTCCAGTCCCGTGACAGGCTGTTTCGGATTTGCCACGTGCCGCCTGTGGCAAGTTTTTGTTGCAGGCCCCAACCGAAGTCAACACCGTGGCCTTCGTGGGCTTTGGAGGAGTGCATGGAGTGACTCATACGGGAATACCCATAGCCAATCTCGCCGAAGAGCGAGACGTCGAACTCGGCCGCTTCCTGGATCGCTTCTTCGCGACTGATCGAAGGAGCAAAGCTGACCACGGCGATTTGCGGGTTGTTCGCCAGTGCGCGACGCACGGCCTCGTCGAGACTCAGCGAAACGATCTTGCGTCCGCCCGGCCCGGTTTTCACAGGCAGCTTGCCCAGACTGATCCCATTGGGTGTTGCCAGCGAGATCCCGCTATGCTTGCGCGATTGGGGACTGCGTTCGCGGATGGCTTGCTGGAGGCGGAACAGTTCGTTCACTTCCTCATTGCCTGGCTGAATACAGCCGGAAACCAGCAGGGCGGCAAGGCCCAGAAGCGCGATACGACGTAAACGTGTTGCTTGGATCATTCCGAATCTCCTTCGGGTAGTGTTGATGAGGCGTTCGATCTTTGCTTAAGATACCCCTAGGGGGTATGCAAGTCAAATAGATATTTGAATTTTTACAGAAAATGGGTCCGATTGCAAGGTCCATGTGAGAAATGAAGTGAGAATTTTTCGATGGGGTTTGATTTTCGTCGGAAGATTGGTACAGTAGTAATATCACGGCCGTGGGCTGTGAACCATTCTACTTATCTGGAGAGACTTATGACCGATCCGCACACGATTCTCGGCATTCACATCACCGACCGCCTCGAAGAAGCCGTTCCCGTTCAGCAGGCGCTGACGGAGTTTGGCAACACGATCAAGACCCGCCTTGGCCTGCATGAACCCGGCGATAGCAAGAACGGCCTGGTGCTGCTCGAAGTCGTCGCCGAGGCCGAGAAAATTCAGCAGATTTGCGACAAGCTCAACGCGATCGACGGTGTCGAAGTCCAGACCATGGTCTTTCACCACTAATCGCAGATGTTAACCTGGGAACCCAAAGCCACCTGCGGCGCGGCGCGACGCGGAGTGTTGAAGACGGACCACGGCTCGGTGGAAACGCCGATTTTTATGCCCGTGGGGACGTGCGGTAGCGTCAAAGGCCTCACGGCCGCGCAACTGCACGATACCGGCTCGCGCATGATTCTGGCCAACACCTATCATATGTTGTTGCGCCCCGGGCCGGAAATCGTCCGCGAACTCGGCGGGCTGCATTCGATGATGGCGTGGGACGGGCCGATTTTGACCGACTCGGGCGGCTATCAGGTCTTCAGCCTAGCGCATATGCGGAAAATCGCTGGCGACAGTGTGACGTTCCGCTCGCACATTGACGGCCGACGCGTGGAACTCACGCCTGAGAACGTTGTTGATACCCAGCATCAGCTTGGCCCGGATGTGATGATGCAGCTGGACATTTGCGCCGCCGCCGACGCGACACGCGAACAGTTTGCCGACGCGATGGAGACCTCCGTGCGTTGGGCGATTCAGTCGCGCGACGCGTGGGACCAGCGAGGCCGCAAAAGCGTGCAGGGTCACAGCCAGGCGCTTTTTGCGATTCAGCAGGGCGGCATTCATCAAGACCTCCGCCGCGAATCGGCTGAGCGACTTGTCGAACTCGATTTGCCGGGCTATGCGGTCGGCGGACTCGCCATCGGCGAAGGCCACGAGGTGATGTGCCACGTTCTCGACGAGGTCGACGAGCTTCTGCCCCAGCACAAGCCGCGCTACCTTATGGGCGTCGGTGAGCCGCGGGACATCCTCGCCGCCATCGCGCGCGGGATCGACATGTTCGACTGCGTCATGCCCACACGCAACGCCCGCAACACCCAGGCCTTCACATGGAATGGCCGTGTGAAAATGAAAAACGCAAAACACGCCCGCGCCGCCGAGCCGATTGACCCAACCTGCACATGCTACGCCTGCCGGAACTATTCGCGCGGCACGATTCGTCACCTCTTCGCCGCGAACGAAATGCTTGCGCCGACGCTGATGACGATTCATAATCTCCATTTCTTTGCGGAATTTCTCGCGGCGATCCGCGAGTCGATCTCGGCGGGGACCTATGCCGAGGATTCGGCGCGCTGGCTGGCGCAGATGTATCCCGGGGTCTAACCATGAAGACCGTATCTACTATACAGGAACTTCGCGCGGCGATGGCCGAGCTTCGTGCTGCGGGCCAAAGCGTGGGCTTTGTGCCGACGATGGGCGCGCTTCATGCGGGGCACTGCTCGCTGATCGATGCCGCGCGCGCGGAGTGTGACGCGGTGGTCGTGAGCATTTTTGTCAACCCGACCCAGTTTGCCCCGACCGAAGACCTCAGCCAATATCCCAGGCCGATCGAGGCCGACCTCGCCGCGTGCGCCGAGTGCGATGTCGCGGTGGTTTTCACGCCAACGCCCGATGAAATGTACACCGATGGCGCGGGCGGGGGACTGACGACGATCGCGGTCGCCCAGCTTGGCGAGGGGTTGTGTGGCCGCAGTCGGCCTACGCATTTTGACGGCGTGTGTACCGTCGTCGCGAAGCTGCTGAACCTCGTTGGGCCCGATGTGCTTTACCTCGGGCAGAAGGATTTTCAGCAGGCGGCGATCCTCAAACGCATGGTCGCGGATCTTGATTTTCCCGTTCGCGTGAACGTGTGTCCGATCGTGCGCGAGGCCTCCGGGCTTGCTCTGTCGAGCCGAAATGTCTATCTCGACGAAGAAATTCGAAAAAAATTCGCCCCAAAAATTTACGAATGTTTGCAGGTGCTGGCGAAGAAAATTTCAGATTCAGCCCCTTCTGGTGCGGAGTTGCGCGATTTTGCGGATTCGTTTTTTGCCGAGTGCACGCCCGTATTTGAGTTGGAATATTTAGAATTGCTTGATGCGGAAACTCTGAAACCCCCTGCAAATAAAGGGCGAAATCGGGTTCTTGTGATTGCGGGATGTTTCGGAAAAACGCGATTGATCGACAACGTGTTGATCGAGTGCGATTGAACGTCAAGCAATTTGGCGTGTTCAAGTCAAGAGTGAGGCCGAGAAAATGTGAAATATTTTATTTACGAGAACCCCTGATTTTATTACATATTTTTCGCATTCTCTCTTGAAATGCCTGCCCGCAAAGTGCAATATGAAGATCGGATATCAAGCCGGGTGAGGCACTCGGCAACCGCGCGGAAGTCACGGATTGACCCAAAGCGCGGAGATAACATACTCAGGTTTGTTCACACAGAAGGAGCTCACCATGGCACCCGCAAAACCGATGACCAAAGCACAAATCATTGCCAAACTGGCCGAAGACAACGAAATGACCAAGAAAGCCGCAGCTGCTTTCGTGGAAACCCTCGTCGGTCTCGCCTACACCGAAGCTAAAAAAGGCTTCACCATTCCCGGCCTCGGGAAACTGGTCATCCAGAACCGCAAGGCTCGCAAAGGTCGCAACCCTGCCACCGGCGAAGTCATCCAGATCAAGGCCAAGAAGGTCCTCAAGTTCCGCATCGCCAAGGCCGCCAAAGACAGCTGCCTGTAAGCCGATCTTGAATCAAGATGTATTAAACCCGCTTTCGAGCGGGTTTTTTTATATCGACCACGGCTTGGGACCTCTTGATGTCTGTTTCAGCACCGGAGGTGTGACAGTGGAGCGTTGATCCTGAATTGTTGCGAGCAATAACTCCGACGTGGTGGGGGGCGGTGGTGGCGGTTGTTTGGGGATTTCAAAAACTCTTGTTTTAGACTTCTTAATCGCTATAATACTTTACCTCTCTGCATCGGCTTGGAGTCGGTGCGGCGTTACATGCACAACTTGTGATGCTGATATGAATCAGCACACTTTAACCCCCATTCAGAAGGATATCAGAATGTCTACCAAGATTTCCCAGATCAAAGGTCGTCAAATTCTCGACTCCCGCGGCAACCCCACCGTGGAAGTGGACGTCTACCTCGAAAACGGCACGATGGCCCGCGCAGCGGTTCCCTCGGGCGCGTCGACCGGCGAGCACGAAGCGTGCGAACTGCGTGACGGCGACAAGAACGTCTACTGTGGCAAGGGCGTGCTCAAAGCCGTCTCGGCCGTGAACAACGACATCGCCGAAGCCATCATCGGCCTGGACGCAGAAGACCAGTTCGGCGTTGACAAGGCGATGATCGAAGCGGACGGCACGAAGAACAAGTCGAACTTCGGCGCCAACGCGCTGCTGGGTGTTTCGATGGCCACCGCGCGCGCCGCGGCTGCTGCCAACAGCAAACCCCTCTATCAGTACCTCGGCGGCACCGAAGCGGTGACCCTGCCCGTACCGATGATGAACATTCTCAACGGCGGAAAGCACGCTGACGGGACCGTCGACTTCCAGGAATTCATGGTCCAACCCTGGGGCGCTGAAACCTTCAGCCAGGGCCTCCAGATGGGCACGGAAGTTTTCCACGCTCTCAAGAGCGTCCTCAAGGACAACGGCTACAACACCGCTGTCGGTGACGAAGGCGGCTACGCCCCGTCGCTCAAGAGCAACGACGAAGCCCCCGAGCTGATCCTCAAGGCCATTGAACTCGCTGGCTACAAGCCCGGCGAAGACATGTGGCTGGCACTCGACCCCGCGTCGAGCGAAATGGTGAACGAAGCTCAGGCCGTCGGCAAAGATGGCTACCGCTTCTTCAACTCGAACCCCGACCGCGTGGCTTCGGCCGAAGAAATGTGCGACATCTGGATCGAATGGTGCAAGAAGTACCCGATCCGCTCGATCGAAGACGGCCTCGGCGAAAATGACTGGGCCGGCTGGAAGACCCTCACCGACAAGATCGGCAACGACGTCCAGATCGTCGGCGACGACCTCTTCGTCACCAACGTCGAATTCCTCCAGAAGGGCATCGACATGGGTTGCGGCAACTCGATCCTCATCAAGGTCAACCAGATTGGCACGCTGAGCGAAACCAACGCCGCGATCGACCTCGCCCACGCCAACGGCTACACCGCCGTCGTCAGCCACCGCTCGGGTGAAACCGAAGACACCACCATCGCCGACCTCGTTGTCGCCAAGAACACCGGTCAGATCAAGACCGGCTCGGCCAGCCGTACCGACCGCGTCTGCAAGTACAACCAGCTCCTCCGCATCGAAGAGGAACTCGGCGACCGCGCTGTCTACGCCAAATGGCACAAGTAGGCAATAGGCGTTAGGCTGTAGGTTGTCAGGCTGTAGGAAAGAGACAAAGACGGCAACAGCCATGACAGGCCGAAGACAATTCAAACCGCCCGTTGGACATCCCGTCCGGCGGGTGGTTTTTTTGTGCCCAGTGCTGTCGGGGCAGGGAAATTCAAGCTGAGCTGCCAAGATGCCGATAAGAACAGGGTATGGAGTATGAAGATCCCCATTTTGAGCCCGCGTCACCATTCAAGGTTGTGCTGTTTTTTATCCCGGCCGGGCTGGCGCTGGGGATTTTGGCGATGATGGTCCTCGTGCCGCTCTGGGCACAGGTCATCCGTAGCGAACACTACCGCGACTGTCAGCAGCTTCGTGTGCAAGAGGCAGAGCGCATGGTCAAGGCCTGGGCGCGCCTGTGCAAAAGTGCCGAGACCGACGTCGTGCTCAACCAGCGCGTCGCCGGCGGCAAGCTGGGCCTGGATGCCTCCGACGAGGAAATTCTGCTCCCACGCGATGGCCGGGTCAAGACCATCCCCGCTATGCCCGCGCCGATTCGCCTTCCCGACCCGTCGATGCCTCATCTGCGGGTGCGAAATCTTTCTGACCGTCTCACGCAGCCGAGTTTCCGACGCGGCGCGATGGCAATTATGGTGACTCTCGCGGTCCTCGCCACCGTGGCCGGCCTTGGCCGTCGAGAGCAGGACGACCCCGCCGATGGGTCTGGAAATCGGTCTGACGACGACGAGGATGACGACGAATATGACGACCCTGCCGAATGGTTTACAAATCGGTCTGACGACGGCGAGTAGGCTGCTTTATTTCTGTTTTCTGTCGTTTTTCAATGATCTCCGTTTTCATCTTACCTACGGCCTAATCGCCTAAAGCCTACTGCCTGATTTTTCTCCTTTCATTTCCACCTCCAAATTGCGATACTGTGTCCATGCAACTTTGGACGGAATCATTACGAGGCCGCTTTCTGGTCATGGACGGGCCCGACGGCGGCGGGAAAACCACGCAACTTGGCGCGCTCCAGGCAACGCTGGAGGCCGCCGGGCTGGAAGTCGTCCGCGCGGTCGAACCCGGCGGGACCGACACCGGCAAACAGATCCGCGAAATTTTGCTCCACCGCAAAGACCTCGCCCTCGCGCCGATGTGCGAGACGCTGCTGTTCATGGCCAGTCGCGCACAGCTGATGGCCGAGACCATCAACCCCGCCCTCGAGCGCGGCGCGGTGGTCCTGTGCGACCGGTTCATTTCCGCGACGCTCGCCTACCAGGGCGCGCTTGGCGTGGATCGCGCGATGATCGTCTCCCTCGGCGAAACCGCCATCGGCGGACGCTGGCCAGACCTGACGCTGATCCTCGATGTCCCCGTCGACGTCGGCATGGGCCGCGTCGGCAAACAGCGCGACCGCATGGAATCGCGTGGCGATGACTACCATTCCCGTGTGCGCGACGGCTTTTGCGCCCTCGACGAAGTCTATCCCGCGCCGGTGGTCTGCGTTGACGCCGTGGGCGAAATCGCAACCGTCAGCGAACGGGTCCTCGCCGCCGTCCAGGCTGCCTGCAAAGCGGAGGACGCATGCTGAATTTTATCGACATTGTGGGTCAGGACGCTGTCCTTTCGCGCCTCCAGCGCAACCTTGCGGCCGAGCGACTGCACCACGGATTTCTCTTTTCGGGAATGCGCGGCATCGGTCGGCGCACGACGGCCGAAGCGCTCGCGAAATTGCTCCTCTGTGAAAATCGACAGATCGCACCCAACGCCGGGCGCGTGAGCTATCTCACCGACGACGAGCTGCTGGAATTGCCGTGCGACGAGTGCGAATCATGCACCCTGATGGAGGCCGGCACGCACACCGACTATCACTACGTCTACAAGGAACTCGCGCAGTACCACGACGATGCCGACGTCCGCCAGCGCAAAATGCAGATGCTTTCGCTACCGGTGGTCAAGCAGTTCCTCCTCGACCCCGCCGACCGCGCACCCAGCCGCGGCGTGGGGAAGGTGTTCGTCATCCGCGAAGCGGAATTGATGAGCCTCGACGCGCAAAACGCGTTCCTCAAGACCCTCGAAGAACCGCCGCCGGGCGTGACGATGATTTTGCTCACGCAGAAAGCGGAAAACCTGTTGCCCACCACGCGAAGCCGTTGCAGCGCGTTCCGATTTGCGCCGTTGCCCGAGCCGTTCGTGATTTCCAAGCTGCTCGACGGCGAGATTCCCGGGCGCGAGGCGACGTTCTGGGCGCGGTATACGGGCGGGTCAATCGGCCTGGGGCTGGAGATGTCGGCCGCGGGAATGTATGAAATTAAATGCGGCATGATCGAGGACCTCGCCGCGCTCGGGGCAGGGCGAAGCGGGTTCGGCGATGCCTGGGCCAAGACGACCGACGTACTCGCCGAGGCGGAAGTCTCGCGCGCGAAGAAGGAATCCGGCGCGAATTTGTCCAAGGCCGTTGCGTCGCGCCGCGCTGCCAGCGGGATGCTGTTGCTGCTCGCCAGTGCGCACCTCGACGCGATCACGATGGCGACGGGCATGGATCGGCCGCTGGTCCACGACGATCAGAAGGCGGAAATTTCGTCGATTGCCGGCCGACTGTCGCAAACTCAGCTCGCCGAGATCATCGAACAGCTCAGCCGCTATGAGCAACTGCTCTGGCGCAACGTCAGCGCGAAAATCGTTTGGGAAAACGTCGCGCTCACCTGCCAATCCGCCGCACCCCTGATTTTGTAGGAATTTAAATTGAAGGGTGGCGTGGGCTGTGAACGATGTACCCATCGTGAGCAACCACGTGAGGGTGTCGTTTCACGAGGAATGTGTATTTTGTCTGTGTCGTAGGGGCGAAAAATCTTTCGCCCATTTTTTCTTTTTCAAAATCGCGAAACAGAAAACAAAATACGAAGCACTATCGGCCGGACTTACCTTAGTCTTTCCACTCGCTTCGCTCGCTCCAAGAAACTAAGGCCCCGGCCAATAGTGTGGGTGGGACAATATTGATGGGGAAATCCATCCGCTCCTAACAGTTTCAAAACATGGAAAATGGCGGGGGGATTGTGTATAGTAAGGAGATATGGCAAAGCGTAAGGACATGTCGTTTTCCCCCCGTGGTGCGCGTGGCGGCCGAAAGGGCCCAGACGTTGGCGCTGCGTCCGACGTCGGCGGTGCGATGGGCTTTGCTGCGCTCGACGCGGCCAAGGGCGCGGGGAAACCGCAATCCGATTCCGCGAACGAAGCGGCGGACGGTTCTGGCGAGCTGAGCGTATCGCAGTTTATCGAGCGGCTTCGCACGGCCATCGCGGCGGGCTTCCCCCAGCGCGTGACGATTGTCGGCGAGCTGTCGAACGTGTCGGCCCCGGCGAGCGGCCATCTCTATTTCAATCTCAAAGACGCAGCGGCGACGATTCCCTGCGCGATGTGGAAAGCGCGCGCGTCGAAGCTGAAGTTTCGCCCGGCCGACGGGCTCGAGGTCGTCGTCGAGGCGAAAGTGGACGTCTATCCCGCCCAGGGCAAGGTGCAGCTCTACGTCGAGCGGATCACCCCGCGCGGCGAAGGGGCGCTGGAGCTGGCGTTCCGTCAGCTTCGCGAGCAGCTCGCTGGCGAGGGGCTGTTCGACCCTGCGCGAAAGTTGCCCATTCCAGAATTTCCGCGAGCGATTGGCGTGGTCACCAGTGCGACGGGCGCGGCGATTCGCGACATCGAGCGGACGCTCTCGCGACGCTGGCCGCTGGCGCAGGTCTATCTGGTGCCCGCGATGGTCCAGGGCGACGGCGCGGCGATTCGCATTGCCGGCGCGGTTGCAGCGTTGGACCGCGCAGCCGAGCGGCTGGGGATCGATACGTTGATCGTCGGCCGGGGCGGCGGGAGCCTCGAAGACCTGTGGTGCTTCAACGAGGAACCCGTCGCGCGAGCGATTGCGGCCTGCTGCACGCCCGTGATCTCCGGTGTCGGCCACGAGGTGGACGTCACCATTGCCGACATGGTCGCCGACCTGCGCGCGGCGACGCCGACGGCCGCAGCCGAACACGCCACGCCCGACCGAGCGGACTTGCTCTCCCTGGTCGCCGCCAGTCGCGAACGCATGCTCCGCGCACTGCGTGACCAATTCCGCGCGCGTCGACAACGTCTTTCGGCCTTGGCCAGCCACGCAGCATTGCGTGACCCGCTTTGGCGCGTGCGGACCAGTGCCCAGCGCGTCGACGAGCTGGACCACCGCCTGACCGCCGCCACACAGCGCAGCTTTGCCCAGCGCGACAAACGCCTCGCCGGCCTCAGCCATCGTCTGCTGAAGAAACACCCCACGCGCATCCTCGAAGAGCGCAAGCGGCGATGCGAACGCGTCCTGATGAAACTCCGCTGGGCCCTCGGTGGGCGCATTGCGCGCGCGACCAAGCAGGTTGGCCAGCTTGAACGGCGCATGGAGCGCCACCATCCCGAGCATACGCTGGCTGTGGCGAAGCATCGTTTGAATTCCCTCGAACGCCAGCTCGAAGCGATGAGCTATCAGTGCGTCCTTGCCCGCGGCTACAGCGTCACGCGCACCGCCGACGGCACGATTGTCCACGCACCCGCCGACGCGCCAGCAGGGACACAGCTTTCGACCGAACTTGCCGGCCAGCAGCAGATCCGCAGTGTCGTCGATGGCGATTCGACGGATGCCCCGGTTTTTAACCAACCCAAACCGCCCAAACCGCGTAAACCGCGTAAAAAAAGAACCCAAACCTCTAAACAGTCTGGCGAATCGTCGCCCCTGTTTGATATGATGAATGATTGACGAAAGGAACATCGATGGCAACTCCAACATTTGAAGAAGCAATGGCGCAACTCGAGCAGATCGTCGCGCAAATTGAGTCCGGCGAGATTTCGCTGGAAGAATCGATCGCAAAATATGAGCAGGGCACCAAGCTGGTCTCGGCCTGTCGGTCGATGCTCGATACGGCTGAAAAGAAAATCCAGATTCTCACCGAAACCCAGAACGGCGAGCTGGCCCCCGCGGGCGAGCTGCCAGCGCAGGAGGCATGATGGACATTGTCATTGGTGCTATTGTTGGCGCGTTGATCGCGGGCGTGGGAGCGTATCTAGTGATTCTTGCCAAGCGCCGTGCGCACGAGGTCGATCTCGAGCGGATGGATATGCAGGGCAAAGCCGAGGCCGCGACCCTCGCTCAGCAGGCCAAGGCCGCTACGGCGCAACTTGCCGAGGCCAAGACCGAGCTTGACACGTTGCGCTCCGAGCGGGATACGCTTCTCCAGGCGAACACGAAAGCGACGACGGAACTCACTGAGGCGCAGAAGAATTTCGCCGAGCAGAAAAAAGCGCTGGACGAAATCAAGGCGACGATGGACAAGGCATTCAAGGCCGCATCGGCCGACGCGCTCAAGTCCAACGCCGAGTCATTCCTCAAGCTCGCCGAGCAGAATTTCGGAAAGCACACCAAGGAATTTGACGGACTGCTCAAGCCGATCCGCGAGACGCTCGGCAAATATGAACTCCAAACGCAAAAGGTCGAGAAGCATCGCCAAGAGGCGTACGGATCGCTCATGGAGCAGGTCAAGGCGCTCACCATCCAGCAGACTACGCTACGCCAGGAGACGCAGAATCTTGTGTCTGCGTTGCAAAAACCGCAGGTTCGCGGGCAGTGGGGCGAGTTGCAACTCAAGCGTGTGGTTCAACTTGCGGGCATGGACGAGTATTGCGACTTCGACCAACAGGTCGCGGTTGAGGGCGGCGCACAACGGCCAGATATGGTGATCCATATGCCCTCGGGGCGCGATGTGATCGTCGATGCCAAGGCCGTGATGGAAGGCTATATGCAGGCCGTCGAGGCCAAAACCGACGAGGAACGCAAGGCCGGTTTGACGCGGCATGTGCGGCACTTGCGGGACCAGGTCAAGGGCCTCGCGCTCAAAAGTTATTGGGACCAGTTCGAGAATACGCCCGAGTTCGTCGTGCTGTTTTTGCCGGGCGAGTCGTTCCTGTATGCCGCGCTGGAAGAGGATCACGCGCTGATCGAGGACGCCATGAAGCAGAAGGTGATCATCGCGACGCCGACGACGCTGATGGCGCTGCTCAAGGCCGTCGCGTTTGGCTGGCGTCAGGAACAGATCACGCAGAACGCCCGGCAGATTTCGGATCTCGGCGAAGAACTCTACACGCGGATCCAGGCCCTTGCGACGCACATCGTGAACCTCGGGAAAAATCTCAAGCGTTCCAGCGAGTCCTACGACAAGATGATCGGTAGCCTCGAGCGCAATGTCTTGCCGAGTGCGCGACGGTTCCGCGATTTGGGCGCGACGGCCAAGGAAGAAATTCCGATTCTCGACGCGACAAGCATCGAGCCGCGCAAGCTGACCAGCAGCGAAATGACGGGCGGGGAAGACACGGAAGCGTAAAACGAAAGACAGGAAGGGGCGAAAGAAAGGTGAGTGGAAAAACCGGGACTGGTACAAATTTCATACG